>DASXIC010000174.1:0-24142 GCA_036498205.1 Chthoniobacterales bacterium | reverse complement strand
TCTGATGACGGGCTTCCAGAGCGCGATCAGCTGTCACGCAAAGGTCCACTTGGACCATTTCTCGTTCTTCAATATTCCGAGCTGACGAAGGCACGTGATTACCATGCATAGTGTCCTACCAGCAATTGCTTGCGAATTATGATAGCGGTAGGACGTCCATGACGCTTCGTCTTCTGGCCGAATCAGGACATCGGGCGAGAAATGCCTGCAGCGAATCATCCATTTGACCTCGGACATTGGGAATGGCCCAACCGCCCGCTGCCCGTTAGGGCTGAGATAATAGCGCGAAGCCGAAGTCTTGGAGGCAGCGCGAAGCAGTGTTTCGAGCTGGTGCATACCGTGGATAAGTAGGGAGCACGATCTGCGCCGTAAGCGCCATAGGCCAGGTGCGCAATTCCCCTAATTTCACAACCTCGAAGAAGCGTAAGTGCCTTGTTAAAAGGCAATTCTGGCAGCCACCACGATGCCGGGAGTGACAACGTCGTAGCGGCCGAAACCGACGCTCGGAGAGTTCCCGACGCTCGAGAAGTTCCCTATATAAGCGACCGATGCTGCCAGAGTGACGTATTCAACCGGGGTCCAGCTAAGGGTCGTGCCGACAGAAAGGTTGAAGTCTTGACGAGAGGAGCTATTCGGATCGTTGGTGTAGAATTGCCATTCTGGCCTGATAAAACCGCTAAGCTGGACCGTTGGGCAAAAATTGTAGATTGCAAGAGCGCTCAGGTAAGGGGCGATACGGTCAAACGTAGACGGCTCTCCATGCCGCCAGTAAGCACCCCCTGAAATGCCGAAGGAGATCGGGAGGGAGGTGATACTGCCGACGTGGGTAACGCTGGCGTTCAGGAATCCGAATTTATAGAATTCTCCGATCGACGGATGCTGTGAGCAAAGTCGCGTGAGGGCGTAGGACCCGTCAAAGAACCAGCTGCGGTCGCGCGTCAGATTATATCGAGCGTCCAACTGAAGACTTTGCGAATCGAAATCCAATTCGGAGAAATGATCATAACGAAACCAATTCTGCTCGAACGTTAAGCGCGGAGTGAAGTCGCGCGTCGCGTACGGAATAAAGGAGACATCAGCGCGTCCATTCCAAAAAAAAGCGTTTTGCGCGTGATCCTCAACGAGGAAGGCATTGCTGGTGAAATTGAGAGATTGGCTTGTGGAAAACGAAAACATCTTTGGACGCGGCAATCGCATCACGAGACTGATATCGCCAAGCTCCGGGTCGGTAATCTCTCCAGTGGCAGGCTGCTCGCCAATCGCAGTTTGATCTCGTGTCGTGACCGCCTGCTGGGTCTCGATTCGCGCGGCGTCCTCTTGCGCGAAGCTGTGTCCGGCAGACGACAACTCGAACACCGCCGCCACGATTATTATTCCGCGCTGGAAAATTTTGAAATCCACGTGAATTCAGAGACGGGGAGTGGTCACGTAGTCGATTCGTTCCGCAGGGTTGACGTCAAGAGCTCCGGCAACACAGCTCCTCTCGCGAAGGAGCATGATTGCCAGGCCTCGCTTCTGCCACGGTGCGCCCTTACCAAGAAGCGCGTGAAATCTCGCGAAGATAAAAAAGTCCATTGTTGATCCTCGGTAAATAATCTGTGCCATTTCTAACCACCAGGCGGAACCTGGACGATTACGGGGGTGCTGTTTTGCTCCGGTCCCAAGTTACCGGTCAGCAATTGAGTGTGACCATTAAAGCTGACTCGAAGGCTAAATGGATCCGAGGAATTCGGAGTCGAGAAACTGTTAACAAAAAACGAATAAGTTCCGGATGCAGGAACTCCGTTGACGACGATGTTCTCGACCCGATGACTCGGTGCCGCGTCGATAGTTCCACCTAAATTGTCATGGTCAAGAGTTGCCGTCGCTTTCCCACCGTTGAAGGTCACCGACCTATTCGCGTAGTAGACCTGCTGCTGGTCAGGCAAAGTTAAATGCAGATCAAGGTCGGCCGAAGTATCCCAGACCAATTGACCGCGGATAATGCCGGTGCCGCCGACGTTGACGAATCCACCGCCAGAACTCGTCGACTGCGACATACGGCCGAGTTGCGCGACGCTGGCGTCAAACGAACCTCGATTGGGAGAGTTGTATCCGGTCCACGCCACCTGCACCGGCTGACTGGAAACCAAAACGTTCCTTTGTTCGATAAATCCGCGGCGCTCGTCCGCACGATAGTTCGCGACGGCACGGTCCAATTCCAGTTGGTTCGGAAGTGGATGAGAAAAACCGGTTATCAGCGGGCAGGTACGAAGGAAACGTGGAATATCAAATTGCGCGATAATTGGCGGTCGACCGGGTTGCGCCACGAGCATCTCGCCAGGCCCCAAATGAAAGTTCGTTGTTTGCTCTCGCCCCCTGTTATCGCGCCAATGAGCACCTCCCACCAATTTTCCTTCTAGCATACCTACGAGCGTAGTGTTGCCCTTTTGCACAGGTTGCCTCGGACCGCCGGTTTTGATCCCGCCAATCGGCACATTAGAGATAAAGCCGGTAGAACCCGTGATAGCGGCCGTAATTGCTCCCGACCTCAGCTCGATCGCGCCCGAGTTCGTCGGCTTGGAAAAAAGTACGGCGCCGCGAGTAAACGTCATCGCGCGCGCCTGCGCATCAAATGAGAAAATGGAATTGGAACCGAGCCGTGCCAGTGTCAGATCCGTAAACTCCAGCTCAGCGCGCGATTCGGTACCGGTTCGGACAACATTTTCATTTCGGACGACGGCTCCCTGTGCGGCGGGTCTCGGTTCTGCGGTCAGGTTCGGCGCTAACGTGACCACGTTCACTTTCTGCCGGACCACCGCCTGGGACAGGTCAGCTGCAGACCCGATGCCGCTGAGCGCCATAAAGAACAACGCGGCTATAATGCGTAATGTTCGACTACCATGAAATCCGATCAGGCGGAGGTCGAGATCCATGGCTGGCATGAGAACAATTAGACCCAATATGGTCAAGCCGTTTCCAAGGATTAGTTTTGGCTGTGATGACATATTTTGTTAGTTATATCCGATGCCAGGGCGCCGCTCCCGTCGATTAGTTCACGGAATTATTTGCTCCGCCGCGTTCGTTGCTATTGGCGGATTATATCTCTCGGAAAAAGCGGGTTACGCAGGGCGAACATTAACCAGCTGGGAGTATTTCTTTCGCGACGCGGTTTCGGTGCGAAGCCGGTTCAATCCGCCAGACGATCGCTTGCTCTTTCTCGGGATTGACAGCAGCTCCATTTCTCTCTCTGAGCTCGACTTGAAGACACTGTTTGCGGATGTGCCGCCCGGCTCGGCCGAATACCGCGCCTTGAATCTGATGGCAGGGGGCTGGCCATGGTCACGAGAAGTTTACGCGCTTCTCAGTCAACGCCTGTTGGCCGCGGGCGCTCGCGCTGTTGTCTTTGACCTTCTTTTCACCAAACCAGCCGAGGGAGACTCGGCCCTGCGCGACGTCTTTGAGCGATTCCCAAACCAAATTGTTTTCGGCAGCAACCTCGCCCTGGAGACAATCGGACCGGGCCAGCAGGCCTGGGCCCTTAGTCTTCCAAGTTCGACGGTCGTTCCCGATGCGGGACCGACCCATCCTGCGATTGGTTACGTCAATTTTTGGCCGAGCTACAACGGTGTCGTCCGAAATGCACAATATCAGGTTACGATGGAGCAACTGGAATCGGGCAGAGTGGCTCCGAAAATGAATTGTTCGCCGTTATCTTCGCTCGCGTTTCTGAGCGCCTCCAAGCTTACCGAGCCCAATTTGCCTGATCCGCTCAGGTCAAAATTGTTCCGTTACAGTGGGCCACCGGGAACTTTCGCGGCGGTTCCACTCTACCAGGTATTTGTTCCACTTTACTGGAAACGTAACTTCGCCGACGGCACCGCGATTCGCGATAAGGTAATTCTGGTCGGGCCCTTCGGGAATTGGGCCCATGACGAACATTCCACGCCCTTCGGCCAGATGGCAGGTCCGGAGCTGCAACTGAATTCAGTTAACGCATTGTTGCATCGAGCCTTTCTCCGCCAATGGCCAGCGGCCACCGAATATTTTCTGATCGCGGCCGCCGTCCTGGGAGCATGGCTGCTTACATCGCTGATCGGCAAAATGTGGATACGGCTGGCGGGGTTCGCATTATGCGTCACTGCTTATTTATTTATCGTTAGGTTTGTTTACGATCAATTTAGTACAATTATTCTAGGCATCCCGCCTGTATTGGCGATGGCAGTCGCGGGGCTGATCTCGTTCGTCTACGATTATACTTACGAGACGATCGAGAAACTTCGAATTCGGCGCACTCTGGAATCTTATGTATCAAAGGACATAGTCCGGGAGGTACTGGATAATCCGGCAAGCTATCTCACCTCCCTTGGCGGCAA
The DNA here is from genome assembly GCA_036498205.1 of Chthoniobacterales bacterium. Lineage (GTDB taxonomy): Bacteria > Verrucomicrobiota > Verrucomicrobiia > Chthoniobacterales > UBA10450 > AV69. The sequence goes on along the minus strand of DASXIC010000174.1, from coordinate 19,787 downwards.
ACGGGCTCAGGTCGCGCTCATCGTGACCGACCTGCGCGATTTCACCACCATGGCGGAAGAGATGGCCTCGACTCAGCTGGTAGCTCAGCTCAACGAATATCTTTCCCTGATGGTGGAAGATATCTTCGCCTGTCGTGGCTCGGTCGACAAATTCATCGGCGATGCCATCCTCGCGGTCTGGGGACATGTCAACAGCTCCGGACCGGCACGAGACACAACGCTGGCCGTCGAATCGGTGCTTCGGATGCAACAGACTTTGGTCCGGCTCAATGAGGACTGGCAGAAACGTGGTCTCCGTTCTTTTACGATGGGCTGCGGACTTAACTTCGGCGAGGTCGTCTTCGGCAATATGGGTTCCTCACGCAAAATGGAACCAACCGTGATCGGCGACACCGTGAATGTCACCGCTCGTCTGGAAAGCCTGACGAAAGATTATGGCCGCGACCTGCTCATTGGTGAAGCGGCCGCTGAGCTGCTGCGAGAATCCTATACCCTCCAGCTAATCGACCGTGTCGTTTTGAAAGGCAAAAGCCGACCGATAAAGATCTTCACCATAATCGATCGCGTAGATGCCAAGTTAGAACAGCCTTTGCTCGAGTATTTGGAAAGCTACCGCATCGCGCACGACATTTATCTCTCAGGTGCGTTTGAACAGGCGGCCGCACGCTTCAAAACGTGTCTTGAGTATCGCCCCGGCGATCGGCTGGTCGAAACATACATTCAGCGCTGCCAGGCCTTGCTGGCATGCCCGCCCCGGGAATGGACCGGTGTCCATTATGCCGCGCACAAGTAACCAAGAATGATCCGACGCTCTATCCTGAGCTGCTCGGGATTCGCCGCTTCTGGAAGAAATCTTGCAGTAGCTGCGCACATTCTTCGGCCAGCACACCCGAACTAAAGTCGCATCGATGGTTCAGTTTTGGATTTTGCAAAAGGTTCATCAAACCTTCGACACCACCACGCGGATCGGCACAACCATAAACGATCCGACGCAAACGCGCCTGGACAGCGGCTCCGGCGCACATTGGACAGGGTTCTTTAGTGACGAACAGATCACAATCAATCAGCCTCCAATCATGTAAGGCAGCGGCCGCCTGAGTAATGGCCAGAATTTCCGCATGAGCGGTTGGATCCTTCAACATCTCGACCTGATTGTAGCCACGACCGATAATGCGCGCCTCCTTTACTATGAGCGCGCCAATGGGAACCTCTCCCGCAGCCGCCGCTTTGACTGCCAGTTTCAAGGCCTCGCGCATAAGCGCTTCGTCATCGCGAAAAAGCAGGTCCATGCCCGATCATACCGTGACAGGCAGCAAAAGACACTGACCGGGCACGATTGTCTTTTCCTTTACAATTCAACAGTTGCCTTGCACGCTCGACCCCGGTGCGGTTTTGTCTATTCGCTTTGTTATGGTTTACCGTCGCGGCAAACGCGACCGGACAGGAACAGGAGCGAAAATTAGTCGATCGGTTGTTGAAGCCAGACACATCTCTGGCAAACTCGGAGCAGAACAAGAGCTTCTCCCAAGCAGGATCGGCGAAAACGCAACCTCGCGTGTCCGGTGGCAGCACGTTTTATGTTGCCGAGAAAAACCTGACCAAGAATTTTGTCGTCGATCGACGGTTTGCTCCTAACTCTTACCTGGCTCGTAATTTCGTCACCAGGGAGGCAACGCTTCCAGCCACGCGACCGAGCCGAACTTTCTCCACTCGAAGCGTTGCTTACAGCTCGTGGAAAGCGAGTGCATCGAACTCATTTTCGACGCCTGAATTCGCCGGTAAACGGCCTTTTTATGCACGCGGGAAAAGCCAAAAGGCACTGGATTCGCAGCATCATTCACTCACGATCGAGGAAGTTCGGGAGTTGTTGAACAAGAACAAATAACCGTTTGTCTCTGCACGCGACCCACCTTTAAGTGCGCGTCAGAATGGACCCAGCAGAACAGCTCGCGAAACTCAGCCGGGGCGCGGCGCAAATTATCAGCGAACGTGAACTCGCGGAGAAATTGCGTGAAAACCGCCCACTTCGGATAAAGCTCGGAGTTGACCCGACCAGTCCCGATATTCATCTCGGACACGCAGTCATATTCAACAAATTGCGCGATTTTCAGGAACTGGGTCATCAGGCCGTCTTGATTATCGGCGATTTCACGGCCCTGGTTGGCGATCCAAGCGGACATTCGATCACTCGACCGCAACTAACGCCTGATGAGGTCCGGGCGAACGCGCGGACCTATCGTGAACAGGCCTTCAAGATTCTGGACGAAACAAAGACAGAGATCGTTTATAACAGCTCCTGGCTGGGAAAATTCGCCTATGGAGACGTCATTCGACTCAACAGCCACGTGACGATGCAACAACTCCTGCAACGTGAAGATTTTCGCACCCGCATTAAGAACGAGCAGCCGATTCATGCACACGAGATTCAATATCCCATCATGCAAGGCTGGGACTCCGTTGTCATAAAGGCCGACGTGGAACTCGGCGGCACCGATCAGCTCTTCAACATTTTGCTTGGACGCGATCTTCAAAAAGAAAACCGGCAGCCGCAACAAGTCGTTCTTCTTACTCCATTGCTCGAGGGTCTCGACGGGGAAAAGAAAATGAGCAAGAGCCTGGGCAACTATGTCGCCCTGAACGACGCGCCCGCCGAGATGTTCGGAAAATTAATGAGCATCTCCGATAAGTTGATGGCGCGTTATTACTCGCTCCTGCTCTCACGCGACATCCCTGCGAACGAGCATCCATTGGAGGCGAAAAAGCAGCTGGCCGCCGCGATAGTTGCCACTTATCACTCTCGCGCAGCCGCCGACGAAGCGCGCACCCAGTGGACAACACGCTTCAGCGAAAAGCGGCTGGCTGACGCCGACCTACCCTGCCTGCCAGTCCAATCCGGTGATCTCGTGACGATCATAGTGAAAGCTTTCGCCATCTTCAGAATTCAAAAATCGCGGGCGGAAGTGAGCCGTCTCATCAAGCAGGGAAGTGTCCAGCTCAATCATGAGAAACTACTCGATCCGACGGCACAAACCGAATTGCGTCGCGATCAAATCCTGCGCCTGGACAAGACGCACGCTGTCCGGATTGCCTGAACCAGTACGGAGAAAGGGCGCGACGTCCCGGTCGCGCCCTTTACCCCTACGCCGTCGCCGTTTCGAGTAGCCCCACTACTGGCGCACGCTCGATATATGGCGCCGCGATCCCCTCAAAGTGTGCTCGGATGCTGCGCAATTCAGAATTTACGAAAGCGTCGACAAAACCGAGTCGGCGATCCAGCCACGCGAAAAACTTGTTTTTAATGTCGTAATGCACGGCCAGCGTGATCTCTGTGCAATTCGACCGCACTTCCGTAAAATCGACCAGCCCCGTGATTTCGATATTGCCGCCAACTGACTCAAACGCGACTTCGTCAGGTGAATCGCTCTCGACGGCCAGCAGAACCGTGTGAGCTTGGAAGCCGAGCGGGCCGCGGAAGGAAAAGTCCACGGTTTTGGATGATGTGACCGTTGCCTTCGTTACCATGACGAATTGGCGCCGATACGAATGAATACTCGCAAGCCGGGCTCTGCATTCCGGCAGCGACTGTCCCATGTGTAGTGTTTTTTGTAGGAGCATAGATCGAGTGAGGTGTCTGCCGTCCTTTAGCAACGCAGGTGCCACGAATTTCTACGAGGGAAGAGCGGAAAAGGGCCCCACAAACCGTGTCCCAGGCAGCTACACTTGTGTTAATTTTTTAAACACAGCGGCAGGCAGATTTTGCTCGAAAAGAGAGGCTAAATTGGAGGTCGCGTCGCTGCCTGTTCCCCCGACCGGGACAACAGGAATATCGGGCAAAAGCCGACGCAACTCCCCCACGTTGGTCGTCTGCGCGAGGTCGCTTCCCGCGTCGGCGTGATTCAAAGCGATCCCGGCAATCTTTGAGCCGCGGTTTTGCACGCTTTCCGAGGTCAACAGGACGTGATTCAAACAACCGAGTCGATTTTCAGCTACAATGACCACGGGCAAATCCAAATTTTTAGCCAGATCGCTGACCGACAAAGAGGGCGCAATCGGAACGAGCCAACCACCGACTCCTTCGACGATAACAACTTCAAATTGCGCGCTGAGTGCATTGAAACAGCGGCCAATTTTGTCGATATCGATTTCTACCCGCTCAATCTGCGCCGCGACCGCGGGCGCAATCGGTGATCGCAGCCAGATCGGGTTGATCTGGTCGATTGTCAGTCCTTCTCCGCCAACGGCGAGCAATTGCCGTGCATCATCACGATCCCCACAGCAGATCGGTTTCATGCCGGCGCTGCGGATTCCCGCCGAGCGGAGAAGTCGCAATAGCTGAATGGCAACAAACGTCTTACCGACACCAGTGTCAGTTCCGGTTAAGAACAGGCTCACGCCGCCGCTCGCGCTCGAGTGCTTGCAATCGTTTCCGCCATCGAATGAAAAATCTTTGCGCCATCTGCACTACCCAGCTTGCGATCGGACGCCCGGTCGGGATGAGGCATCAATCCAAAAACATTCCCCTGGCGATTGCAAATGCCGGCGATGTTTTCGATAGAGCCATTCGGATTCGCCTCCGGGGTAACGGCACCCGTCGGGTCGCAATAACGAAGGATGATCTGCCCATTGTCATTTAACTCGCGCAGCATTTCTGTTTGCGCGAAAAAACAACCTTCGCCATGCGCAATTGGCATTTGCAGTAAATCCCCCGCTCCACATCCGTGAGTAAATGGCGAATCTGAAACTTCGACGCGCAGGGTGACCATATCGCAGACGAAACGCAGCCCACGATTGCGTACGAGCGCGCCTGGCAGCAGCCCAGCTTCGCAGAGGACCTGAAATCCATTGCAAGTCCCAAGTACGAGCAGACCATCTTTAGCCGCACGCACCACTTCATTCATGATTGGCGAGAAACGCGCAATCGCTCCGCACCGGAGATAATCGCCATAAGCGAATCCGCCCGGTAACACGATCGCATCAAAGCCGGCAAGCGACGTCTCTTTATGCCAGACGTATTCGGCTCTAAGGCCGTCCAGACCATTGATTGCGCGAATACAATCCTGATCGCAATTGGATCCCGGAAACTGGATGACAGCGAATTTCATCGATGCGCAAGATGAGCGAGTCGCTGCTCCTCGTGGTAATCGTTTACAACCAGGCAGGCGTGAATTACGCCCGGTATCCAGCCAAGCAACGTCAGGAGCAAGCTCAAGAAAAAACTACCTACCCGGCCCGTTAAAAGGACGGCCAGTGGCGGAAAGATTACACAGAAAAAATATCGCAGTGCTTTCATTGTTTTAGCAACTGGTAATCCTCGATCACTGGGTTCGAGAGCAAGTCACGGCAAAGCTTGTGCAAGCGCGTTTCCAGCTCCGCGTCGTCGCCGTGCAGTTCAATTTCCAGGTATTTGCCAATCCGAACACTTTTGACTTCGGGCATCCCGAGATGCTGCATCGCCTCTTTTACTGCGGCGCCTTGGGGATCGAGCACTGCCGCTTTGGGCGTGACGACAACTCTCGCTTTCATAAGCTTCGAATCTACGAGGGCGATTCCTCCGCGACAACGATTTCTCGGCTGAAATATTTCTTCCCATATCGGGGCGCGTTCGTTACTTGTCGCGATCAATGGAGCAATCCACGCCTGGCCCAGTTCCGACCCTTCCGCCGCCGCGCGGGATGGGCTGCTTCGCCAAAGGTTGTCTCACGCTGTTCGTAGCGGCTATCGTTCTCGTAATAGTTTGTCTTTTTGGCGGATGGTTCATTGTCAATCGGTTGCTAGATAAATTCACAAGTACCCAGCCGGCTCAAATCGAGGTGCAGCAGCCTGCGCCCGCTGAATATCAGGAAGCCGAAGCAAAGGCCGAGACGTTGCGCAACGCCATCCGCAATAATCAGGAAACCACAATTGAATTCACTGCTGACGATCTCAACGCATTGATTGTAAACGATCCTGATTTCCGTCGGGCGCATGGCAGGCTTCGCGTCGCGATCACTGATTCAATTGTCACGCTCGATCTTAGTGTGCCGCTCAGTTCATTGAAATGGAGGCACCTCGAGCGCCGCTGGTTTAACGGCACTGTCCGCTTCGGGATGGATTACAGCGATGGCGATTTCTCCTTCGACTTGAAATCGGCGGAAGCCAATGGGCGCGGACTGCCGCATCTGCTTTTTACCTCGGATTTCGAACGGTCGCTTAATCGGAGCTTTAACGAGGGATTCCGAAGTAATTCCAGGAAGCATCGGGAGCGGAACGAATGGTTCAGGCACATAAAGACGATCTCGGTGCAGGGTGACAAAGTAATTGTCACGACGCGGCAAATATAAAGCCGCTCTTCCGCCTTCAGCCTTCCTGAACGACCTCTCGCGGATTTTTGTCGTCGCGCAAACCGAGAAAAACCGGCTGGCGCAACTTCAAATCGCGGGTCCATTCCGCGAATTTGATTTCACAAACAAATTTTGGATTCACCCAGGTGCATCTTCTCATCTCAGAGGGTGTGATGCCCTGCACCCACTCGCCATTGCGCTTCGATGGCAGATCGGCAAATGGGCAAGTATCGTTTTCCTCCGCACGCAACTTTTTGTGAATGGCGGCGAGTGATTTGGAATCGAACCCTGTTCCGACCTTTCCGGCAAAAAGCAGCCGACCCTTTTTTTCGTAATAACCTACAAGCAGAGCTCCGAAATGTTTGCGCGAGCCAGCAGGGGGTGTGTACCCGCCGATTACAAACTCCTGTTCATTGACACATTTTATCTTGACCCAGGCCCCGCTACGACGGCCAGGCTCATAAACGGATTGGCGCTGCTTCCCTAGCAGTCCCTCCAGACCAAGCCGCTTGACCTCAGCCAGTAGTTTTTCCGGCGGACCGGCAAGCTCTCCGGAAAACCGAATCTCGTCTTCAGATGTGGGCGGCAATCGAGAAAGCAACTCCTTCCGCTGAAAAAGCGGCAAGGACATGGTACTTCGGCCGTTAAGTTGCAGCAGATCAAAAACGTAGAACAAAAGCGGCACCTCCTTGCCATCGAGTTCGGGACGTTGAAGCAATTGAAAAGAAGAGCGTCCCCTCTCATCCAATGCGACGACTTCCCCGTCGATTACATATTCTTCCGCCTCGATCGCCGTGCACGCGCGCGCGATTTCCGGAAACCGACCATTCAGCTCTTTTTCGTTTCGCGAAATCAAACGGATCCCACGGCTGGTTTTCAAAGCGATTGCGCGAATTCCATCGAATTTCAGTTCGTAAATCCAATCACCGGTTGAAGGCGGAGTCTCCACCAAGCGTGGTTTCATCGGCTGAATAAAGCGGGGTTTGGCTTTCGGCAGACTCTCCAGTTCTACAGATATGTCCCGCCGCACCAGGCGAGCCCGCTTGGGTTTGGGCTCCGTTTTCCGCTTCGCTATCGTCTTTGCGATCCGCGACTTGAACGGATCAGTTTTGTCCGGCCGATTCGATTGCCACTCTGCGTCTGCCGCAGACGCGATTTGTTTCATCGTGCGACCGGTTTTGACGGATTGATCGTCCGCCTTTTTCGACAGCGGTTTCGCGTTCTCGCCACTTTTCAGAAGCAGCCACTGATTTTTCGCCTCACTGCTTCGGATACGAACCAGAGTCCACTCGCCTTTGGCTTTTTTGCCATCCAGCACCAAATGCATTTTGCCCTCCCGCCAGGCTTCGAGCGGTTTTTCTCCATAAATATAATATCTGCCGCGGTCCCAAACCATTACGGTACCGCCGCCGTACTGCCCTGCGGGAATAATTCCCTCGAAACCCGCATATTCGATTGGGTGATCCTCGACTTCGACCGCGAGATGCTTTTCGCCCTTACCCCAAGGCAAGCCCTTGGGCACCGCCCACGACTTCAAAACGCCATCCATTTCCAGTCGGAAGTCGTAATGAAGCCGGCTGGCATCGTGCTTTTGGATCACGAACTTGGACGCCCCTCGGACTGCTTTGGGCAGGGGCTTACCGCTTCCCTTCGGTTCTGCGGTGACACCGAAATTTCTCTTTTTTCGGTAGGTCGCCAGGCTCATCTAGATAGTGAAACAAAAACCGCCACCCCGGCTCAACACCAGTGTGGCGGTTTCACCCCCTCGTTTCCTGATTTATTCGTTTGCTGCCGTCGCGTTGATCGTGCTTTCAGCGATCTCGGTGAGTTTTTCATCGGTCTCGCTTTCTTCATCCAACGTTTGTTGCAACAGTTCAACCGCGTCGTTGTGGTCGAGCATTTCGGCCCAGGTTCGCACCGTGCCGTAACTTGCAATCTCGTAATGCTCAACCTTCTGCGCGGCGGCAATTAACGCCGCATCGATGACCGAAGGCTCGCCTTCTTCCTCGAGGATTTCGGATCCCTCTTCGATCAGACCCTTCATCGCCTTGCATGTCTTGCCCTTCCCGCTTTTGCCAAGATTCTCGAAGATCTCATCAAGTCGCTCGACATGTTCCTTGGTCTGTTCGAGATGCTCCTCGAACCCTTGTTTAAGTTCCTCGGAGTTGGCGCGCTTGGCCATTTTCGGAAGCGCTTTCACCAGTTGATTTTCCGCGCTGTAAAGGTCGCGAAGTTCTTCAACAAACAATATTTCCAGCGAATCTAATTTCATAATCCTTTTTGTGTTTTGGGTTGCTGTAGAGCAGGCCCCGGAATTTTTCCCTGAACCCGGCGCAATCAGTGAAAGACCACGCTAAAGAGAAAACGGATGGGCCGATACGATTGCGCGTGCCGGACGTGAAAACGAAAAATTAAGCCGCTACTTCCTCGGCCGAAGCGAGCGACGCCTCGTTGGCCAGCGGTTCGCCCACCAAATAACGAGTAAATCGACGAATGACAATATTCTCCCCCAACTCTGCAATCTTTGCGTTCAGCAGCTCTTTGATCGTTTGGTCCGGGTTTTTAATGAAACCTTGTTCAAGCAAACAAACCGTGCTGGAAAATTTATCCAGTTTACCATCCACGATTTTTCTCATCACCGCTTCAGGCTTCCCTTTCACCTGGGCCTTATAAATCTCGTGTTCTGCTTCAACGAGGGAGCCAGGGACATCCTCACGGCTGACGTAAAGCGGATGTGCGGCTGCAATGTGCAATGTGATGTCTTTGACGAAATCGCGAAAGTTTTGGTTCTTTGCCACGAAATCCGTTTCGCAATTCACTTCTACCAGGACGCCGACTTTACCCTGCAAATGGATGTAGGAGGCTACGATGCCTTCTTTCGTTGCCCGCGACGCTTTCTTGCTCGCACTGGCGATTCCTTTCGTCCGCAAAATTGCTTCAGCCTTTGCCAGGTCGCCATGCGCCTCAGCAAGTGCACGTTTACAATCCATCATCCCCGCGTTTGTTTTGTCGCGAAGCTGCTTTACCACTTTCGGATCGATCTGCATGGCGCGGAAGGAAATCCGGAGACTAGGCCGAAACGCCAGCCATCTCCGCCTGTGCCGCCGCTTGCGATTCTCCGGCTGCGGAGACGATAGCGTCGACCAACTTTTGCAGAATCACCCGAATCGCGCGGATCGCATCATCGTTACCCGCAATCGGGTAATCGATGATTTCTGGATCGGCATTGGTGTCGACGATAGCGACAGTGGGAATACTTAAACGACGCGCTTCACTAACCGCGTTCTGCTCACGCGTCGTATCTACTACCACCAAGGCGTCCGGCAGCTGCGCCATATCCAGAATGCCATCTAGATTTCGGCGAAGTTTCGCCCCTTCGCGGTTAAGCGCCGCGATCTCCTGCTTGCCCATCTTTTTATACTCGGGCGATTGTTCGATCTGCTCGATATATTTCAGTCGCCCGATGCTTTTTCGAATTGTTGCGAGATTCGTCAGCGTACCCCCCAGCCACCGCTGATTCACATAAAATTGACCACACGCCAACGCGGCTTCCTTCACCGCCTCCTGCGCCTGTTTTTTACAGCCGACAAACAGGATCTTGCCGCCACGCCGTGTCACCTCCTGCAGAAATTCCGTCGCGCGTTGCAATTGCCTGACTGTCTCATCGAGGTTGATGATGTAGATCTGGTTCTTTTGCTCGAAAATGTAGGGGCGCATCTTCGGGTTCCAGCGCTTCGTCTGATGGCCAAAATGCACGCCGGCCTCTAATAGCTCCGGCACAAGTTCAGTCGTGTTTACCATAGGAAAATCAAGCGTTCGCCGCGTGGCGAGCGGACGGGGAAGATGCTACAGCGCGCTCGCAAAGGCAAACGGAATGTTGCGGTTAAGCCGATGGGTTTGCCTGCTCGACGTGCCGTGCCAGGAGCCAGCATAGATCGGATAGGCGGTTGAGATAACGCAGAATCTCCGAGTTAAAATCGTCGGTGTCCAGCGCAAGTGAAGCCACCCTCCGTTCCGCCCGTCTGCAAGTAGTGCGCGCGAGATCGAGTGTGGCGCTTTCCAGGGAACCGCCAGGCAAAACCCAATCTTTGAATTTCATCTTGCCGCTGCTCTCGATTTTGTCGATCGCAGCCGTAACCCGATCGACCATCGAGTTGGTCGTGACCGGAAAGCCGTCCCTTTGATAGCGCTCCAGATCTTCGGGTGCCGTGGCCAACTCGCCCATTACCGCGATCAATTCTTTTTGTGCGGCTAAGAGTTCGTTCCGGACGAAGTCATCCTTCGCCGTCGCACGCGCCAAACCGAGCGCACTGTTTAGCTCATCGACACAACCGTAGGCATCGACCCGGTGATCCGTCTTCCCCACTCGCCGCCCGTACATAAGGGACGTTTCGCCTTTGTCTCCCGTTTTCGTCGCGATCGACATCGTCAAAACGCAAAACGTCAAATCAGCTTTGCGCCAATTCGACGTTTCACATGAACTAGACTCGCAAGATCAGCCAATCGCCGGCTGCGCCTCGGGTTCCTCCATCACAGGCGCGCCAATCGGTTCTCCCTTTTCGATGAGGCGAATTTCTCGGTGTTTCGGAAATCCGCTCCCGGCAGGAATCAGATGGCCCATGATGACGTTCTCCTTGAAGCCGCGCAGACGATCGACCTTGCCAAGCGTTGCCGCCTCGGTAAGAACGCGAGTCGTGTCTTGGAACGAAGCTGCTGAAATGAAGCTATCGGTTTCGAGAGAGGCCTTGGTGATACCGAGCAAGACCGGCACGGCTTCGGCCGGTTTGCCACCCTGTTCCACCACCTTCTTGTTTTCCGCTTCGAAGTCGAGTTTATCGACTTGATCGCCCCAGAGCAGCGTCGTGTCGCCCGGATCGGTGATCTTCACTTTCCGCAGCATTTGCCGCACGATGATTTCGATGTGCTTGTCGTTGATTTCAACGCCCTGCAATCGATAAACCTCCTGCACTTCGTTCACGAGATGCTCTTGCAGGTCCTGCGGCCCGCAGACTTCCAAAATCTCATGCGGAACCACTGGGCCTTCCGTGAGCTGCTGTCCTTTGCGCACGAAATCGCCTTTGAAAACAATAATATGTTTCGTCAACGGGATCAGATGCTCTTCCTCCGAGCCGGTCTCCACATCCTTTAGAATGAGACGTCGCTTCCCACGAACGGTCCCGCCCATCTCGACAATTCCATCGATCTTCGCGATTTCGGCCGCATCCTTAGGTCGACGTGCTTCGAACAACTCTGCCACCCGCGGCAGACCGCCGGTGATGTCCTTGGTCTTGGCCACCTTTCGCGGCGTCTTCGCCAACAAGGCACCGGCGCGAATCTTTTGACCTTCTTCCACAATCACGTGCGCCCCTGCAGGAATGGAATAGCTCGCGAGCACTTCTTTCTTCTCGCCCACGATCACGATCTGGGGATGCAGATCTTCCTTGTGTTCGATAATGACCGTGCCCATCAGGCCGGTTGCCTCATCGACATCGCGTTTAATCGTTACGCCGGCGATCATGTCGCGGAATTCGATCTTCCCGGTTTTATCGGTCAGAATCGGCACGTTATAGGGATCCCACTGAACAAACGTTTCGGCTTTCTTCACTTCAGCCCCATCGGGCTTGGAAATGACTGACCCAATGACGACGTTATAGCGTTCGAGCTCGCGCCCCTCCGCATTGTGAACGCCGATTGAACCGTTCTTGTTCAGCACAATCCAACTGCCGTCCAGGGCTTGCACTGTCCGCAAGTCATTAAACTGGAGGTGCCCATCGTTCTTAGCCTTAATAATCGGCTGCTTGAATGTCTGGCTCGCGGTACCACCGATATGAAAGGTCCGCATCGTCAACTGAGTTCCAGGTTCGCCGATGGACTGCGCTGCGATAATTCCGACTGCTTCGCCAAGTTTAACGAACTGGCCGGTGGCCAGATTGCGCCCGTAACACATTGCGCAAACACCACGCCCGCATTCACACGTTAAGACGGAGCGGATTTTCAACTCTTCCACCCCAGCGCGCTGCAAGTTGGCCGCGATTTGCTCGTCCACCAGTTGATTCGCCTTCACAATCTTCTTCTTTTTATCAACCGGATCGACGATCGTCTGGCAGCTAACGCGGCCTATAATTCGCGTTCCGAGGTCAACAACTTCCTCGTCTCCTTCGTAAATCGAGCGGACTGTGATGCCGTTGACGGTGCCGCAGTCGTCTTCGTTGATAATGACGTCCTGAGCGGCGTCGACGAGCTTACGCGTAAGGTAACCCGAGTCGGCCGTCTTCAGTGCCGTATCGGCCAAACCCTTTCGCGCACCGTGGGTTGAGATGAAATATTCCAGCACCGTGAGACCCTCACGGAAATTCGACGTAATTGGACGTTCAATGATTTCGCCGGACGGTTTTGCCATTAGCCCGCGCATACCGGCGAGCTGACGCACCTGCTGGCGATTGCCACGTGCCCCGGAATCCACCATCAGATAAACCGGGTTCAGTTCCTTGCGTCCGTCGTTGTGTTCGAGCGTACGGAACATGACGTTGGAAATCTCATCACCAGCATGAGTCCAAATATCGATGATCTTGTTGTATCGCTCGCCATCCGTGATGATGCCTTTGCGATACTGCTGTTCGACCGTCCGGATCTGTTTGTAAGCGTTCTGTAGCTCAATCTCCTTCTCTTTCGGAATAATCATGTCGGAGATTCCAATCGAGACACCCGCCTTTGTCGCTTCGCGGAAGCCGAGTTCTTTGAGTTTGTCCAGAGTTTCGACAGTTCCTTCCTGGCCAGCGACTTGATAGCAACGCCAGATCACATCGCTTAGCTGTTTCTTTCCAGCCGGCTTGTTGAAGAATCCGAGATTCGTCGGCCAAATCTGGTTGAAAATCACCCGACCCGCCGTGGTCTCGATCACGCGTGTATTCTTGTCGCCATAGATCGTATCGCGACCAAAATCGGGATTCTTGAATCGAATCCGGTCGTGCGTTTTGACCGAGCCTTCCGTCATCGCGAACTCGACTTCGACCGCATCCGCAAACAACGGCAATCGTGCGTCGCCATTGCTACCTGCGGCGCGCCGCGGGTTCTGCGTCAGATAATAACAACCAAGGGTGATGTCCTGTGAGGGCGTCGTGATCGGTTTGCCGCTCGAGGGCGAGAATATGTTGTTGGGCGCGAGCATGAGCATTCGCGCTTCCATCTGCGCCTCGACTGACAACGGCACATGTACTGCCATTTGGTCGCCGTCGAAGTCTGCGTTGTACGCAGTACAAACGAGTGGGTGAATGCGAATCGCTTCACCTTCGATCAGCTGCGGTTCAAACGCTTGGATTGAAAGTCGATGCAATGTCGGCGCCCGGTTGAGCAAAACTGGATGTCCCCGCGTGACTTCGTCGAGAATGTCCCAGACCTCCGGCGTCTGCCGCTCGATCATCTTCTTCGCGCTGCGAACAGTGTGAACGTAGCCAAGATCTTTGAGCCGCCGAATAATGAAAGGCTCGAATAAAACGAGGGCCATTTTCTTTGGCAACCCGCATTGATGCAGCTTCAGCTCAGGACCGATGACAATGACGGACCGGCCCGAATAGTCGACCCGCTTGCCCAGCAAGTTCTGGCGGAAACGCCCGCCCTTGCCCTTGAGCATATCGGAAAGTGATTTCAGCGGACGATTACCCGCGCCGGTGACGGCGCGGCCATGGCGCCCGTTGTCGAAGAGCGCGTCCACCGCTTCCTGTAGCATGCGCTTTTCGTTACGAATAATGACATCCGGCGTTTTCAACTGAAGCAGGTTTTTCAACCGGTTGTTACGGTTGATGACTCGCCGATACAAATCGTTCAGGTCACTTGTGGCAAACCGCCCGCCTTCTAACGGAACGAGCGGCCGCAGGTCCGGCGGAATCACCGGCAGCACTTCCAGAATCATCCACTCTGGTCGGGCGTGCGACGAAATGAAGCCCTGCACCAGCTTCAAGCGTTTCGCCAACTTCTTCCGGATTTGTTTGCTTTTCGTATTCCCCATCGCCTGCTCGAGCTCTTTGTTGAGCTTGTGCAGATCGATTTCGGCCAGCAGTTTTTTCACCGCTTCGGCGCCCATCCCGGCAACGAATCCCTCGCCGTATTGCTCCTGCGCTTCGCGAAACTCAACCTCGTTCAGAAGCTGGGTCTTTTGCAGCGGGGTCTGGCCGGGATCAACGACGATGTAATCCTCGTAGTAAATGACGCGCTCAAGCTGCCGCGCGCTCATGTCCAGCATCAGTCCGAGACGCGAAGGCATGCATTTGTAAAACCAGATATGCGAGACCGGCACGGCCAATTCAATGTGACCCATGCGTTCACGACGCACCCGCGCCAGCGTCACTTCCACGCCGCAGCGATCGCAGATTACGCCCTTGTGCTTGATCCTTTTGTATTTTCCGCAGGAGCATTCCCAATCGCGTGTCGGACCAAAAATCCGTTCGCAGAAAAGTCCACCTTTCTCAGGTTTGAATGTCCGGTAGTTAATTGTCTCCGGATTCTTGACTTCGCCCTTGCTCCACGATCGCATCGTGTCGCTCGAAGCGACCCCGATCGCGACCTGATCAAATCCTACGGTGCGCTCTTCGCCCACCAATTCCCGCCATGAATGTTCGTTCATTTAAATAGTAGAAACTGCCAAACCAGGTTGAAATTAAGTTGTCGCCCCATCGAGGAAACTGGTCGGGGCCTGGCCGCCGACTTTGACGTCAAGGCCCAGGCTCTGCATTTCCTTGATTAGGACGTTGAAAGATTCCGGTGTGCCCGCTTCGAGCGAGTTGTCTCCCTTTACGATCGACTCGTAAATACGGGTCCGGCCTTGCACGTCGTCGGACTTTACCGTCAAAAGCTCCTGCAAGGTATAAGCCGCGCCGTATGCTTCGAGGGCCCACACCTCCATTTCGCCGAATCGTTGGCCGCCATATTGCGCCTTGCCGCCAAGCGGCTGCTGCGTCACGAGCGAGTAAGGACCGACTGCGCGAGCATGGATTTTGTCCGCCACGAGGTGACCGAGTTTCATCATATAGATGTAACCAACCACGACCTCCTGGTCGAAAGCATCGCCGGTGCGGCCGTCAAAAAGGCGTGCCTTCCCATTCTCCTGCACCCAGCTAAACCCGTCCTGTTTCTTCGCGTCCTTCAGATATTCGCGGATCTTGGATTCTGCGATGCCATCGAAAACCGGCGTTGCCACTTTGAATCCGAGCGCTTTCGCCGCTACACCGAGGTGAGTCTCCAGCACCTGGCCGACGTTCATTCGGCTCGGCACTCCGAGCGGGTTCAGCACGATCTCAACCGGTGTGCCATCTGCCAGAAACGGCATGTCCTCTTCCGGGACAATGCGGGCGACGACACCCTTGTTTCCGTGCCGACCCGCCATCTTATCCCCGACCGAAAGCTTTCGCTTCGACGCGATGTAGACCTTGACCTGCTTGATAATGCCCGGATCGATGTCATCACCGCTTTCGACGCGATCCATCGCCCGTTCGCGTTCGAGTTCCAGCTCCGCGAACTTGTGTTCGTAAGAAGCGATGATTTCGCGAATCTTGTTTCGGATTGGGCTCGGGTCGATCTCGATATGGTCGTAGACGTTGGCCAGCTTGCGTAGCAGCGTTTTCGTAATCTTGCGATTGGCCGGAATGATGATTTCGCCGGTTTCAGCGTTCACCACATCCAGTGGAATCTTTTCGCCCAGCAAAATATTTGAAAGCGAATCGGTTAACTGCTCCGTCAGCTCTTCTTTTTTCTTCCGATGATCTTCGGTAATTGTTTTCAGCTGACGCTTCGTTTCCGTCGGCGTCAGTTTCTCGCGTGAAACTTCGCGGCGTGAAGAAACTTTGACGTCCATCACGATGCCGTAAGTCCCCGAAGGTACCGTCAGCGACGTGTCTTTAACGTCCGCTGCCTTTTCGCCGAAAATGGCGCGCAGCAATCGCTCTTCTGGCGCCAGCTCCGTTTCAGACTTTGGAGTAATCTTTCCAACAAGAATATCGCCGGGCTTCACCTCGGCACCGACTCGAACAACGCCATCCGGACCCAAATTACGCAGCGCCTCTTCGCTAACGTTCGGAATGTCTCGCGTAATTTCTTCCGGTCCAAGTTTCGTGTCCCGTGCCCCAATTTCGAACTCGTCGATATGGATGGAGGTATAGATATCCTCCTTCACGACCTTCTCTGAGATCATGATGGCGTCTTCAAAGTTGTAGCCGTTCCAAGGCATGAAGGCGACGAGCACATTGCGCCCCAGCGCCAACTCGCCGTGCTCCGTGTTAGGGCCGTCCGCGATAACCTGGCCTTTCTTCACATGCTGCCCTCTTTTCACGATCGGCTTTTGATTGACGCAGGTACCTGCATTGGAGCGCATGAATTTGCGCAGCTCGTAAATGTGAATGCCCGCTTCCGGATCGCTCTTCAATTTCTTGCGGCTTTCCGGCATGTGGCCGTCTTTCGTGACCACGATTTGATCCGCTGTGACAGAGGCGACTTTTCCGCTGTCAACTGCAAGCATCACAGCATGGGAATCACGCGCCACTTTGCCTTCCAGGCCGGTGCCAACCAGGGGCGCCTCCGAGACGATCAATGGCACACCCTGACGTTGCATGTTTGAGCCCATCAGCGCCCGATTGGCGTCGTCATGCTCGAGAAATGGGATCAATCCCGCCGCGACTGAGACGAGCTGCTTCGGCGATACATCCATGTAGTGGACTTTCGACGGCTCGACTTCGAGAAAGTCGCCGCGATAGCGCACCGAAACTTTTTCACCGGTGAAATGTCCGCGACCGTCAATTGGCGCATTGGCCTGGGCGACGAGGTAATTTTCCTCGCGATCGCCGGTCAGATAATCGACTTCGTCCGTAACTCGACCATTCGTGACTTTGCGATAAGGCGTTTCGATAAATCCGAATTCGTTGATCCGGGCAAAAGTCGACATCGAACTGATCAAACCGATGTTCGGACCTTCCGGTGTTTCGATCGGACAAATGCGGCCGTAGTGCGACGGATGAACGTCTCGCACCTCGAATCCCGCGCGATCGCGCGACAAACCGCCCGGTCCGAGCGCCGAAAGACGACGTTTGTGCGTCAATTCGGCCAGCGGATTGGTCTGATCCATGAACTGCGATAGCTGCGATCGGCCGAAGAAATCCCGAATGACCGCGCTCAGCGCCTTTGGATTAATCAGCTTTTGCGGCGTCATGCCGTCGACGTTGATGTCGAACAAAGTCATTCGCTCCTTCACCAGGCGCTCCGTGCGGGCCAGGCCGACGCGACATTGATTCGCCAGCAATTCGCCCACCGTTCGCACGCGACGACTGCCGAGATGATCGATATCGTCGAGCGTGCCTTCGCCGCGGCGCAGATTAATTAAATACTTAATGGCTGCGATAAAATCTTTGTCGGTCAGAATTCGCTCGTTCAAATCCACGTCGATACCGAGCTTTTGATTCAGTTTGTAGCGGCCGACACGACCGAGATCGTACTTCTTTGGATCGAAGAACAGCCGCTTCAACAAAGCGCGCGCATTCGCCACTGTCGGCGGATCCCCAGGGCGAAGTCGCCGGTAAATATCCTTGAGCGCTTCCTCCTGATCGTGAGCCGGATCCTTCTTCAGCGCCTTCACCACTGTGTCATCAGTCGAAATGTCGATGACTTTCGCTTCTTTGATCCCGAGGGCCATGATCTGGCGAACGGTTGCGAGGGTCAGAGGCTCAAACGCGCGCGCCACAGTGACCTCGCCATCGCGCACTTCCGCGGTCAGGACCTTGGTCGCGAGCATTTCTTCATCGAGTTTGTCGCTCAGCTTTAAGGTCTCGATGTTGTAAAAAAGCTTGATCACTTCCTCGTCCGAGCCGTAGCCGAGAGCACGAAGAAATGTCGTCGTCAGGAACTTCCGGCGGCGCTTCCTACGATCCAGATAGATGTAGAGCAGATCGCTGGTATCGAATTGGACCTCGATCCATGAGCCGCGGTCGGGAATGATACGAAAACTGTAAAGCACCTTGCCATTCAGGTGTATGGAAGATTCGAAGGCGATGCCTGGCGAGCGATGCAGCTGCGAAACCACCACCCGCTCGGCGCCGTTAATGACAAACGTCCCCTGGGGCGTCATGAGCGGGATTTCGCCCATGTAAACCTTCTCCTCCTTTGTCCCCTTCTCCTCGCGCAATTGGAAGGTGACATGAAGCGGCGCGCTAAAAGTCTGGCCTTCACGCTGCGCCTCGAGCGCGGTCAATTTTGGATCACCGATCTCGTAATGGCTAAAGTCGAGAGTCGCCTTCTCGTCATAACTCTCGATTGGGAAAACTTCCTTGAAGACCGCCTGTAGACCGTAATTTTTTCGTTTGTTTAGCGGTATATCCTTCTGCAGGAAATCCACATACGAGTTTAATTGTACTTCGATGAGATTGGGCGGTTCGATGCCCTCCTTGATCGTTCCAAAATGAATGCGCTCTGCCCGTTCTGACATAGTTTGAGATTTGCTAAGGGTCGGAACCCGGCGCGTCAGGGGAACGCAACGAGTTTCCGGGGGTGATTCTTACTTGCGGCTCCAGCCGAATGCGAAGACGACAAAAATAGCAGCGAATCGGCAGTCCGTCAAATTTGACACCACCGTTTCGTTGCCTTGCTAAATTTTGTCCGTCGTGCGCCCGGGTTAAAAATAAACTTACTTACTCTTAACGAAAAGAATTCTTGCCACAGCCAGGCCCGCGCGCAAGCGAAATCTTTCGCGCACGAACATGCCTGTGCTGGAAGGAAGTAACCCTCCTGGGCCAGTTTCCACCGGGCCAGACCGGGTCTTCCCTCCGTTCAGATCATTTGATTTCGACTTTCGCGCCCGCCGCTTCGATCTTCTTCTTGATCTCCTCGGCTTCGGCTTTGGTCACGCCTTCCTTGATCGTCTTGGGAGCACTTTCCACCAGCCCCTTTGCTTCGGCCAGGCCGAGACCCGGCACCGCGCTGCGAACTTCCTTGATTACGCCGATCTTATTCGCGCCCATTTCTTTCAAGATTACCTCAAAAGTTGTTTTCTCCTCGGCTGCCGGAGCCGCTGCTGCGCCGCCCGCGCCCGCCGCGGGTGCGGCGGCCATCGCCACCGGAGCGGCTGCGCTCACACCCCATTTCTCTTCGAGTTGCTTCACAAGACCTGCAATCTCAAGAACGGTCAGGCCGCTGAGTTGCTCTACCAGTTTATCCGTATCCGCCATTTTGTTTTCCTCCGTTTGCCGCTCCCAAAAGCCTTTGGGAAATTAAAGCCGATAGCTATCGGCTCGGACATTTCGTTTGTTTTTTTGTTTTGCGCCAAGCTCCTCGCTTACCTCGCAAATTCTACGCGCTCGCCTCCGCTGCTTTTCCTTCTTTCTCTGCTTTCGCGTTTAACAACCTTGCCAACGCTGCGCCCGGCTCGTTCAACAATCGCACCAGCTTGGTCGCCGGCGACAGCAGCAACCCGAGCAATTGTCCAAGCAACAC
>DASXIC010000173.1:0-3561 GCA_036498205.1 Chthoniobacterales bacterium | reverse complement strand
GTAAGGCCCATTCCGATGCCGGTCTCCGACCAATCCAGATCGGGCGTAGAGGAAAAGAGGGTGGGCGCCATAATCGTGCGCCGAGGAGACAATAATTGCGAGCACAAATCATTTGACAATCAATCGGGCGAGATTGCAATTGTTTCAACTGCTTGTAGTAACGGCGTTACACTGGACGCCAAAGGGGTGCCTGTGCCGACAGGGACCATCCGAACGATGAGTTCGATTAGCAAATCGTTCCGGTGAGAGTGAGTGCCCCACTGAGATAATGGCTATACGAAGCATTATTCGGATTAGCGCCGCCCGGCGCTTGCGTAACGCAAATCGCTGAGCCTCTTTGACCTAAAGCTTTTCGCGCGGTTTGAGCAGCCAATCGTCGGTATCCAAATCACGTTGCCACAGCGTTGGTTGCTTCGGCTCGGGAGGCTCATCGGAGTCTATTGCGGCTTCAAGTGGGAGGTCTTGCTTCCGGCTTGATTGTTGGACCCTCGACCTCGCGGTTGCATCGGCCATCGTAGAGTCAAGCCGGACAAATAGTTCAATCAGCGATTCAAGTTTTTCCTCGGCGCAAACAAGCGCCTCCTCGCGCGTCTTGCACGTTCGAAGGAGTGTTCTGGTATTGAGCAACGCGATTGAGTGGTCCGACTCGAGCCGGTGAAAGCGATCTTCGGTCTGGTGTAATAACTCTTTCAGTTGGGAGAGGTTGCGATCGGATCTTTCGCTTTCGCTCGATGCCAAATCGAGAGAGGCGCGCAGTGATTGATTTTCAATATCCAAGCAGGTAATTCGCTCGATCGCCGCGTCAAGCTCGTCCTGCAACTCGATAATCTTTTTATTTGCTACCCTGGCGTCGAGTATATCGCGGCGCGTGTTCGAAATCCATGTCGCCGCCGCTTCTCGCGCAGCCTGTTTTTCAACTGCGCCGGCATCCCCCTCGGCCACCCTTTGACTGGGAAGCTGATCGAAGACGGTTTTCGCACTGCAGGGCGGACTGTGGAGGGAGACCGGCCCTGATGGCGCTGCCCTGGGTGCGTCCTCGGACGAGGTCCAAAGCCCCGTCGCCACGACACTATGTTTCAGGGTTAGGCGTTCCGCCTGGGTTTCCCAGCCGCGCAAACGAAGGTCTTTGCGTGCGAGAGGCATAAGGTCGAATCGTCGCTCAAACCGTCCTGCCCATGAACAAGGGGTGTGGTTAACGGAATGTTACCTCGCCTAAAATTCCATGGGCGCACTTGATCAAATCCGACTGCATTTATCGATCGACGGGGCGGCAATGAGGGCTTTGCTTGCTGTCGAAGCGCCCAAATGTCACCGCCCACGAAGGATGAAGTCGGCGACCACGAGCCGTCCGGCGGTGCAGCCACGGCCGCGCCGCGGCTACGCGTGGCGGACGCGATCGGGCGAGCCTAGTGAGCCTTAGCGCGAAGCCGTCGAATGGCTCTTGTCCAAGCGACCGCCATTTCAAGGAGTAAATCGCGATCCGGAGCTGCCGCTCGCTCGGCCAGCGACTTGCACACTTCGGGGTAATGCCTGAACCCAACTGGTCGCATCGTTTCGTTTTTTGCTGACGACACCATACGGCAAGGCACTCGAAATTTGACGCCGATTAGATTTTTCTTTCGCCATACCACCGAACAGGGTCGGCGTTCAGTGTCGCCATCGATGATGAGATCAAAGCTGGCGGGGACTGGTCCGGACGCCTCCAATTTGGCGCCTGTTTCAGATATATTGTGAACAAAACATTGGGCCGAATCGCCGTTCGGCCAGAATGTTATGCCGCCTCTGAAAATCTTCCTTCGCGACGCGACTCGGCGGTCCGGCGTTTTTCTTCTATCGTCAGCAGAGGCCGACTGAACATCATGATTGGCGGATGTGGCCTTCATGGCTGCAATCTCGCACGGTGAGGCTGACTAGATCTGTCTTGTCCTGAACAAAGGGCCTCGCATTACGACCGTGGGGGCTTCTTAAAACTGCCGTCACCAGTCGACTTTTTGACAGCGTCAGACCGCCGATCGGAGCCGGATCTGCGGTCAATTGTTGACCGCCTTTCTCCGACTCTTACTTTTTCCAGTTCGCTACGGGCATCGATGCCACTTCGGCGATCCTTGCCCCAACGGCGATCAGATTGAGACCGCCTGGCATTACTTGACATGGCTGCATCTCCCTAACTTGGATCTTGCATACCTGTCATTTATCAATGGTTGGTAATACTGTCAGTTTAAAACCGGAAATAGGTAATTTACGGTTTGCGATTGTTTAATATTGTTTATGTGCGATGTCGGCTATTTGGTGCCGAATGCTTGGATATCCGCCGGATCTCCTCTTCCTGCTGAATTTCCTTCATTGCAATAGCGAACGCTCGAATGCGATCCTTAAATGGGATGAGACGCAAGCCCTCAATCAGAAGGGCATGGCATTTTTCACGTGCCTGATCGTCAGTCATCAAAGGATGCTCATGGACCGATTTATGTCGGTCCGCATCGTGCTTGTTATGCTCCATATTACTATTCGGTCCCCCGTTACGTCCCGATCCCCCAGCGGCCAAACCTACTTGTATTAGAATACAAATTGGAAAAATTACGCTGTCAGGATTTTCCCGACAGCACTCGGCGCTGGCCTTGAGGCGGACAACGTTTTCAACGGCGAAGCGCGTGCTGTAATGAAGCGCGCCAAACTCGCTATGAGCTGGGCCGCAGAGTTTTACCCAGAAGTCGAACTGGTCGTGGTGCGTAGGGATATCTGCGCAACCCGGTGCGGTCGAGTAATCTTCTGCAATCTGCCTTCATGAGGAGCAAGCCAACGAAAAGCCCCGCACACAATGTGTCGCGAGGCTTGAGTTCGAACGTTGTTGTCAGCGAGTTGGAAGCGCAAAGCTCCCGATCAATCAGCCGCGGGTATCGAGTGACAATCCGAGACTGAACGCCTTTTGCCGCGTCGCTCCTTCGCTACGCTTGAGCCTTTTGGCGATTTTGCCCGCTGGCCTTTTCCTGCGAGCGAGCGACTTCAATTCGCGCACCTGTTCGGCCGTCCAGGCGCGTCTCTTTGATGCTTTCTTCACGATCCATGCTCTCCGGTTGTAGGCGCAGACGTTATAGCTCTACGTGTATTTAAAGAAAAGCCGCGGCATTGAGCCGTATCACATTGAAAAGGCGAAGTGACGCGCTAGCCCCCAGACCTTCGATGCCCCCTTTGAGGAGCGCAGCTTTCGAACTGCGTCGCCACATGAAATTCATGATCTGCGCGCAAGGTCATCGTCCAAGGACTATAGCAAGCCGGCTAGTACCCTTAGGGGCGATTTCGGTGGCTCGATATTTCTTCATAATCCGACGGTCGGACATGGGATTTGAGGACAACCCCCTCGGCATTGATTTGCCGAATGTGACAGCAGCGCTTTCCTACGCGGAGGATATGATCGGCAAACTGCACGATGAAGGCAGGGACGGTGATGCGGAACTGATGATGATTGTAAAGGATGAGACGCAGCAGACTGTATTGTCGTTACCTTTCCTTCCGGCGTGCGCCTAGAAAGCGCGCCGAACTCGCAGCCGCGCCGCCTGCGTC
>DASXIC010000172.1:0-4672 GCA_036498205.1 Chthoniobacterales bacterium | reverse complement strand
GCGACCTTACGTTTCGACCCCGCGCGCGATGACGGCGGAACAACGCAAGGTCGTGGCATCCTTGACGGAGCCGCCGGTAGCAAAGGCAGCGCAGATCTTCTGGTATCAGAGCAAAGCATTGGAATTGATGGCGCATTTTCTCTTCGAGCCGAAAGATCCCGAACTGTTTTGCATGCGCCAAAAGCGGGTTGCGCGCGATCGGGTGGAACGAACGAAGGAATTGCTGACGCGTGACCTGGCAAATCCGCCCACGCTGGAGCAACTCGGAGCGGAGGTCGGTTGCAGTCCTTTTTACCTAAGTCGGATTTTCTCCCGCGAAGTCGGGCTTACCATTCCGCAATATCTTCGTAACATCAGAATGGAACGCGCCGCAGAGCTTTTGCGTTCCGGCCGCTTTAATGTCAGCGAAGCGGCTGTGGAAGTAGGCTATTCCAGCTTGAGTCATTTCAGCAAAGCGTTTTGCGAAACGATCGGGTGTTGTCCGGTCCTGTATCCGGCGGCAAAACACGTCATCCTGGATCGCTGACTGTCATCCTGAGCGACGCGAAGGACCTCACATCAGGGGATTGATCGCTAGAAGCTTGTGTGTTTGGAAGAAAATTGAGAGGTCGCTCTCCATCTGGCGCGGCTCGGGATGACAGAGCTGTGAAATTACGCGTTAATCGCCCAGCCGTTCTAAATTGTTGATTTGCAGCTTATGAAAATCGGCCGCGCACTTATTTCCGTTTCCGACAAAAGCGGCATTGCCGAGTTTGCCCGCGCGCTGGAAAAGCAGGGCGTGGATATCATTTCAACGGGCGGAACGGCGGAACTGTTGCGCAAAGAAGGCGTGCCTGTGCGTGAGATTTCCAGTTTTACAGGATATCCGGAGGTACTTGAGGGACGAGTCAAGACGCTGCACCCGCGCGTGCACGGCGGTCTACTCTACAAACGCGGCAATCCCCGGCACGAAACGGAAGCGCGGGAGTGCGGTTTTGAACCGATCGATCTGGTCGTGGTCAATTTGTATCCGTTCGAGGCTACCATCGCCAAGCCCGATGTCACTCTCGCGGAAGCAATCGAGAACATAGACATCGGCGGGCCTTCAATGATCCGCAGCGCGGCCAAAAATTATCAATCGGTCACCGTTGTCGTGGACCCAGCCGATTACAATCTTGTTTTGCAAACCATGCGTGACAATGAGGGCGAGACAACACTCAAATTACGGGAACGGCTTGCGATCAAAGCCTTCATCAAGACCTCCGGTTATGATCGTGCCATTGGAACGTTTTTGAATCAGGAACAGACGACGGAGTCATCGTTTTCGCTCACCATGCCCTTGGTGGCCCGGCTGCGTTACGGGGAAAATCCGCACCAGAGTGCTGCGCTTTATGGCGATTTCGATCGGTTCTACGAGAAGCTGCACGGAAAAGATCTTTCCTTTAACAATATTCTCGATATCAGCGCAGCGACCGGCCTGATCGCGGAATTTAGCGCACCGACGGTAGCAATTTTGAAGCACACTAATCCGTGCGGAGTAGGTTCCGATGCCAACCTGCGCCATGCCTGGGAGAAAGCTTTCGCGACCGACAAACAGGCTCCTTTCGGCGGGATCATCGTTTCTAATCGTGAAATCGATGAGGGACTGGCCAAAGCAATCAGCGAAATTTTTAGCGAGGTAATTATCGCCCCGGAATTTTCGGCCGAAGCGCGTGCCGTTCTCCAAAAGAAAAAGAATCTGCGGCTGATTCGTTTGCTAACCGATCCCTCCCTGGCGCGGCCCGAAGAGGATATTCGGTCAATTTCAGGTGGATTGCTCGTCCAAGATCCTGATCGTACCGGTCAGGCGACTGAGCGCATCGTTTCCAAGCGCCAGCCGACAAAAAGGGAACTCGCCGCCATGGATTTTGGCTGGCGGGTGGTGAAACATGTGAAATCGAATGCGATCGTTTATGCCGATCAGGATCGCACTTTGGGAATTGGCGCGGGTCAAATGTCGCGCGTAGACGCATCGCGCATCGCCGTCTGGAAGGCGCAAGAAGCCGGCCTCACACTGGAAGGCAGCGCAATCGCCAGTGATGCGTTTTTCCCGTTTCCCGACGGGTTGATCGCCGCCGCTGAGGCGGGCGCAACTTGCGCGATTCAACCTGGCGGTTCGGTGCGAGATAAAGAAGTGATCGCGGCCGCGGACGACCACGACATGGCAATGATTTTCACGGGCACGCGTCATTTCCGGCACTGATGCGATTCGCAATAATCGTCGCGATTGGCTTTTCACGTACCGACATCACAGGTGAGACGTAGCGCGATGAGGCCAGTTACAGCGGCGTCCTAGCCGCCGCGCGGATCTTCGTTCGACGATTAGAGATCGCCGCCACAAAACGCTGTAGTGTGCGCTGTCCCCAGCGCATTTGAGATAGGTTGTCCGCTGAGACAGCGGACGCTACAAAAGTGCACGCTGAGCGACATTCCGTTCGCTAGGGCTGGAATGTAATTGGCACGACCAGGCTCCATTCCTGGCCCGGCTGCGCTCGCCATTCGTGCAACGCGGAAACCGCTGATTCGTCGAGCAACGGATTGCCGGTCGATCGCACGGTCTGCACTCCCGCCGCATGCCCCCTTGAGTCGAACATAACGCGGAAGCTGCCCGAGCCTCGAATTGCCCAGTGTGACCGCCTTACCTCCTGCGGATATCGCGGCGCGGGTGCGTAGAGCAACTTAGAGCCTCGAATCGCGATCTTGGGCGGTGTGGGAGTTCTCGATGGACTTGGGGAGACGAGGGCCGACGGAGAGTTAAACGCCGTTGTTGGTGTTTGCCAGCTCGCAATCATGTTAGGCGCAATCTGAGACAGCATTGTGGTCGCGCTATTTGCAGGTCTGATCGCTGGCATGCCATTGTCCCCGGTCCGCAACGTGACGATGCCGACCAATTCGCCGCGTTGATTAATGAGCGGAGCACCCACAGTTGTATTTGGCAGCGTTGGTGAGAAGTCGAACCATTCCCCCGCCTGATCGTTGTAGCGGCCGCTGATCTTGCCTTCCATAAACATCGTGCGGGAACGTTCGACCGGACTCAGCACGACGGCGACGCTACCGCCGATGTCGGGCAGCGAACTTGCGCTGGGAGTCAAAAATGGAACGCCATGAGCGTCGGCTTTCAAGAGAACGAGATTTTGTCCGGGAATTTGCCCGAGCGCACCTGAAACATTGTAAATCGCGCCGTTGGCTGCTTTGGCGACGGCATTAACCCCGCCCGCAATTACGCTGCGGTCAGATACAAATTTTCCATCGTCGGAAACAAAGAATCCATGTCCATTGGCAATGAGATGTCCGGTCTGGTTAAAGACTGAGACGATTACTACTGCCTGCCGAACCTGTTTGGCTACGTCTTCGAAAGCAGGAGCGACTTGCGGAGGTATTTCTGCCGGACGTGCCACTGCGATCCCGCCAGGCGCTTCAGCAGGCGTCGATGTTGGCTCCCGCGCTTTCGTCGTCATCGTCTTCCGTCCACAAGCGATGCTGCCGGCTAACAAAAGCCCGATCGCGAGCCGTCCGAAAGTCGCTTTCATTGCAGGCATAAGCTCAGCGGCAGTCGGGCCGAGAAAACAAGATAATTGTGCGCCTTGTTTGCCCGGGGGCTGTGAATAACCCGTCTTAATCGACCGGCGCTACCCGCGTACGATGCAGGGAGGCGGCCTGAATCAGCACGCCGCACAGAACGAGGACGACGAAAAGGAGCACGCCGCCCGTGGCCGGTAGAGTAACTGCTCCGCAAATCAGATACGCGCCCAAAAGAGAGGAAATGAAAATAAGCGCCCAATCGAACAACATCAGAAGCAAGAGCGCTCCTACGATTCCGCCGATGATAAATATCACCCAATACGATTGCGCCTGATGAATGAAAAACGCGCCCATTAGGGCAACGGCGAGCTTCCCACCAGCGAGAAAACCGGCGACTGCTATGGCAAGTTTTTGCAAAAAGATTGCCAGGAGCGCGCCCACAAACCCGAGCACGATTGCAAAAGTCAAGGCCAGCAGAGGCGAAGGTTCATGTACCAATTGCGGCGCGATCTGGGTTCCTGCGGCAAAGCCGATTGCGGCTACGCAGAGCCAGAAAAGTTTTCGCCCAAACAACAGCACGATTGTCCCAACGATTGCGCTGATGATTGGAAGCGAAATATCCATTACTTACTTCTTCGTCATCGCATCGCGCTTCGCTTTGAATTCATTACCAGGTTTCCATTCCGGGAATTTGTTTCCGTTAGCGACATCGTAGCCGACGAGAAATAGCAGCTGCACATCTTCTACGGCGCCGGAAAGGTCCCAATCCGGTTTCACTTCATCAGAAACCTGGTGGTAATCGTGCAGGTCGAACTCGTCACCACGCAACGGTGCATCGGCCGGACGGGAGAGCAGATGTTCGTTTTTGCCGATATAAAGAGATGGCAGCCCTACCTTCGCAAATTCGAAATTATCCGCACGGTAAATACTTCCTTTCTCTGGTCGCGGGTTCGGAATTGTCTCTCGCTTCTGCGTTCGGGCAGCGTTGGCGAGGAGATCATCCAGGGTCGACATGCCGAAGCTTGTATCTTCCACGTCCCGCGCTTTCCCCCACACGTTCATGCTATCGATGTTGATATCGGCCAGTGTTTTTTCGAGCGGATAAAGAGGATGCTGCGCATAATACTTCGCC
>DASXIC010000171.1:0-9970 GCA_036498205.1 Chthoniobacterales bacterium | reverse complement strand
TGCGCCAGTTCATCGAGTGGGCGCGGGCGGTTGGATTTCATCTCGTGCAAATGCTGCCGATCAATGAAATCGGTGGCGACAACAGCCCCTACAACGCTATTAGCTCGATGGCGATCGAGCCGACAACGTTGCATCTTGAACCCGGCTCGCCCGATGATTTATCGCAACTCGATTTCGATCAGGTGATCGCTGGCGTCGATTTGGAAAGACTCCGGCGTGGCCCGGTGAAGTACAAGCGCGTTCGAAAATTGAAACGGGCTTTGCTCGAACGCGCCTTTGAAAATTTCCAGGCGGACGGGACTGAATCACGCCGCTCTCGATTTGAGCAATTCTGTCTTCAGGAACGAGGCTGGCTGGAGCCATATTCGTTCTTCCGCACGTTAATGGAACTGAACGGCGAACGGGAAACGTGGGACGAATGGCAACTGGAACATCGCTCGCCCCAGTCGGCGCGCGAGTGGCTGGACCGTCAGCCGGCCACAGGACGCGCACAATTCGCGAGGCGAGCGAGTTTTTTTTGCTATGTGCAATGGATTGCCGACCAGCAATGGCGGGAGATCAGCAAATTCGCGGACGAATGTGGCGTTGCTCTGATGGGCGACATCCCGTTTGGGGTCAGCTACTACAGCGCAGACGTTTTCAGTCATGGCGATATTTTCGCTCTTGATTGGTCCGGTGGTGCGCCTCCCGAACCCTATTTCAAGGATGATGAGTTCACTCAGAAATGGGGACAAAATTGGGGCATTCCTCTGTATCGCTGGAACGTCTTGCGGACGCGCGATTTTGATTGGTGGCGGCAGCGTACACGAGGAGTGAAGCGCATCTTCCACATCTTCCGCATCGATCACATTCTTGGCTTTTATCGTATCTACGCCTTTCCCTGGCGGCCGAGGGAGAACCCTCAATTCTTGCCGCTGAATCAAGAGCAAATGCAGGAACGGACCGGTGGCCGCGAACCGCACTTCGTTCCGCGGGACGATTCGAACCCCGAGAACTGCGAGGCAAACAGGCGTGAGGGCGAGGAATATGTGCAGGTGGTCTTGAGCGAAAGCGGATCGACTTGCGTGGTCGGCGAAGATCTGGGCACGGTGCCCGACTATGTCCGGCCGAACCTGCGATCTCTCGGCGTCGCCGGTTTTAAAATTCCACAATGGGAAGTCAAGAACGAGGTCGTCGTGCCAGGCGAATCCTACGAGCGTCTCTCGGTCGCGACCTACGCGACACACGATCACAAACCAATTCGCCGGCTATGGGCGGAAGCACACGACGAAGCCTCCCCGACGCGGGAGCAGTCGCGCACCGATTTGGTAAAGATCGCCCAATTTGCGTCGATCGAGCCGCGTGAGGGGCTTGATTATGTTCGCGATTTTTATCCGGCCATGCTGCGAGCGCTTTTCCAGAGCAATTCCTGGATCGCGGTGGTGATGATTACCGATCTACTGGCGCGGAAAGATCGGTTTAACGTTCCGGGTACAGCCGCTTCGGGAAATTGGACGAGACGAATGCCTGCAAGCGTCGCCAATCTGCGCGAGAGCCGCGATGTTCGCCGACGAATGAAACTCGTTCATGACCTCTTGGAAAAAACGGATCGCGCTTAGTAGAGCTTGGGATGACACAAGCCGAATTTGGGTTAATCACATACGATGCAATCTCCAATCAAAATTGCCGTCACTGGCGCTGCGGGTCAGATCGGGTATTCGCTGCTCTTCCGAATCGGTTCGGGCGCATTGTTCGGGCCGGACCAGCCCATCGCCCTAAGCCTGATCGAAATTCCGAATGCTTTACCCGCGCTCAACGGCGTGGTGATGGAACTCCAGGATTGCGCTTTCCCGCTCCTCAAATCGATTACGCCGACCGCGGATTTGGATGAAGGATTTCGCGATGTGAACTGGGCCCTTCTCGTTGGAAGTGTTCCACGAAAGGCGGGCATGGAACGAAAGGATCTGCTTGGGATTAATGGCAAGATCTTTATCGGCCAGGGCCAGGCGATTCAGAAGAATGCATCGGCGGATGTTCGCATTCTCGTCATCGGGAATCCATGCAATACGAATTGCTTGATCGCGATGAACAACGCCAAAGAGATCCCGCGAGAACGCTGGTTTGCCATGACCCGGCTGGATGAAAATCGCGCCAAAGCGCAGCTGGCGCATAAAGCCGGAGTTGAAGTCCCTGCCGTGACCAACATGACCATCTGGGGAAATCATTCATCCACTCAGTACCCGGACTTTTATAATGCGAAGATCGGTGGACGCGCGGCAAACGAGGTTATCGGTGATGAATCGTGGCTGAAGGAAACATTTATTTCCGCAGTGCAGCAAAGGGGCGCGGCTATTATCAAAGCGCGCGGATTGTCTTCTGCCGGTTCTGCCGCCAATGCCGTGGTCGACACTGTGCACTCGCTTGTCAGCGAGACGCCAAGCGGCGACTGGCACAGCGTCGCACTCTGCTCTGGCGGCGAGTACGGCGTAGAGAAAGGCTTGATCTCGTCTTTTCCCGTGCGCGTCCGCAGCGGAAAGCCGGAGGTGGTGCAGAACGTTCCGATTAACGAGTTCAGCCGCGGGAAAATCGACTCATCTGTGAACGAATTGAAGGAGGAAAAGTCACTGGTGAGCGATTTGCTGGGAAAATAGCAGCGCCATCTCATCCTGGGCCGAAGAGAAGGGAAGGCTATGCGACGTCGCGTAATTGCGTGCCGGTCAATTGTTGAAACGCCTCCAGATATTTGGCCGACGTTTTCTCGATGATTTCTTTCGGTAATTTTGGCCCGGGCGCGGTCTTATCCCAATCGAGCGTCTCGAGATAATCCCGCACGAATTGCTTGTCGAAACTGGGCGGGCTGACGCCGACGCGATATTGATTGGTTGGCCAAAAACGAGAGGAATCGGGAGTGAGACACTCGTCGATCAACAGCAATTCATCGCCATCTTGTCCGAATTCGAATTTTGTATCGGCGATGATAATTCCACGGCCGGCTGCGTAATCCCTGCCCTTATCGTAGATTTCGAGGCTCAGATCGCGCGCGACCTCGATCATTTCGGCACCAATGAGCCGTCCCGCTTCGCCGCAATCGATATTCAGATCATGACCCGTTTCGCTCTTGGTAGCCGGAGTGAAGATGGGCCCTGGCAATTTCGATGCCAGTTGTAATCCTGCCGGCAACTTGACGCCGCAAACGGCACCATTCTGCTGGTAATCTTTCCAGGCCGAGCCGGCGAGATAACCGCGAACCACACATTCGACCGCGAGAGGTTGTGTCCTCTTCACCAGCATCGAGCGCCCAGCCAGCCGATCTCGAAACTGCCGCAGTTGCTGCGGAAATTCGTCGAATTCCGCGGTGATGAAATGGTTTCTCGCAAAGGAGAAACGTTGAAACCAGAAAGCCGAAATTTGATTCAACACTGCACCTTTGAATGGAATGGGGTCCGGCAGAATGACGTCGAAGGCGGAAAGGCGATCCGTAGCCACAAAGAGCAGAGTTTCGCCGAGCTCGAACACTTCGCGGACTTTCCCGCTCCGCATTTTCTTTATTCCGGGGAGTTCGATGTCGCTCAGCGTTTGCATTTAGATCGTTCGATTATGAAGCGCGTGCGCGACTGCGGCAAAGGAGAATCGCGTGCTACCGTTGGGTGATGGCTGGAATAGTTGTTCGTCCCAGGGCGCGGATTCTGCATGGCCACGATTGGGTCTTTTCCAGCGAAGTATTGAAAGTTTTCGGGGAACCGGCTGACGGCGAGGTGATTTCAATCAAGGACGGCAAGGACCGGATGTTGGGTAGCGCGATCTGGAATTCGAAATCGAATATCGTTGCGCGGCGTTTCTCGCATCGAAGACAGGAATTGGATTTCGACTTCTTCAAGCGTCGCATTGAGCGGGGGGCGGAGTATCGGACGCGGCGCGGGCTTAACCCCAAACTACAGCGCGTCCTCTGGAGCGAAAGCGACGGTTTACCAGGCGTGATTCTGGATCGCTACGGCGAGCAATTCGTTCTGCAGCTAACGACGCTGGCAATGGATCAACGAAAGCAAGTCATAACCGACGCGATTTGCGAGGTGCTCGGCGCAAAAAATTTAATCGAACGGAGCGATTCGCAGATACGGCGAGCAGAAGGCCTCGAATTGGCGACTGGCGTATTGCGCGGAAATTCAACACCCGCTGAATTGGACATTTGCGGCGTCAAATTTTCGGTTGATCCCTTGAACGCCCAGAAAACCGGATTTTATCTCGATCAAATGCCCCATTACGCAGCCGTGGCCGCGCTCGCGCACGCCCGCCGGGTTCTCGACTGTTTTACAAATCAGGGGGCGTTCGCAGTGGTATGCGCGCGCGCAGGTGCGAAAGAAACAATCGGGGTGGACGCCCAATCGAGCGCGATCGAAATAGCGCGCGAAAATTCCAAGCGAAACCAATTGCCGGTACGCTGGGTGGAGCAGGATGCGTTTGCCTATTTGCGTTCAGCGGAAAAGGCTGGCGCCGAGTTCGATCTTATCGTCCTGGATCCCCCTTCATTTACAAAGACGAAGAGCAGATTGCAGGACGCAATCCGGGGCTATCGCGAACTGCATCTACGTGCGTTCAAACTCCTTTCGCGCGACGGGTTACTCGTCACTTTCTCCTGCTCGCACCATGTCAGCGAAACGATTCTTGCGGAAACCGTTTCGGCGGCCTTGATCGACGCACGGAGATCGGCGCGACGGCTGCGGCGTTTCGAGCAGGCGCTCGATCATCCGGTCCTGCCTAATCTGCCCGAAACAGAGTATTTTAAGGGCGTGCTGATTGAGATGATGGCGAATCGGTGAGCAGCTATTTTTCAGCAATTGCGAAAAGGTGCGCATGCATCCTGATTCCCTCACGTGTAGGCACGGGATGTTCGGCGTAGGAAAAGACTTCCACTGTCTTGAAATGGCCTAAAAGGGCTGCGCGCAGACTCGAGCGAGTAAAGAAATTCTTGTGGTCGGATTCCAGAAGGTGCCAGGGAACGACCTGAACAGACGCAAAATAAGGAACGATCTCAATGTTCGGGACAGAAAAAAGCGCGCGGGAGCGAATAACCCGGGCAATTTCGGCCAGAAAACGATCGTGGTCAGAGATGTGTTCAAGGACCTCAACGCAGATCGCCGAGTCGAATTCTTCATTTTCGGCGTCGAAATTCTTTTCGTGCGGTTTTGAGCGGCGATAGGGCAAGCGACGCCGGTCGAGAATTGAACAGCAGTGGGGATTAACTTCCAGGCCAAGCCAATGATGCCCTGAATTAATCAGCGGCGGACCATAAGCTCCGGCCCCGCATCCAACGTCCAGAACGTGCGAATGGGGCGGCAAATATTCGAGCACGAGCCGCACGGCCTCGGCGCTGGGTTCTTCTACTGGCGGACCGGATCCGTAGATGTTTTCTCGATGCAGAATCGATTCCTGAGCCGGTGCGAGAACTTGTCCGTAGTGTTTTTGTGTCAGCTGTGCAGGGATCAAGCGCACCGTTACCTCGCCCAGGCTTTCTTTCACTGGATTTTCCCCCGATATGACTACGACTTGAATCCTCGCCGCTCGCTCTGCATCGATCGGTTGCGGAAACCGTCCCAACAGACGAAAAATGAGCTGATCGCTCTCGGCACCGGCGTTTCCACTTTCGGTAAGCACTCTGGTTTCGCCGATGAGCACGCCGTCGCACCAGGCTTGGATATTCGCAGATGGTAGATTGGCGTTCCTCCGATCAATCCAGCCCGCGATTGAGATCGCCTGATCAAAAACGCGTTCTTCTGCTCTCGGAAGAAGGAGTCCAGCGCGAAAATTTGAATTTTCCGGGAAAAATCTGGAATTCTGAGTTGCACTCATTAATGTCCGGAGAGCCGCCGCTATTCAGGAGCCACCGTGGTGGTGCTAAGACGCGGAAGTATTGTCATGCCAGAACGAATTCGACCTATCGAGCAAATGTTGGAATTGAGCGAGGAGGAAGCAGTAACACCGGAGCTGTTGGATACGCAGGTGCAAAAGGCGCAGGAGCAATTAATCGCGCTCAAGCGCCAGCAGGAGCAGATCGAAAAACAGAAGCGGGAGCTGGAAGAATTAAGCCGCCGGCAGGAGGAGCTCGATCGCGGGCGGGTCGAAATGACAGACAAATTGACGCGCTCGCTCGTTGTCCTGGAACGCGAAGCGTACGAAACGCAAAAGAAACTCGAGCAATTGCGAGCGACCCGCGAAAGCTTCTCCCAACATCTGGAAATTTTGGAGATGATCGATCCAAAGAGTTGGAACCCGGCGGATTTGCATAAGGAACTTAGCCGCGCCCTGAGCACGGTAGACGATGCGCGGGCGGAGTTCAGTCAGCAGCGCAGTCGGTTGCAAGCCGTTGCCACGCAGGATTCCGAAGACATGGCGCTGCCAGAAGTGGCACCAGAGGTTGCGAACGCGAATGGCCAGCGCCCTTTTCTGCAATGGATGCTTATCGGTTTTGCATTTTCTTTCCCGCTAATCCTGTTCGGGTTGATCGCGCTGGTAGTCTTTCTGTTCATGACAAAGGGTTGATCTCGCGGCATGGCTCGTCGTTTGCCCAAATCGGGGTCGCCGGTCAATCAGCAACAGCAGGAGCTCGCTCGCCGGGAGAACGAATTGCGCGACCAGGTGCAAAAGTTGCAACGAATGATCGAAGAGGCACCGCGTGTAGCAGAAGAGAAATCGCGTCAGCAACGCGAGGAATTGCTCCGGCGTGCTAATGCTCGCGGCAGCCGACTGGATGCCTCAGTCGCCTTGCGAGACAAACGCTGGGGCGACGAAGATCGTGGCACGCGACGCCGTGGCTCACTCCGTAAGGAGCGGCGCGAAGGCCGGCTGCTTTTTCTCCTGCTCGTTGTCGCCCTCGCTGTGGCGGTGGTTTGGCTGCTAACCCATTTTCATTTGTAGATGGCGGCCGAGACCGATCTCGACGTCGCCTATGTGGCGAAACTGGCGCGGATGAATTTGAACGCGGAAGAAACTCAGCTTTTCCAAAATCAACTCGGCGAGGTCTTGAGATACGCGGACAAATTAAAGGAAATCGACGTTACCGGTGTCGAAGCAGCCGCGCATGCCATTCCGGTTTTTAATGTTTTCCGCGAGGATCAGCCGCAAGAATGTTTTAGCGTGCAGGAAGCGTTGAGTAACGCCCCGCGCACGGCGAATAATCTCTTCATCGTTCCGAAAGTCGTCGAATGACGACGACTGAACTGCCGGCCTTGGCAGTCGCCGAGTTGCAACCGTTGCTTCGCCGACGCGAGATTTCTGCGCTCGAAGTTCTTCACGCGCTCGAACAGCGAATCAGCGCGATCGATGGGAAGATCGGCGCTTATTTGTCACGCGATTTTCAGGCTGCCGCCGTCGAGGCGGAAAAGGCCGATGTGGGTTTGCCGCTGGGCGGGATCCCCCTTGCCATAAAAGATATCATAAATGTGGCTGGTCAGCCCTGCACATGCGCCTCCAAAATTCTCCGCGGATATCGCGCCCCGTACGATGCAACCGTTATCGAAAAACTGCGCGCGTCTGGAGCGATACCGTTTGGCAAGACGAACCTGGACGAGTTTGCAATGGGATCGTCGACAGAGAATTCGAGTGTTCAGGTCACACGTAACCCCTGGGATTTGTCGCGCGTTCCGGGCGGTTCCAGCGGGGGTTCTGCCGCTGCCGTGGCGGGAGACGCGGCTTTTGCTGCTCTTGGAACCGATACCGGTGGGTCGATTCGGCAACCGGCCGCGCTGTCCGGCGTCGTCGGTGTGAAACCGACTTATGGCCGTGTCTCGCGATTTGGGTTAACAGCGTTTGCGTCATCGCTCGACCAGATCGGGTCGGTAACGAAAACGGTTCGCGATTCGGCATTAATCATGAACGCAATTGCCGGGCACGATCCGCGCGACACAACCTGCCTGAACGAGCCGGTGCCAGACTACACCGCCAGCCTGAGTCGAGATGTGAAAGGCATCCGCATTGGATTACCGAAAGAATATATGATCGAGGGCATCGACCCGGCCGTACGAAACTCAGTCGAGATCGCGGTGAAGCACCTCGGATCACTGGGAGCTGAAATACTGGAGGTTTCGCTGCCCCACACGGAATATGCGACCAGCGTGTATTACATTCTCGCCACGGCAGAGGCGTCGGCCAATCTTGCGCGTTTTGACGGTGTGCGTTACGGCTACCGCACTGAAAATCCCGTTAATCTACTGGATTTTTACGGTCGAACCCGGGAGGAGGGGTTCGGGCCGGAGGTCAAACGCAGAATCATTCTGGGAACTTATGTTCTCAGCTCGGGTTACTACGATGCGTACTATTTGCGTGCTCAAAAAGTGCGCGAGCTGGTCCGGCGCGACTTCGCGCAAGCCTTTGAGAGGGTTGACGCCATTGTCTCCCCCACTTCGCCAACGCCGGCGTTCAAAATCGGTGAGAAAACAGCCGATCCATTACAGATGTACCTTGCCGATATTTTCACGAACGCGGCAAACCTGGCTGGAATTTGCGGCATTAGCTTGCCCTGTGGTTTCGCTCCCGCTGAAAAAGGGCGGATATTACCGATCGGTCTGCAAATTTTAGGTAAAGCTCTCGATGAAGCGCGTATTTTCCAAATCGCCCACGCCTATGAGCAAAGCACCGACTGGCACAAGGCGCGCCCTCCCCTTGAGCCTGAGCGGCGAGTCGACGCCTAAAGGCGAGACGTGGTGACTGACCGCCTCCGCCAGCTCGCCGCGCGACTGGAAACGCCCCGGGCGCGTCGGCTAATTGTCGGGCTATTCGCCGCAGTCGCTGCGGCCTTTACGTTTATTCCAGTACTCCGATTCCTGCGTTCGGGCACGGAGATGGATTACCGGACATGGTTCGAGGCGGCTCAAGCAGTTTTGCAACACCGCGAAATTTATCCGCGCTCCGGCACCTTTCCTTTCATGTATCCGCCAACCTGCGCCGTGCTTCTCGCGGCGGTGGCGATACTGGGCAAACCGATAATGATTTTGATTCTTGCCGTCCTGAATACGATCGCCTGGATTTTCTGCATCAAATTCTCTGTCGCGCTGGCAAGCGATCGGTCGCCAGCATTTCGCACCGCGATCGCGCTCATTTCAAATTCGATAGTACTGGTATTTATCTGGTCGAGTTATCATTTGGGCCAGCCGAGCCTTCTCTTGCTCGCGTTGATGCTTGGAGCATTTGTTTGTTTGCGGCGCGATCGCGAAGTTTTGGGAGGCGCTCTCATCGCTCTGGCGGCGGCAATTAAAGCGTTCCCTGTGCTAGCTATTCTGTATCTCATTTATCGCCGGTATTGGCTCGCCGCCGGCTCTCTTGTTCTTGTCCTTGCATTATTGCTTTTAGCCCTCCCGGTGCCAATTCGAGGATTCGATCAAACCATGGAAGACTTTCGCGCTTGGGAGCGCGGTATGTTGCGCTACGAAGAGGGCGGAATTGCGCAGCGACCAGCACGCAGTTACAGCTGGAAAAATCAATCGGTATGGGGATTGGCGAACCGGTTGCTGCGACATGTCAGTGCCGAAGACGAAGGAAAACCAGTTATCTACGCGAACCTTGCCGATCTGAGTTTCACGATCGTAAATCGCATAATCGTGACCATCGCGTTTTTTTTTGGAATTTCCTTCGTCGTAATGATGCCGCGGACGCGGCGGAGGGACACAGATGCGCTTGAGTTCGGAGCACTCCTGGTTCTGATCCTGATTTTTACCCCTTTGGCTTTTGGCTACCTCTTTAGTTGGTTAATGCTACCGATCGCCATCCTCATGGGCACTGTTCTCGGTCAAGAAAAGCGCAACGTTGCGCTGCTGTCACTGGTTGCGGCGGCTATTCTGCTCGTCGCGACTGCGATCGCTCCGCGCACGGCGCAAATCTACGGAAGCGTGCTCTTGGCTGCAGTCGCTCTTTATTGCGGTCTTGCGATCGAGCTCTGGCGGACCGGACCAGGCGGCCACGCCAAGACTCAGTGATGCGATAGTTTGTGTGCGGGAAGCGC
>DASXIC010000170.1:0-6714 GCA_036498205.1 Chthoniobacterales bacterium | reverse complement strand
GGATCGCAGCCGAATTTTCTTCCGGCCTTTCACTCGACATCTCGCGATATTCCACGGCCGGGACTTCGATGTGCAGGTCAATCCGATCGAGGAGCGGCCCGGAAATGCGCTGGCGGTAACGCTGCACCTGGACCGGACCGCAGCGGCATTCGCGCTTCAGGTCGCCGAAGTAGCCGCACGGACATGGATTCATCGCGGCCACGAGCATTACTTCGCTCGGAAAAGTGACGCTCCCCGCCGCGCGCGAGACGGTCACGCGGCCATCCTCAAGCGGTTGGCGCATCACTTCGAGGGTCGAGCGTCTAAATTCCGGCAATTCGTCAAGGAAGAGAACGCCGTTGTGGGCCAGGCTCACTTCACCCGGATTCGGGATCGCGCCTCCACCAAGCAGACCGACGTCGCTGATGGTATGATGAGGCGATCGAAACGGACGGGTGGGAACGAACGATTGATCGGCCGTGAGCAGGCCGGCAATGCTATGAATTTTCGTCGTCTCGATGGCTTCCTCGATCGACATCGGCGGAATGATGGTGGCGATCCGTTTGGACAACATCGATTTGCCCGAGCCCGGTGGCCCGATCATGAGAATATTGTGCCCCCCAGCTACCGCGACTTCGATCGCTCGCTTGACGTGTCCCTGCCCCTTAACGTCCCCAAAGTCGACATCATAGGATTGATGAGTAGCAAAAAAATTTTCAAGATCGCCCCGGCTCGGTTGCAGCATGCACTCGCCACGCAGAAAGGCGAAAGTTTCGCGCAAATTGCGCACTCCATAAACGGCAATCCCTCGTACCATAGCCGCCTCCTGGGCATTGGCGTGTGGAACGAAAAGTGCCTTCTTCCCGCGTCTGCGCGCCTCAATCGCGACCGGCAAAACGCCTGTCACAGCGCGAACGGCGCCATCGAGGGCGAGTTCGCCGACGAAGCTGTAATCGGCGAATGCCAGGGTATCCGCCTCCTCGCTGCATGCGATCATGCCGAGGGCGATTGGCAGATCGAAGCTCGGTCCTTCTTTCTTAATATCCGCCGGCGCGAGATTAACCGTAGTGCGGCCGCGTGGCCAAAAATACCCGCTATTAGAAATCGCGGTCGTGACGCGATCTTTACTTTCCTTGACGGCGGCGTCAGGCAAACCGACCACCACAATGACCGGACTGCCGCCGGCGGCGTTGACTTCGATTTCCACTTCGTAGGCATCGACGCCATAAACGGCAGCCGAATAAATTTTCGCCAGCATCGGCGCGAGGTTGGCAGAGAATTTTTGTTGGGAAAAGGGACAAATGACCGCGGCTAAGTGTTGTATAATTGACTTCCATACCGGAAGCCCGAGTCCCACCCAGACAGACGCAGACAATCTCTGATGGCCAAGCTCCTTACGTAAAAAGTCAGGATTGAAAGGGACTATTTGGCTCGGTAGATTTAACCAACCTGTTGAGCGCGCGCGATTAGTTCAGCCTTGGCCCCAAGCCGATTTCACCCTAGATCTTTAACATTTTGCCGGCATTAAACGGTTCGACCTGAGCGGGAAAACGTTCTTTGAACGAAACACATCCAAACAGTGTCATAAATGCGAAATATTTAACCTTGTTAAGGACTTTCCCGCATGCTAAATCGTGGAATTAGGCACGCCCGGGCCAACGTAAATACCCGGAGGTTATACCCCGCAACACCCACCCCCTTTCATGAAAAGCTTTATGGCTGCTGAAGATAGCGATACTGGAATAAAAATTTACCTGCGTGAGATCGGACAAATTCCCCTTCTTACGCCGCAACAGGAAATCGAACTCGCCGCCAAGATAAAAAAAGGCGACAAGGAAGCGCGAGCGCTAATGATTCGATCGAATCTGCGCCTGGTGGTGAAGATCGCGCACGATTATGCCAATCTCGGTCTGCCGCTCCTGGACTTGATTTCCGAGGGCAACATTGGGCTGATGAAGGCGGTGGAACGCTTCGACCCAGCAAAGGGTGGAAAGCTTTCAACCTATGCTGCCTGGTGGATTAAGCAGTCAATCAAACGCGCGCTGGCGAATCAGTCGAAGACGATCCGTTTGCCGGTCCATCTCGTGGACAAGATTTCGAAAATGCGGCGCGTATCACTGCAAATGAGTGAGGAACTCGGCCGTGAGCCTACAGACGACGAATTGGGTGAAGAGATCGGGATTGCTGCAGGAAAGGTCTCTCAGCTGAAAACTGTATCGATTCGCCCCGCTTCTCTCGACGCGACGATCAGCGACGACGATACGACAGAATTCGGTGAAATCGTTGGCGACTAGGAGGCGATGACTCCCTTTGAATTATTGCGGGATAAGAATCTGCGCAACGAAGTGGGTGGTTTACTCGAGGTGCTCGATGATCGTGAGCGCAAGATCATCTTTTCGCGTTTCGGATTGGACGGTGGGAAACCCAAAACGCTCGAAGAAGTGGGCAAAAAATTCGGTGTTACTCGGGAGCGGATTCGGCAGTTGCAGAACATCGCTCTTTCCAAGCTCCGTCGGGCTTTGGCCAAAAAGGAGCGGCCTATCGATATCGATCTGGAGCTGCCGGTCGAAGCGTAGCCGTCTTCAAACCAATCGTTTCTGGACGCGGGTGGGCCGCGCATTCTTCTTTCTAGCGGGCGACTCGTAATTGAACGGTGTCGACGAGCATGTCACCGGCTCGGATGTCACTGATTATTACCAGATTGTCTCCGGCCGAGGTCAGGCCATTGTCGCGGAGATATTTTTCCGCCACATCAATTGTCTCGTTCGGATCGCTACTGAATTTGATCCGAATCGGACAGGTTCCCCAATTAATGGCAAGCTGACGCTGCACTTCTTCACTCGGGGTAAATGCAAAAATAGTGGAGTTTTCCGGCCGTAAATTGGATGTATTGCGGGCCATCGTTCCGTGTCGGGTGAAAACGATGATTTTTGCCCGGGGCAGCGAATTCGCCAGCACGACTGCCGAAGCCACCGTCTTTTGTCGCGCATCCTCGAGGACGGCGGATTTGGCGTAACCGGCGCCGCCGCTTCGTTCAATCCGCAATGCAACACGATTCAAAACGCGAACACATTCTACCGGATACAGGCCCACGGTGGTTTCCCCGCTTAACATGAGCGCGTCAGCCTGCTCGAAAACCGCATTGGCTACGTCGGTCACCTCGGCCCTAGTCGGCATCGGGTTATGAATCATTGATTCAAGCATGTGCGTCGCCACCACCACCGGCTTCCCCAATCGCACGCAAAGCTTCACGATCTTCCGTTGAATGATCGGTAGTTCCTCAATTGGGCATTCAATTCCCAGATCGCCCCGGGCGACCATGATCGAATCAGCCGCTTCAACCATTTCATGGATCAATTTTACCGCTGACTGATCTTCAATTTTCGCCATGATCCGGGCGCGGCTCTTTTGTTGTTCGAGCACTTGCCGCAGTTCTTCTATATCGCTGCGCTGGCGAGCAAAACTTAGTGCCACAAAGTCGACCCCCAGTTCGGAACCAAGGGCTATGTCGTCGAGATCCTTCTTCGTCAACGGAGGCAGGTTGACCCGAACTCCGGGTATATTGATATGGCGACGTGACCCCAGAGTACCGGGTGTTACCACCCGGCAGCGAATGCGATTGTTTTGCTTCGCCAGCACGAGTAGTTGAATAACGCCGTTATCCACGAGGAGGGTATCGCCTTCCTGAATGTCGTTGATTAGTCCGTCGTAGTTGACGTCGACTGAATAGGTTTC
This sequence comes from Chthoniobacterales bacterium, assembly GCA_036498205.1. Taxonomy (GTDB): domain Bacteria; phylum Verrucomicrobiota; class Verrucomicrobiia; order Chthoniobacterales; family UBA10450; genus AV69. Next base: position 3,000 of record DASXIC010000170.1, on the reverse strand, counting down.
CTCACTTTTCGAGCCTCGGACCCTAAACTCGAGAATATCGCCCGGTTTCAAGTGCAGTTCTGTTTTGAGATCCCCCGTCCGGATCGCCGGTCCCTGTGTGTCCAGGAGAATTGCGACGGCACGACCAAGTTCCTCGGCCAGAGCGCGGATACGCGGCACGATCGTGCGCACCCAATCGTGCTCCGCGTGACTCATGTTTAGTCGAAAAACCTCGGCCCCTTCCTGTATCAGATTCCGGAGCGTCTCCGGTTTCTCGGAGGCCGGTCCCAAGGTACAAATAATCTTGGTCTTACGCATAGAGTCGTAACTTCATCGCGGAATCTCCAACCGAATCGCGGTTATTCTAGGGTCGCGAATCAGGGAGGTTTTTGCCATTCGCAGAGTAGTTCGCGTAAGGTAACGTTGCCGAGCGTCGAATTGATGAACGAATATATCTCGAGCGTAATTTGTTGTCCGGCTTGCCACGGCGAGCTGCTTTTTCAACCTGAGCGACTCGCGTGTGTATTCTGCGGCGCAACTTATCGAATTCAAAGCCAGGTGCCGGTGTTCTTCCAAGATGTGGCGGCTGTCGCTCCAATTGAGCATCAATCGAATCCGATCGCTGGATACTACGAGGATCTGCTTCGAACAGGAAACGACTTGATCCTGCATATCGGCGCCGGCGCGACGAGCTCGAAGTACGCGAAGTGCATCGAATTCGAGCATAAGATTTTCAAGCATACGGATGTGGTTGGCGACGCACACGCGCTGCCGTTTCGAGAGAACGTTTTCGACCGGGTGTTTGCCTTTAACGTTTTTGAACATTTGCGGAATCCGCATAAAGCGGCAGCAGAAGTTTTGCGCGTCTTGAAACCGAACGGATTGGTCGCAATTCACACCGCTTTTTTGCAGCCCTTGCACGAATCACCCGCTCATTTCTTCAATGCCACGGAGTTCGGAGTGCGCGATTGGTTTTCCGCATTCCAAATCGAGAAATGTGACGTAAGCGACAATTTTGGGCCTGGGGTGATGCTGGCGTTTCTCATGTCGTCTGTAGTGCAATCGCTGCGCGAGGCGGGAATCACCGCGACCGATCAGACCCGTATTCTAGACACCAGGCTGAGAGACTGGGCGACCTTCTGGGATGACCGCTTAGTCGGACCACCGGATGGTTTCGACGTCCTACAGAATCTCCCGCAAAGTCTGCAGAAACGGATTTCCGCGGGGTTCGAGCTACTCGCGCGCAAACCTGCCGCGGCGGCATAATAGTGCGGCGATCTTCTCCTTGGAGCAATTGTTAAAATCCGATTCTCTTCCGTCCAACGCCGCAATCTCAACCCGGTTTCTCTGTTGGTTAGATAAACGCGGCGGCTGGACTAAACGCGTTCGCCGCGTGCGTTTGTCCGGCGTATGTATCCCGCGAACTGGCGAAAACGTGCGGTCGGTTCGCGCCCGAATCGGTGCGAAAATATTTCCGGGGATATCTGATCGCGAGCGTCCCGATGTCATGCAAACGCTCGGCCTGCCTGAAACCACCGAACACATGTCCTTCAAGATCGACGCGCGAATCCCGTTCGGAAAAAACAATCTTCTTATTGAGGTAGCAGGCACTGACAATCGCTGGCACCAGGTCTTCTCGCACAAGGTCAGGGGGCCATTGCTATCTGGTGCGGCTGATCGCGAGCAATGGCGCGACGTTGAATTGAATGAGGCAAAGCGCCGCTACATCAGCGCGCTTGATGTTCCGCAGCCTTGGAATCCGCCGCCAGGGACGGTGCACATTTCGGGCTGGTGCGTCGACACCGAGGGCGAAAAAATAGAGGCGGTGCGGGCGCGTGTCCAAAACCGAACTTACCGGGCAATTTTTGGCGTGCCTCGAGCCGACCTGGTGCAGGATCATCCAGCTATTCCAAGCAGCGCGCGCGCGGTTTTTGGCATCGGCTTGCGCGTGCCTCGCAATGCCCGCCACTTATCGCTTGAACTGAAGCAAGCGAACGGCCGATGGCGGGAATTCTGCCGGCGCAAAATCAGTCGGGAAGCTTTGGTATCGCCTCGGAAGGATGTCCCGCGCGGAATAGATTTCCAGGCTGGGACGAAAGAGCGATCACGTTTTGAATTCTGGTTTGATCGGCCGGCTGACTGGTCCAAAAGGCGTCGCTATCTCCATATCTCTGGCTGGTGCTTCGCTGGTGAAGGCCCGAAAGTTGAAGCGCTCCGCGCACGTATTGGGCGCGAAATTTTTCCTGCCCGTTATGGGATCGTGCGTCCGGACGTTGCTGCGCGTTTGCAAGGCCTCTCCGGAGCCTTCGGTAGCGGCTTCTTTGTCGACGTCATCGTGCCCCGAAATAATCGGAAACTGATTCTGGAAGCGAAATCGGAAAATGGAAAATGGGAACAATTTTACTCTCGCAGGATCAAGGGACCGATCTTTGCGCCTCGTTATGACGACGTCCAAGAGAAAATAGGCAATTATAGCTCGTGGATACGCGCTTACGACACGCTTTCCCGTGCTGACCGCCGACAAATTCGTATGCATATCAGCCGTCTGAGCAGGCGGCCTCTCATCTCGGTTCTACTACCTGCGTTTAATACTGACGCTCAGTTGCTGAAACGAGCAATTCAATCAGTCCAAGCTCAACTATACGCCAATTGGGAACTGTGCATTGTTGACGACGGCTCGACGGCGCCACATGTTTGGCCGCTAATAACCCGATACGGTCATTCAGACCGCCGCATCAAGACGAGGCGATTAGATTCTACTCAACACATTTCCGCTGCGACTAACGCGGCTCTTGAATTGGCAACTGGAGAATTCGTTGCGTTTCTAGACCATGACGATGAACTCGCTGAAACTGCCCTTTATTTCGCGGCCGTCGAATTGGATCGCAATCCGGGCTTAAAGTACATCTACAGCGATGAAGATAAGCTTGATATAGAGGGGCGCCGTTGCGACCCGCATTTCAAGACCGATTGGAACCCTGACTTATTTTTGGCGCAAAATTTCGTTTCTCATCTTTCCGT
>DASXIC010000169.1:0-8706 GCA_036498205.1 Chthoniobacterales bacterium | reverse complement strand
CAATCCCTCCAAATGACGGAGAACAACGATTTCCCGAAATTCATCCGGCAACCGATCTATCGCCCGCCTGACTAGCTTGCTCTCTTCATCGTGCTCCAGCAACGACGCCGGGCTGGCCGACTCGCGATCCACGAAATGCTCTTCTTCATCAAAAGTCGTGGTGAGATTGGCCGTCCGACTCTTCTTAATCAGATTATAGGCAGTATTTCGAACGATTGTCAGCAGCCAAGGCCGGCCGTTGGCGCCGTGAAATCCATCGAATGATTTGAAAGCGCGTAAGTACGACTCTTGAACAACGTCGCGCGCGTCATCTTCATTTCTTAGCAGCCACTTAGCCAGATTGTAAGCTGCGTCCAAGTGAGGCAACATCAGTGTCTCGAACGACGCCACCGCCTGTTCTTGAGCGGTTTCCTGCTCCTGATGCCCTCTAACCACGCTAAATTTCACGATCTTAGCACTCGAATCAGAATCCTCGGAGCTGGCACCATATGCGGCTTTCCGTCGGGTCGCCATAGTTATCTCTGATCAATCATCGAGCTAGAACCTGAGTGTTTGCACAGCCACATCACACCATCTCCCGGTTTCCACACATCGCAGATCGTTGAACGCTGTTTGCCAGGGGTATCTTTCACGTTGCAAGCGTCTCCAGATTGTACCTTGGCGCAGGACGCTCCGGCCGATTGCAGGCGCGGCAACGCTCTGCTTTCGTAGGACACGGCCTTGCCTCGCCGCGATTCCAGCCTGACCGCGCGTCACTCCTTTCATCTCACTTGTTAGAACTGCTGATCGGCCTTTTTATTCCCGACTTTCTCAAAAAAGGGACTGAATCGATCCGGTTTGTCGCTCGTGGGCCGCTGAAACTCATTTTCCAGGAATACTATTCCGACGATTTGGTATTGCAGGGTAAACACATGCTTACTGAAATTTATGACAGTCACTCTTGCTAGTATTCTAAATCTGGTGGGGCCGGACATGATGGTGGTGCTCCTCATCGTTCTTCTGCTTTTCGGGGCGAAGAAGTTGCCTGAACTCGCTCGCGGCATGGGCAAAGCGGTCAAGGAGTTCAGCGCGGCAAAAGATGAGATCGAGAAGGGATTAACTCAGTCCGGTCCCACTTCAGCCTCCACCCGGGTCTCTAATGGCAAAACGGAGTCCAGCCATGCCGGCTGACCTTACCTGAACTAACAGCAGACTTTAGGGCTCATGGGCGATCGGGAACCAGCGGACGGACAATGATTGTGCGAATCAATCGCAAACCACGCAAAAAGCGGATCGTCATTCTCGGGGGTGGCTTTGGAGGGGTTTATGCCGCTATGCGTCTTGAGAAATTGCTAGCCGGACGCAACTCAGTGGAAATTTGTCTCGTCAGCCGGGATAACTTTTTTCTGTTCACTCCGATGCTGCACGAGATCGCCGCGAGCGACCTTGAGATCACCAATATTGTAAATCCGCTGCGAAAACTCCTTCGTCGCGCTGAAGTGATCGTCGGCGACGTCGAAGAAATCGATCTTCCAAACAGTAGAGTAGTAATTTCACGATCGTACTGCGACCGTTCCGAGCGACTCGATTACGATCATCTCGTCATCGCTCTGGGATCGGTTACCAATTTCTACGATCTGCCGGGACTCGCCGACCTGGCAATACCAATGAAAACCCTTCAGGACGCAATTCGTTTGCGGGCTCAAGTCCTCAGTCGCTTGGAAGCAGCAAATGCAGAGACCAACAGTTTGGAACGTCGGTCACTGGTAACTTTTGTCGTAGCGGGTGGTGGCTTTGCCGGCGTGGAAACCGTTGCAGCACTAAATGACTTCATCCACGAGGTGTTGCCATTCTATCCAAACCTTCGTGAAGGAATCTGCCGAGTCATACTCGTGCACTCGGGCCCGATAATTCTTCCGGAACTCGGTCAAGATCTGGGAGATTACACCAAAAGCGTGCTCGCTAGACGGGGAGTAGACATCCGCCTTAATAGTCGCGTCAGAAGCGTGACCCAAAACAAAGTAACTTTAAGCGATGGCACACCGATCTCATCGCGAACTCTGGTGTGGACGGCCGGCGTCGTCCCGAGTCCCCTTATCGCGCCGATTCCCAGCTTGAAGGAAAAGGGGCGATTAGTAGTAAACCAATTCTTACAGCTTTCGGATTGGCCTAATGTCTGGGCCATTGGCGACTGCGCATTTGTCCCTGACCTCAGAAACGAAGGGAAATCTCATCCACCAACTGCGCAGCACGCTATTCGCGAAGGCCAAATCGTTGCCGAAAATATTGTCGCCACACTATCAGGGCGCTCGCTCCGAGCATTTTCATTTAAGACGATCGGACTTCTGGCTTCGATCGGTCGCCGAATGGGCGTGGCCCGGATTTTCGGATTCAATTTCTCGGGCTTTTTCGCATGGTGGATGTGGCGGACAGTCTATCTAAGCAAGTTGCCCGGATTGGACAAGAAGGTTCGCGTCGCATTTGACTGGACATTGGATCTTCTATTTCCCAAGGACGTCTGCGCGGTCTATGACCACGATCAGCGTCGGGACTTCGATCGCCCAGAGCTAGGTATGAATACGACTGAAAAAAATGGCGATTCCGGAAGCACTCTCCAGTTAATGCCGTCAAATACGGGGCTGGGCCTAACGAAAATTGAGACGTTGCCAGGAAGGCAATATGGATGGGCAAACCCAGAAGTCGCATGAGCGGGAGCGGGCCGCACAACGCTGCCCTGGCCTAACGAGCAGACTCCCTGAGCGTCCTCTGGTCGGTGCTGTTTTTCAAATTGGTGTTCTTGCAGCCGCGATTCTCTTGATCGCGATGATTATCTGGCAAGGCATTGCCACGCAGGGCGCGCCAGATCCAATGCACCCGAACACGAGCTCAACCGTCGCGTTTCTGGACATTGGTGTTCTGGTGTTCCGGGAAGGACTCGAATGTGTCCTTGTGATCGCCGCCATCACAGCGAGCATGACCGGAAGCAATCAAGAGCACCGACGTCCCGTTGCGGTAGGCGCAGGTATTGCGTTCCTCGCGACACTGATCACTTGGTTCATCGCGGTCCGAATCGTTGGCCACCTTCTGGAGAGCGTTCCAGCGCTCGAATTGCAAGCTGCGACCGGGCTTCTGGCAGTCATCGTTCTGCTTGTGATTATGAACTGGTTTTTTCACAAGATTTACTGGGGTGGATGGATTCGAGCGCATAATCGCCGTAGAAAAGCGCTGTGCGCCAATTCGAATGGCCAAGGCTCTCGACGGTCTCTTTTTTGGGGTTTGATTCTGCTTGGATTTACTTCCCTTTACCGGGAAGGGTTCGAAGTCGTTCTGTTCCTCCAAACCTATAATCTGCAACTAGGTGGGAGCGTCGTCCTGAAAGGTGCGTTGCTCGGCCTTCTACTTTCCGGGACAGTCGCTGTCCTCACATTCGTCCTCCAGCAGCATCTCCCATATCGGAAGATGTTGATTAGCACAGGCATTCTTTTGGGAGTCGTCTTGTTAGTGATGGTGGGCGAAGAAGCGCAAGAGATGCAACTCGCGCATTGGATCTCCACAACGGACATCGGTTGGCTGATCAATGTTATCCCCGCTTGGATGGGAGTGTGGTTTGCCGTGTTTCCGACCTACGAGACAATGGTCACTCAGCTACTAGCCGCGATTTTGGTCGTTGGCTCTTATTATGGCGCTCGTCAGATTTTGCAAAGAAACCACGGGAATCGTGGCGAGTTGGCAGACCAAACCGCGCCAGCTCGGGTATCCGTCCGAATGCGGTCTGCTAGAATACTTAAAGATCGCTCCTCGGGATCACGCTTTCGGCAAAACGCTCCATTTCTTCAAACTGCGGACTAGATTGAAGGAGAAGGAGATCAACCCCCACCGCTTCAAACTCGGCGATGCGTTCCGCAACTTGATCGGGCGTACCCACCAGTCCGGAACGCAATCCCCGGTTACTGACGGAATAATCTGCCAGGGAAACATGTTGGTCGAGTTTCGTACCGGCCAGCCATTGTTGATAATTGTTGTAGCCAGCAGACGACTGCTTCACATCGGTAACGCGTGCCAATTCCTTCTGCGCTTCTTTCTCCGTGTCGCGAACAATTGAATACGCAGCGATACCGAAGGACATACGCCTTAGCCCTTTCTTTTCTCTTCGCTCGGACATGTCAGCGATTTTGGAGCGAATACGATCAGGAGGATCTCCATGCATCACAAAGGCATCGCAGCGTTCGCTGATCAACTCTTTGGCCGCTTCAGATTCGCCGCCTGCGTAAATCACTGGTCGTGGCTTCGAGATGGGCTTGGGCTGTAGAATCGAATCTTCTACCTGATAGTAATTTCCAGAAAAAGAAAAATGATCCCGTTTCCAGATCTCGTTTACAACTTCAAGCCATTCCGCGGTGCGGGCGTAGCGATCATCATGCTGCTCGAAATGGACACCATACTTTCTGGCCTCATCCGCCCACCAGGATGAGACCACATTGAGAGAAAGACGGCCCGGGCCAGCGATATGATCGATGTTCGCAGCTTGTTTGGCGAGGAGAGCGGGCGCGTGGAAGGTAGGACGGACGGCGACCATTAACTCAAGGCGTTTCGTCACCGCTGCCAACGCCGCCGCGGTGGTCCAAGCGTCCAGCGCAGGCGCTTCCGTGCCTTTAATGTCGTTTAGATTTAGTTCCGCAACGAGAGTTAAGTCATAACCGATCTTTTCGCTTCGCTGGGCTAGCCTTTTGACGTACTCCCAGCTCGCTTCCATCCCTTCGTCTTTGACGTTTCGCAGCCAGCCGCCGAAGACCGGGAGCCAGTACCCATAGCGCATTATTCGTCTCCCAGTTGTTGCTCCAGAAAATCGACCAATCGGGTGTGTGGATTGAAGCCGATGACGCGCGGTGCGTCGGCTAGGAAGTTCGACAGCGGATTGATGTCATAAAAGACGGCACGGCCATTGCGATCGTCTACCATATATTCGACTCCTCCGACATCGAGGCCGCCAAAAGCGGCAATTTTCTCAGCCGCCTCGATCGCGCGGTGAGGCGGATTGCATGCCTTCACGTGCAGTCCCGCACCAGGTCCATCATCCGGCTGATCTGCCGGAGGCACCGAAACACCCTTGACCTGACAAATTTCGGCCGGGCAGAGATTGAAGTTTTGTCCCGACGCAAAGATGTCGATCGCGTATAGGAACTTTCCACCAAGAGTCTCGACCCGGGTAATGTGACCGTTCCTCGCAGGGATAAATTCCTGGACGAGTACGGTTCGATCAATCCCAAAATCCAGCTTGGCTTCGTCGACGGCGGTTCTGAGTTGCTTGATCGATTCAAAATATACGATGCCGGCGCCGCGGCCGCCGATGTTTGGCTTTACCAGTAGCGGGAATCCGATCTGCAAGGCCGCGGCCAGTATTTCCTCCGCGCAATTAACGACGTGAGTTTTTGGAAAATGTAGGCCTAACGAGTCGAATAACTGCAGCTGCCGTGCCTTGGATATCTCGAGCGCGAACGCTCGGCTGCCGTTAAGCACCCGAACGCCTGCTGTTTCCAGATAAGCGAGATAACTGTGCGAAAAAAATATCGCTCGACCGTTCCCGCGGAGATAGGCCGATGCGCTCATGCGATTGAAGAGCAGTGAAAAATCTGGACCCGCCGCCGCTGGATCGAAGGAATGGCAGGACGCATTCAACTTCACGTAGTTGATGCCGCGGGCATCGAGTTCGGCGAACAGCGGACGAAACCAATCCGGATGCTCGTAGTAAATTGCCATCGGCCTTGCCGCCATAGATTCGATTCGGAAATGAATTTCTGTCAGTCCTAGAGATTACCGAGGTACTCCCCGCGATGCCGAGAGTCTTAGCCCAAGCCCATGGTGGTGAGCAGTCGCTGGCCGATCCTGCCATCTCCTGGCAAGCCGTGGGCAAGCTCGTATTGGCGTACTGCTTTCCGCGTTGCAGTTCCGTTCATCCCGTCGATCGAACTACGATAATAGCCTTCACGAGCCAGGCGTAATTGAACCTGTCTAACCAAAGAGCCGCTGTATAGCGCTCTGCTCGGGTAAATAGGTTGATTGTACGACTCGTACGAGCCGTATCCGTAATCGTAAGGATAATAGCCGTAGGGATAGTACCCGTAGTACGGATAGGGATAGTAGAAGAACGGGTCTCCAAAGTCGTCAAAGAAGAAGAATCGGTCGTCGAAGTCGCGATGCCGGAACCGATCCCCCCGGAAATTGCGACCTCGAAAGCCAGGACCGTTAAAACCGCTGCGAAATCCACCGCCGCGAAATCCACCACCCCGAAAACCGCCACCGGCAAAACCGCCGCCATTGAAGCCACCGCCGCGAAAACCGGTTCCACCACCGAAGCCGCCGGCGTGACTGCCACCGCCCCCCACTCCGCCGCCGCCGCCGTGCGCCATCACGTTCGAGCCTGTGAAACCACAAAAAATAAGAGCAGTTATCGCTGCGATAAGTGCTTTGTAGTTCATAAGAATTAATGATTGTCTAATTGTGACTAATGTTACGGATTAGCCGAACGACACGTGCGCCCGAGTCGTCGAGCGTAGCGCGATCTGGCTCTCCCCAAACGGCCGTAAATGCGTAGGTCTGGCCGCCTTTCATGGTCACATCGTTGGAACTAACCACCGTCTTTCCATAGGGATTCGGGGTCGTCCTTACGGACAAGACGTGCCGCCCAGGGCGTACGGTCGCTTCGTACCCTTCGTTTTGCCCTAAAGTGGCAACGTTAGTACCGTCAATGAATAGGGTGAGGTAGATGTCAGTTCCGAAGTCAGCCGATCGCCGGAGACTCAAACGAGCGTTATCCATAAGACCGGCCCCGTTTAAAGACGGACCGGCCTGAGTTGTTGAACCAGCGGCAAAGCTACAGGCGATAGCAATCATAACAAATTTTCGAAGCTTGTGATTCATAAGTAATAATCCGTTTTCGATCTGTTCATTCGTCTAATATAACCGCCGCACTCCCGGTTTTATTCCCCTCCTCTGGCTGACTCCGATGGTTCGAAGATTTCTGAAGACTTGCCGAAGCCAAACCGGGGGGCGGTTCGCCCGTCTGCTCATCCGGTCAATTTCTCACGACTTTGATTCTGCAAGCGGCAGGGTAAAGTCCCTCAGGGCCTGACGAACAAGAAGACGAGCGTCTATCGCGACGTCGATTTGCGCGGGAAGGCTTGACACATTTGCGATATTAAAACATGGCGGGTACTACACTAGAAGAGGATGAGCGGTTTTATCGCGATACCGAAGCGATCGCGTTCCCCAAGCTGGACGACCGTCAGCTATCTTTGCTTGAACCTCTGGGGCAACGACGCGCGCTGAAGCGCGGCGACATGATCTTCAAAGCCGGCCAGCGTGATTTTGGTCTAACCGTTGTCCTGGCCGGCGAATTAGAGGCCTACGAGCAGCGGGACGACACCGAACAAATTCTCGCCACGGCACATGCGCGCGACTTCATCGGCGATGTTTCGATGTTGCAGGGAACGTCTGCTCTGGCGAGCGTGCGGGTGAAATCGGATCAAGCCGAAACTCTCCACGTTCCCGCCGGGGAAATGCGCCGCGCCCTGGCAGAGATACCGGTCGTCAGCACAACAATCGTCAACGCTCTAATTATGCGCCGACGCCGCTTGAACCGTGACCGCGAATTTGCCGGCTTTCGCGTTCTGGCGACAGGGGACGATCGTGCCGGCCGTGAACTCGACGACTTCCTGGATAAGAACCACATCCCGCATCGACTTATTGAATTCGACAGCGAACAAGGACAGGAGCTGGCCAATCGCTTTCACCTGGCGACACGCCATTTGCCGACTTTAATCACGCCGAGCGGCTCATCTTTGCGAAAGCCGTCGTTGCGCGAGGTTGCGCAAGCAGCGGGTTTGCTACGTGGGCTTGCCTCTGAAAATGAAACCGAGATTTTTGCTGACGTGACAATTGTCGGCGCCGGACCGGCCGGGCTAGCTGCAGCGGTTTATGCCGCTTCGGAAGGATTGAAGACGGTTGTTCTGGAAAGTTATGCGCCAGGAGGTCAGGCCGGCTCGTCGTCGTTGATTGAAAACTTCTTTGGATTTCCGACCGGCGTCAGCGGCGGAGACTTGACCTGGCTAGCCCAACTTCAGGCCTATCGATTCGGTGCAAAATTTTCCACCCCGTCGCAGGTCCTTACCTTTCGCTATAATCCGGGCGAGGAATACGTCGCGTGCATTGAGAGCGAAGGTTGTCCGGCAATTTTGCGGAGCAAGACGGTTTTGATCGCCACCGGCGCGGATTATGGCCGGCTCGACGCGGAGAATCGCGAGCGATTTGAGGGTGTCGGTGTTTATTACGCGGCCACCGCGTTGGAAGGTCAGATTTGTCGGAACGAAACTGTGATCGTCACCGGCAGCGGCAATTCGGCGGGACAGGCCGCGATGTTTCTCTCCGATGGCGCCGCCAAAGTGTTGCTGGTCGTTCGTGGCAACGACATCACGAGCAAAATGTCCGATTACCTGTCGCGGCGCGTGCAGGCACAGAAGAACATCGAGATTCTTTATCACACAGAAGTTCGCCGGATGTCCGGTGGACTAAAGCTGGAAGAGGTGGAGATCGAGAACACAAAAACGAAAGAGCGGCGCGTCATCAAGACGCCGGCCGTTTTCTCAATGATCGGCGCTAAACCGTGCACCGAATGGTTGCCCCCGGAGATTGCCCGTGACGACAAAGGATTCATCAAAACCGGCACTGCGG
>DASXIC010000168.1:0-51746 GCA_036498205.1 Chthoniobacterales bacterium | reverse complement strand
ATTGCGCGGCACGGGTAGTGAATCCGCGAATATCGAGGAACATGACCGTTATTACTTGTTCAACGCCGCCCAGCTCAGGATCGCGAGCAAGAATCTGCTCCGCGATCCCCTCGCCCACGTGCAGACCAAAGATTCGCCGTAATCGCTCTTTGTCGCGAAGCTCGGCCACCATCTGATTGAAGTCGCCGACGAGTGTCCCAAACTCATCTGCGCGGCGCAGCGGAATCTGCACATCCAATTTGCCCTCGCCAACTGCGTGAAAGGCCGCGCGTAATTCGTCCACCGGCTTCGCCACCAACCGCGTGATGAGAACGGCCGAACAAAGACCGAATGCAACGCCGATAATTCCAACAAAGATCGCAAACATTTGCGGGTTTGAGGCAGTCGGGTGCGGAGCGAGGATGAGCAGGAGTAGCGAGCCAATCGGGCAGAGCCCAGCCGAAATAGCCCACATTAATCCGCGTGTCCGGAGCGATGGTGGATGAATTCCCCGCAACCGATCTGGGCGAGAATCCCGAAAAAATACCAAAAACAAGGCCCAGTGTGTCGCTAGCTCAATTAGAAAGAATGTTTGGGTTACCGCAATGAAAGCCGAGACGACAAAGGAAATCGGCAAGTGCCAAAGCAATTGCCTGCTCAGCGGAGTGTCTGTCGTTGCCAGCGAGATGAGGAAAACAGGAATACAACCAAGCCAGGCCGCGCCGGAAATGACGGCGCCAATCCACGGTAGATCAATTACGCGTCGTCGCGCCCGCTCCAAATCATGCGAGGCAACTGCTTCGCCGTTAATGAGAGCCCGGAAAATGGGATTAAGTGAAAAGACCAGACGAACCCAAATCGCGATGGCGATCGGATAAACCAGCCCATTGTAAATAATCACAGTCACTGCAAAACGCTGCCGCAATGCCGGAGTAACTAACAATGGTTGGACAACGATGGCATTGTACCAAATGTTAAACGCACTCCCCAGTATCTGCGGGACGACAGGCGCTAACGCTGTAACGATAAGGCCGAAGCGTGTTGCCCGAGGCGAGAGCTCTGCTATCGCCACAGAGGGCCGGCTTGCTGCACTCACTCGGTCACATGCTCAAGCACGTGCGGCTCAGAAATGTGAGCCCGTAGGCCAACGGCCGCCAGGTCATGTGCGTGCGCTTTCATCACGCTCTCGAGCAATTGCGGACCGGTCATGCGAAAAGCGGCGTCGTGCGGACAGGCAGCGACGCAAGCTGGCCGTGGCGATGATCGCTCACCGATGGCATCGCAAAGGTCGCAGTTGGCGGCTTTAAGCTGACCTACGAGATAGGTTCCACCGGCTCGTTCTGGGTCGGGCATAGAAATCCGATGGCGCTCGTTGGGTATCATGAAGATACTGCCATAGGGACAATTTTCGGCGCATAGGCCGCATCCGATGCAATGGTCCTCTATTACGATTTGGAGGTGCTTGCCTCGGTGAATAGAATCGACTGGACAGCCGACCATGCAATGCGGATCGGTGCAGGAGCGGCAAGAGGTAGCAACCATGAAATTGTCCAGGCGTCGTCCAGCACGGAGCAGGCGCGGGATGGGGATACCATGTGTCTCAGTCCCGTGTTGCTCGACGCAACCTCTGGTACAGGCATCGCAACGAGTACAGTTGTCCAGGTCGAGGACAAGAATACTCTGACCCTCGTAGAGTCCTTGAGCAATGTAGTCGTCGAGGACTCGGTGACCGACGGTCGAGCTGCGCAAACGAGCGAGAGATTGTTCAACCACCCGCCGGCGAAGAACACCGAATTTGCGTAACATCTGAAGGAAATCGGCACGGCTTAGCTGCGCCAATTCCAAATGATTCAGTGCTGAGCAAGTCGCCGTTCGAACACCGGGCGGAAAGATGCCAGTCAAATCATCAGCAGCCTGTGTCAGCGCACGCTGCACCGCGCGATCAACATCCTCCACGGACTTCTGCTCTTCATCCAAGCTGAATGCCAGCAATCCGATTTCGCCCAGGATTGTTCCTGGCCCGGAAGAAACAATCTTCGCCTCTTTCCCATGCTGATGAACGGTGACACGGACATGGCCAAGTCGAATGAAATACAAATGAGTAGCTATTTCCCCGGTTTCAAAAAGAGTTTGGCCAGGCTGAACCCGAACGAAGGCCAGTCGGTGCCGCAAAAAATCCACCACTCGGCGATACTCTTCCCGTTCGATCCCCCTGAACAAATCCGTGTTTTGTAACGCCAGGTCCAGCGATCGCTCGCGGTATTCCGTTTCAAATCTTTGACGTTGACTGGGAAGCCGCATTAATCGATCGAGCACATTGCGACGGATCTCCCAGACCTCGCCATTTTGAAGAGCGGTAACGTTGGCGGCTCGGGGCGAACCGCTCAGACACGCCATTTCCCCAACGATCATATCTTCGGGAGTGAGGTCCGCTTCGAAAACGGGCTTCCGTAGGTCCCAAGAGGAAAATCTACCACTCGATGGACGGGCCCTTACTGTTACCTTCAGCTTGCCTCGTCGAATAATGAAAGCGGTGTTGCCAGGCTCTCCCTGGCGACACAGAACCTGTCCGGCTCGCAGTCTACGGCGAATGACCAAGCCTTGTTGCCACAGAAGAAACTTAGGAGGAATTCCGGCAAAAATTGGATCAGAAACCAGCTCCCTCACGGTCAATGGTTCCACAGTCCGATCCTCCGCCAGAATTTTTATCTGAGCGACAGGTTTGAAAGTTATGGCGCTGGTGGGACATGAAATCATGCACTCGCCGCATTGCACGCAAGTCGATTGACCCATCGGAACATTCAAATCGAAGGCAATCCCGGCGGTCGCGCCTTTTCCTGTCCGGCCTATGACATGATTCTCCCTGACATCATCACAAGCGCGCACGCAGCGATCACAGAGAATGCAGGCGCCATGATCCACGAGAAAGACGGGCGAGGAGGAATCGAATTCCCGGCGACCCGCGCGTGGCCGCGCTGCCGGTGGCTGATGTGACAAAATCTCGAGTTTGAGCCGGGACGGATTGGCATCGAGTCGCCGCGTGAGGCAGCCAAGCTCGTTAAATTGAAAAAGCTCTTTCTCCAGCTCCGGAGGATTAGCCGGCTTCAGGTGATCTGCCGCAAGTAATTCAGTTACTACCTTTACAGTTTGCCGTACCCGATCTCCATCTGGCCCGGCAGCGTTCATGGTGAAGACTTCCATCCCCTCCTTGACCTGATGCTGGCAGGCAGGCAGCAGTTTTCGCTCTGCCGCGCGACGACCCCGTTTTTGCCCATAAATTTGGACAACGCAAAGGCGACAGACCGCAACCGGAGTCATATGAGGTTGATGACACAAAACCGGGATTGGAATCTTTGTCTCATCGCCCAACTGCTCCACATAAAGCTTCCGCGCGGCGTCGAAGATTGTGGTGTAGCGCGGTGTGGTCCGACCTTGTAAATCGACAACGATATTTCCGTTCGCATCCGTCAAAGGCTCCGCTAATGGCACGGTCACGGGCGTGCCGTCTATTTGGAGCGTTACGTTTTTGCCGTAGTCGGATTCCGTCGGCGCATCCAGCCGGACGAGTTGCCCGTTAATATCGCGACTGAATAATCCCTCGTCATCGTCGCGAACGAATAACCCGGGAACGAAATCCGAATCTAATGGCATACGCTATGATTGATCCGATCTGCGGATGGGAGCCGCAGCATTTCCCGACAAGTGTTTTGCCATGTCCTCTTCGAAAAAGGCCGCCGCTGTCATCAGAGGAACTGGGACTGATCGGCCGAGACCGCAGATCGATGCTAATTCAATTGCTTTGCCCATTTCCTTGATCAGCGGTAACACCTCATCTTTCCAGCGCGCGGCCTGGATCTGGCCGTTGAGCAGATGCGAACCGAGCGACGCAAGCTTCTGCGAGCCAAGGCGGCACGGCACGCATTTCCCGCACGATTCGTTTCGAAAAAATTCCACCGAATTAACCGCTTGTTCTGCCATGTCGCGGTCCTGGGCATAAACCACCAAACCCGCGCCGAGCGCCTGTGTCGGACTCAGCGCCCGGAAAAGATTCAACTCCAGTTCCAGATCGAGAATGTCGAGCTCAGAGGAGGTTGGGTCGAACCCGCGGCGAGCCGCCAGCGCCTGCCAGGTTTTATTATTCGCACAATCTCGAGGCAGACCCTTACTTGTCGTTAGTTTTGCTGGTAGAAATCCCCCAGATGGCCCGGATGGAGCAAATCCTTTGAGCTTTTTGTCACCCACGATCCCCCGGCAGTAACCGTCTCCATAAATCAGTTCCCGCAGCGTCAGCCCCATTGGTACTTCGTAGACGCCCGGCCGTTTAACGTCTCCTGAGATGGAAAAATATCGGCGGCCATGCCATCCATTTACTCCTTGTTCCGCGTACGCTTTGCCACTGTTGAGGCAAATGAAGGGAACCCAGGCGAACGTTTCAACGTTGCTAACAAGTGTTGGAAGATCCTCCAATCCGTTTGTCTCCAACTTAGGTGGCATGTTCCGCGGTTCGCCGCGCCGATCCGACATCGCTTCGATGAGGGCGCTCTGTTCGCCGCAGATGTAACCGCCGGGACTAACGAACACGGAAATGGGGAAAGATCTCCCAATCAACATCGCATTCTCGCCGCATAAGCCGAGTTGTTCGGCCCGAAGAATTTCCGCCCGGCACGCTTCGATCTGCTCGGCGTACTCATGCCGAATATAAATAAAACCCTGCGTGGCATCGGTGATGAGACCGGCCAATATCACCGCTTCGATAATCAGATGCGGTGTGCGCAGGAGAAGTTCGCGGTCTTTGAATGTGCCCGGTTCGCTCTCATCGGCGTTCACTACGATAAACGCACGATCGTCTTCCTCGCGCTGACGCGCTTCCCGCACTGCGTCGCGTACATCGCGCCATTTTTGAGCTGCAGGAATGCCCGCCCCACCTAATCCGCGCAGATCGGCATCGCGAAGCTCGTTCAGCAGAGCGTCCGACCATCCGCCCAATTCCGGTCCCCTCGCCCAATCCTTTTCCGTTTGCCAGAAGCGAACGGCCTCGCGAACGGCTGGTTCTATTTCGAGCTCCACTCGCAGTTGCCGAACAGCGGCGATACGGAAGTTTTCCAGCATTCCTGCGGTCCACCCCGGCTTCCTCTTTAAAAGATCACTGGCCACCTTCAAGGATGCATTACGCGTCGACACGGCTGCATGAACAGCGCGATAATCCGGCGAATCTCCTTTGTAGGGATCGATCATGACCTCGTCGCTCATGAAGCTCTGATCGATGTCCCGGTCGGAAGACGGATGGTTCCCTTGCAGATTCGCCGCCACAATTGTCTTCAGCTCTTCGATGGATCGTGCGAGATAATAGTGTTCGTGCTGGGAGCCCTCGATTGTGACGCAAGCCGCCGGTGCACGATCGCATCGCCCTAAACACGATACGCCCTCGACTGCCACCTGTTCGCTCGTAAGCGTGCTCAGTTCTGCCACCATTTTCCTGGAGCCCGCCATGTGACAGGACAAATCGCGGCAAACTCGCAACACCACTTTCTTCGGCGGCGTGAGCAAAAAATGAGGAAAGAAACTGGCTACCGCCTGAAGGCGATAGAGCGGCACACCATTTTGTTTCGAAAACTCCTCAAGAGCTTCTTGTTTCAAATAGCCGAATCGCTGTTGAATACGGTGCAATGCCGGCAAAAGAACCGGGGAATACGAAATCGACCGTTCGGCAGCCATTTTTATTCGCCTGACGGAGAATAGAGTGTCAGAGCGGCGTGGGACGGTGCAATTATTTTCGACCGCATTTCTCGTACGTAACAAACTTCGGTTGCTATCGTCTGATTACGGCCTGGCTTTTCCTTTCGACTCAGTCGTAGCGGCAGAAACGCGCCAGGCTTCGATGTGATCCGAAAAAGTGTTCGGATCGAAGTTCGCCGGAGACGACACATCGTTAACGATCCTGCCAAATTCCGCAGACTTTAAGGAGGCGTCCGAGTCAGATAATGCCTCACAGGCCAGCGCAAGTCGTTTCGCGCGATAAAACACGACGGCGCCGGGCACGCTCGACGCTTCGCGGAATTCGGGCACAGTTGAAATGAGTGTCTGCAGTAACTTCGTACCGTATTCATTCTCAAAGCGTCGACCCGAAACATGTCGCGCCAGTCCATCCGCCGCGGCCTGCAGGGCAACGCTATCCACTGTCTCCCCAATCGGCGGCAACGATTGATCGGACCTCGTGACTTTGGAAAGTAACCATACCAGCGCGCTGGTTTGGGCAACATTGTCGGGGGATTTTTCGGCATTTTGGTTGGCCTTCCAACTCAGTTCGCGCAGTGCCACCGCCTGGCCTGTTAGCCAGGGCCTGACAGACGATTCGATAGGATCGCGCCAGTGTGGCGGTTCGCCTTTTGTCTGGGTGTACAACTCAAAAACCAGTCGTGGATGGCCGGCAGCGAGGATCTCACCATCCAAAGCCTGGTGACAAGCAACGCAGCTGTTTGCCCGAACGTAGAAACTGCGCAGGTCGTGCATTCCAGTGGCGACCCGCATCGAGTAAGTGTAATCGCGGCGCGTGTGCGAACGTAACCAAGCTTCGGCCGGTCCATGACAACTCTCACACGAGACACCACTATCCCGTTCACTCTTGTCGACCAGGCGCTCGGGCGAGATCGTCGTTAGAGGGGAATGGCAGACGGTACAACGCGCTCCAGTTACTGCATCGCGAATACCTAATGTCTCGGCGATGCGCGCCGACCGCGCGTTGGTCAGAATCAGGGATGCGCGTTGGTGAAAATCACGCTCTGACCAGGTAATAAATTGGTTATGTCGGTCACCGGCGCCCCCGTGACAGCTTGAAGAACTGCAGCTCATCGCGCCAAGGTATCGCCCACTCGTGTGGTGCTCCGATTGCGCGATTGCCGGCGCTCCTTTTGCGATCCCGTTTCCCGCCAAAATTACCAACGCATAAATTAGCCAGCGAAGACAGGGGCTAGCCACGCGTTGAAAATATTGGATCACAAAATCCAAGGCGAGCGCAAAGCAGAGGCAGTTTGGATCATTAAGCTTCCCTCGGGCCGATGAGGCGCTAAAAATGTCTTAAACGCCCATCTTGAGATGCGTATTTTCAGTCGCGTCCATATCCCTTGGTTCATCTTCGTCACTTTGGCGACGCTGTTCGCGTGTCTATTGTATGTATCCACCTTTGAACCGCAGCGACTGGCCCCTGCATGGCGCGTCGCACACCTGACTGGGGATAATCCCGGTTATGTGAATGTAGGTGGAACGCCTCTGGGACTCATTTTCGGGTCGATCTCATTTGCCATTTTCGTTTTTGCCGGTTTGCTCGGGTTGCGGAAAAAAGTAGCGGTCTGGCCGATTGGCACGGTTCAACGCTGGTTGCGTGCGCACATCTGGCTGACGCTACTCACGATCCCATTGGTCATACTTCATACTGGGTTCCGGTTGGGAGGACCGATGACTACTTTGTTGGTTGTCTTATACGCAGTGGTGATGATAAGCGGCATCTATGGATTGATCCTGCAACACCGGTTGCCTCGCCTGATGAAGGAAAAGTTCCCGAATGAAACAGTCTACGAACAAATCCCTCATATTCGCGCGCGACTGTGCGCGTCAGCGGAGAAGATGCGTGGCACGCTGCCACGTCCCTCGTCCACAAGGGTACATTCTTACGCAGCCATCACCGGCGAAAGCGGCGCCACGATACCGGCTAATTTTGCCGTTAGTTCTGCGGAGGTTGGGAGCATCGCAATAACTGATGCAGCATCGGAAGTAGCTCTGGCCGCCTTCATGGACCGGCAGGTCTTGCCTTACCTGCAGGCACGCCGTGGCAAACGAGCAGGTCTGCGAAATAATCGGTATTCCGAAGACGTGTTTCGCGTGCTGAAACTTCGTGTTGCCAGTCAGTATAGGGGACAAGTGGAAGTGATCGAAGCATGGTGTGATGAACGCCGCCTCCTCGATCTGCAAACGCGTTTCCAACATTGGTTACACGGCTGGCTTTTTGTTCACGTGCCACTGTCTTACCTGCTGATTCTGATGACAGCCTGGCACGCGTTTGTGACCCTGTTTCGCTACTGATCGCGCATGGCTGAGCCGCGCCGCACGCAGAAACAAATCGCCGGACGTTACAACGATAATCTCACCTATTATCGCAGGATAAACTGGGTCCGGTTTGCGCGTTTCTTTGCCAGCGCGATCTTGTTGGCCGGAGCGGTTGCCTTCATCGTCGTTTACCACCAGCGAGGTCCGGAGGAATTTTTTATCGCAGGGCCAATATCTCGTGCGCACGCAAATTTTGGAAACGATTGCGAGAAATGTCATGACCCGCGGCTCCTGGTTAACGGTCCACTTACACTGGAGCGTTTTAGTCAGGTAATTGCCGATCGTTTCCATCGCGGAATTCCACTTCAGCCCTTGGATGACAAATGCCAGAGCTGCCACCAGCAGCATAGCTTACACGAACCAAACGTAATTCAGAACCGGTCCTGCTCGGTCTGTCATCAGGAGCACAAAGGGGCCGCCTCGATGCGGGCGGTTGCCAGCCTGGAGTGCGCCGCTTGCCACGCCAATGTCCATATCATGCAAGCGTCGGCAGCCAAAGGCGCACAAATGCCTGCATCAGTATTTCAGATACATCCCATCAGGCCAATGCAGGTGGTTCTCCCATTACCTCGCCCTCGGACGGGCTTTACCAGCGCGTTCACATCGTTCTGGTCCGACCATCCGGACTTCCAGCTAAAGCGCGAGAAGGCGCGTGATCCAGATGTCTTGCGCTTTAATCACCAGCGGCACTTCGCATCTGATATTCCGATGCTCAATGGGCAAAAACTAGAGTGCATCTCATGTCATCAAATGGACGAAGAAGGCCGCTATATGAAGCGAATCACTTTCGCGGCGAATTGCCAGGTCTGCCACTCCTTGCAATTCGATCCGAATAATCCGGATCTTGTCCTGCCTCATGGCGATCCAAACGCAGTCCGGGCGTTCCTGCGCACCCTGCCGACTCAATATGCCCAGCTTGCAGTCAAGCGTGGAATGATTCAACAGAAGGAGGTTCAATCATTTGTCGTCCGTCAGCTCGTTCGATTGCGCGAGAGTCGTCGACCCGTCGAAGACCTGGAGCGCGATATCTTCTTTACAACGAACCCATACAAGCCGCAGCAGTCCGCGGCGATGCAATCGCGTGGCTCATTTTATGGTTGTGCCGTTTGCCATGAGGTCAAACCAAACGGCGACGCCACACCGAGCGTAACCAAGCCAATCCTAATTGATCGCTGGATGACTCATGCTCGCTTTAGTCATGCGAAGCATGCAAGCGTCAAATGCGACGATTGCCATCATGCGGCACAAAGCCGCGAAACAAGCGATGTGCTCATGCCGGGCAAGGCGAGCTGCATAATCTGTCACAGCCCACAGGGCAAAGTGGTCGCTGAATGCATTACCTGCCACACCTATCACGCGCCGCCGCAAATTGCCGCCAATCAGCCGGGAGTCACTCGCCTCTCGCTCAAACAAACCCTGCTCGCCGCCAGTGAGCGTGCACCGTAGACAGCCGCACCTCGAGGAGCGATCGGGCGGAACTATGGCGATAGATTCGGCAGCGGTGTTGGCTCGACCTGCGGAAGGGTAGATGTCGCAGACGGCGTGGGCGTAGGAACTGGCCGCAGGATATCGCCTCTGCGGTTAACAAGATCACGCCCGTTCCGAACTACATCCTCGACCCGAAATAAATCCCCTGATCCAGCGCGGCGAAGAAACGGCTGCATCTCCGCCAGATGGAACGGGCGCGAGCCGCGCCGGCCAAACACGACCGTCTGGCCTCCGGTCTCGTCCACGACGCGATCGCGTTCCAAACCGCGGGACACGCAAAGGGCGTCACCCTTTGTTGGATAGGTAGCGATTAACCGAGGATTTGGACGGGGACTGAATCCCTGTGCTCCCGGCACGGTGTCCGGAGAAATTAGCTGCACTACGCGGAGCCCATTCCTCCCGTCTGCAATAAGCGCGAACTCAGACGCATTAACACTCCCAATCTGAACGGCCCTCGTGTCGTTGAGCGCACCTCCAGCGTCAAACATCTGATCGAGATGCGGTTGTTCGGGATTCTCAATGTCTACGATAGCGAGTCCTTGCGGCCCGTTCGCGACGTAGGCATAAGTGCGGGCAAGGTAAAGCCGATTTGCGTTTTTCAACGGCAGCACTCCCGTTCGAACCGCCGACGGCCGATCTGGATCACTAATATCAAATATTTTTAGCCCATCCGCATCAGTGACAAAGGCATAGCGAAACTGAATTGCGACACAGCGTGGGTTCCGTAGGAATTCGCCCGAATATTGGCCGCTCAGGCGCGGATGAAGGGGATCTGTGCAGTCGACGACGAATAATCCGCGAGGAGTGGTGACATAAAGACGATGGCCAGCGGCGGTGACATAGTTTGCTCCGGTTAGAATACCCCCTGGATTAAATGTTACATCGCGTTTAAAAAAATTATTTTCCGGATTTCCATCGACAATGGTGGCGACATTCGAGCCAACAATGCCTTCTTCACGATCCGAAACGTAGACAAATGCATAGAAAAGATCGATCGGCTGTTCTTCGTTTTCCGGTAATCGCGATCGCGCCGGATCCAGCGCCAGTGTGCTTGGGATCGCCACCGCCGTAGCAAATTTCGTCCGCACCCGCGTTCTCTGACCGAGTGGCGAGACAGGAGCGCTTACCAGACGTTCCGAAAACCCCTTTTGATCAATATTTGCAACGTCGAACACTTCGAAACCTCCAGCGCCGTTTGCTGTATAAACGTATTCACCTCGCAAAACGATGTCCTGGATATCGTGTCCGCTGTGCTCGTATGCCTCGGTCAAACGCGAACCGTTCGCGAGATGCTTTGCATAATCGCTCGGGTAAGCCAGTTGCTGCAAGTGACTGCCAATCACCGCCTGCGGTTCGTCGGGCTCCGTCCACACCACCGCATTAAATCCTTCACGGCCACAACCAACATAGACATAGCGGCCAAAAAAATTCACCGAACCTGTCCCAAATCCGAGAAGCTGCGCAATCCATGCATTATTGTCGTTAGCCTTCGAAAGGTGACAATCTGTGCAGTTCTTCGTTGTTCCCACACCGCTCGTCGTGTGTGGAAAATGCGGGTTAAATGCCTGACCGCTGTATCCTTCGGCACTAATGGTTTGCTGTTGTGAATAAACCCATTCGCGATTCGCGTTTTGTGAGCTAACAACGACCGCGCTGGAAGAGCGGATCACAGCCATTCGATTTTTCTTCACCGTTCCATCGATCCCAAGCATGAAGACGTCGTCACGGACGACCTGCGGGTTATAGGTAGTGAAGTTTCGGTCGGTCACTCCTTCAAACTTGTTCTGAGCCACGCGCTGATTCGCTTTCATCGGCAGGTGACATCCGAAACAACTGGTAGCCCATGAGGTATGGCATATCTGGCAATCCATTGCGCTGGAATCATGAGCCAGCTTGACCCGACGTTCCCCTGGTGAAGACGCATTCAAACCCCAGGTCTTGCCATCCCGGAGCATCGTCTTGGCAAAAGCGGACTTCGGGTTGTAGTGGGGAGATACCGGATCCACCGTGTCGATTGTTTGTGGAATTTCCCAGCGGATTTCGGGCGACATCGTTGATTGCTGCCAGAGCTTCGCTCCTTCCCAGACGAAGCGCGGCCCGAAGGGAGTGTTGCTGGTATTCAATAGATCGATTTGTCCCGCGTTGCCGGAAGTGACCAGCGTCGGACGGCGACCGATTGTGCCGTGGCAGTCTATGCAGGTAATGGTAGTTGCGTTGCGGGGCTCGCCATAAAGCATGCCGTTGCCATGAACGTCGATATCGAAATGACAATCGGCGCATTGCATTCCGCGCGTCAGATGAATGTCCTTTAAATGGACCGCTTTAGAGAACTTCTGCGGATCGCTATGAGAGATGACCTTGTCTTCGATATCTAGAAGATTGCCCTTTCGATCATGCTTAAAAACCGCCCGGAAAACCCAGCCGTGACCGTGGTAGTCAGCAAATTGGGTCTGCTTCAGTTGCGGATTTAACTCGGAGACGTGCTCAAGAAAATTGCGGTCGCCCCACAAACCGCGTGCGGCTGCCGCTTCCGGATTGGTCTGTGTTTGCTGCACGAGTTCGTCATTTGTGGGACTATGCTGTATCTTTGGATACATCAGCTCGCCGTCAGTTTCCTGGTCCCACCAGGTGTAACCGAGGTATGGGTTCACGAATAGGTTTCCCTGGTGCATGTGGCAGTTCATGCACTGACTGGAAGGAATCGCACGCGTAAATTGGTGGATGATTGGATGGCCCCGTTCGTTCTTAGGTATGGTCGGGTCGCCAGTGAAACTTAGCCCCTCATGGCCGTACTTGCTCCACCACCCTGAATTAGTGGGCGAGCGATCATTGGCATAGATAACGTGACAGGCCGAACAACCGCTCGATCTAAAATCTCCTGCATGATCGCTGCTCCCGAGAAAATCGAGAAGAGGATCGTGCAGGCGTGTCTTCTGCAGGCCAAGAAATACGGGGTCTGTCCGGTTCAAAGTACCAAGGCCACGCTCTGATAGCCGGCGGTCGGGACGACCAGGGGGCTCCTGACTTGTCGGTGCGCCAAGGGAGAGTTGAGCAGAACCGCCTTTTTCAAAGATGCGCAAAATGTTGCCCGGGTTACTCAGGTTGAAACGTGGAAGTGGATCGATGAACGGCAAAATTCCACGGGCTTGCGTATCTATCGGAGTAACTGGCGAGTAGTTGATTAGACGCAGGGGGACGCCCGTCGCTCCATAAGCCTGTCCAAAGCGATAATTTTTGTGATTATAGGAGCCGTTATTGTAAAGCGCAGCCCCCCAAAGCATCGCACCGTGTCGCATCATGCTGTGTTCAACCCGGCGCACAATCTCACCGTGACAAAGTCCGCACGCTTGTTGCGCGACCCGCAAATCCCCTGGGTTGATAAAGCGAATAAACTCCGCCGACTCGTGATTGATCCAGACATTCGAGTTCGGCGGGTTGGCTGACGTTTTCCAGAATTCGGGATGTTGTGGTAAAATGTGAGCTTCTTCCTTGGTCAGACCGGGAGCAGCGCGCCCCCCGTGACAATCGGTGCATCCGAGGACAACGTGCGAAGCCCGGTGCATCGGCTCCACGCCCTGATGACACTGCAAACAGCCGCTGCTTTTTGCCCGTGCTTGTGCTTGCGTCTGATCAATCCAATTCCTTTGTGGTAGAGCTACCTGGCTCTTGCTTGTTACTTCCGGCGAAACAGCCGTGGGCGGACCGAACGCTTGATCGAGTTCTCCTTCTTGTGCGAAACCGAAGGCAGCACCGACGAAAACGATCGCCAGTTGTATGTAAATCGACCTCTTCAATCAGTAAGTGAGCGTCAGGGTTACAAGACCGCTATAAAGGAAGTCGTCGACCTCGCCAGGGGGGGGATTGTGATAGCCTGGCACCGGACGCGTATTCGTGCGGTAGATATCCTTGTAGCCTTCCCCTGGCACCAGGAAACCGATACCGGCGCTGACGATGACGTTGTCGGTTAGCAGCGGCCGCCATTGCAAGCCGATACTACAATCCCAGCCAATATCGTTGCTGGCATGATTGGTCAAAAGCACCTGTTCAGTTACTTCTGTCGTCATCGTCCAGATATGATTGGCATTTACAAAAACTTTTACCTTCGGTGTTATATCGGCATCTGTGCCGTAGCCAACTATCAGCGCCCCGGGATTGACAAAGTTGGACTGTCCTTCCGTCTTACTGCTGCGGAAATCGGGAACGAGGCTTTCCCTCTGCTTAAAGTTAACGGAAGTTCCGGCAAGATTGAACCCCTGGTGAACATAGAAGCTAAACGGGCCGCCTATAAAGAACGGCCGGTCCAGAATAGTATCGAAGCCGGTTGCATGGGAATTTCGCGGGTTAGAATCGCCACTTGCCAGGAAGCCAGAAAGCTTGAAGCGCAACCAATCGTGATCGATGGAAAGCTCGAGGGCGGCCATCTGGGCATTAATCGAAACGCGCTGTTGTGCGATGCCGTTAAAACTGTCTTCGCCTAACACCTCATAGAAGGCGTGTGAAATGTTCAACTTGCCGATGTGCCCATCTCCAGTCCAACCCAGGTAGAACGACTCGATGGAATGATCCTGGACACTTCCTATCGGCGCCGGCCGCACCAGAAACCCATTCTTGTCGTAATGCCGGCTGGCGTCGTCGAAATTGGCGTGGAAGCTAAGTTGCGCGGTATAGCCTTTGGCAAAAAAATCCTGACGATAGAGATTGAGAATGATGATCCGCTGGTCACGAGAATCGAACTCGTTCAAGTCGGAATAGGTATCTTTTTCGCGCATATCGAAAAAGAGAAGATTGTACTGCCACCGATTGTTATCGTAGTTGCCGAATACCCGCAGCCCGAGGTTAGAATCGTTGAAAATAAATCCACGAAAGTCGCTCACGAATGGCTGAATTCCGATTCGGGAAGAAATAAAATCGTAGGAATTGGAAAGATCGTGGATGTGAACTTCGACGAACGCTTCTTGAAGAGAGTACCAGTCTTTGTAGCGGGTAGTGTTATGCAGCCGCGGATCGGGATCCAGCGCGTTCGTCTCCTTAACATCGGTATAGTTGTTGTTATAAACGCCGACCAGGCGCAAGGCCCACTCAATGGGTTGAAAAGCAGTTTCCCCTTTGAATAGTTCGACCGCGAGGGAGAAATCGTTGGAAAGAAAGTACTGTTCGCCGCGTCCAAAGAATTCGGAGCTGTTTGGCCGGGCGCTGCTAACACCACTTGGCGTTGGCAGCTTCCGCGCCTCGAACTCAAAGAAGTTACTCAAGGTTAAATTAAGGAAAATATCTTCTCCGATAACTGGGACATCCCCTTTCAACGTACTCTGCAGATAGGGATGCCATAGTTTTAGATTGCTCTGGTACGGTGTTTCGGCCGATGGGTCCGCGTAGCGCTGCCAACGCCCAAACCCGACGAACCATCGATTCGGAACCGGTTCCGAGAATTCGGGCGAACCCATGTCACCCTCGCCGTAGCTCTCGTACTGAAGTTTGTGCCGATCGGGAACAGTTTCGCGAACACCTTTGCGAGGCAGTTGCAGCGATCGCGGAAGCGGCTCTTCGCCGAACCTGGGTAATGGTGGCGGGACGGCTGGAAATAGCTCGGGAATCGGCGTTGGTTCTACTTCTGCCGACGCGCCCGGATCCGGATTAAAGGTATTGTCCGGTGGTTTCTCTGCGGCCTTTACAGAGCTAGTTTGCGCCAGGATAAGTGCATTTTTTGCCTGAGCTTCAGTAGATTGGGCTAAAAGGACGTCTCTGCCGAAAGGCGTAATCGCAGACATCACGTTGCCCGTCCAAACAAGGGCAACAATGCGCAACCGCGCTTTCATCGATCCGGACAATGCCAGAAAGATTTCAACAAGGGCAACGCCTGAATTCCGCCGTTGGCAAAACTTTGCACTTGGGCGAGGAACCTCAATTCAGGTAAAGCAGAGTCGTGACACGTTGCATTCTGCTACCGGTGTTGGCGGTTCTCGCGACTGCGCAGATCGGCTGGGCCCAATTAACGGCGACAGATGTGCAGACGATCATTCGCCAGGCGGTGACACGCGCTGTTTCTATTTCACCAAGGAGCGTGATCGCTGTCACCGACCGGGAAGGCAATGTGCTGGGGGTATGGAACGTTCGCGGTGGTGAACCGACTCCACCGCAAATCGCGACGGCCGTCTCCAAAGCGGGAACTGCTGCATTTCTGAGCAGCAACCAAAACGCGTTCACGTCCCGCACCGCGGGATTCATTATTCAACAGCACTTTCCGCCTGGGGTGCAGAATACGCCTACAGGTCCGTTGGTCGGCGTTGGTTTGTCCAACTTGTTTTTCTCCGATATTAACAAATTCAAAGGACCTGGCAGCGTCGCGTTATTTAGCCCGACCCCAGGTACTGCAATCATACCGGTGCCACTAACGTCTCTCGACGGTGCGCCAGGAGGCGTTCCGCTTTACAAACGTGGCCAGCTCGTCGGAGGTGTCGGGGTCACCGGCGATGGTACACCTCCAGCGGTTCCCGGTTTTAGAGATGAGAATCCGCTGGTCTTCATAGCTGGATATGACAAAGACGAAGACGTCGCCCTCGCTGGCCAGCGGGGATTTCAGCCTTCTTCCGCCATCACTGCCGACCACGTCTTCATCAACGGTTTTGCTCTTCCATATGTCGCGAGCGGAACGACAAAGCCGAAAAAAATAGTGCTGCGAGGGAACGCGTCCGCAACCTACTTCCTACTCGCTGCTCCCCCTCCCTTTCCCTACCCAGTCGCAACATTTGGTGGCGTGCAGGGGGAAATCCGTCAGCCGATCATGGGCGATCCACTTCCTGGCACCATCGAGGGACAAGCCCGCCTGACAATGGAAGAGGTCACAAACATTATCAATTTTGCAGCCGATCGAGTCCGGACTACCCGAGCTGGGATTCGTCTCCCCATCGGTATACAGATGGAGGCGTTCATTACTGTCGTGAACAATCCCGATCAAGCGGGAGTCGCCCCCACCGTTCTGGGCACCTTTCGAACCGGTGAAGCAACAATGTTTAGCTGGGATGTTGCCGTGCAAAAGGCGCGAACTGCGGTCTATTACTCGACTCGCGACCTGCTTGGTTTCGGCGAGAATGTCGCGATGTCTACCCGGACTGTCGGGTTCCTGGCACAGAGTCATTATCCTCCCGGAATAGACGCGGACGAACCGGGGCCCTTCTTTGGCCAGCAGGAGATGTTCACCTGCCTTTCTGGTACGCTTTCCAATATCGCGCCGATTTCAGGATGTACTCCTGATCCAGAGTTGCCTAACGGCATTACAATTTTCCCCGGGGGATTTCCGCTTTACCGTAATGGCGTCTTAATCGGTGCGATAGGGATCAGCGGAGATGGCGTGGATCAGGACGACATCGTCGGCGCTTCGGGAACGCGCGACTTCCTGGCCCCTGATGCGATTCGAGCAGATCAGTTTGTCTTCAAAGGTGCGCGGCTTCCTTACGCAAAGTTTCCCCGCGACCCATCGTCCTTTCCTCCTTGAAGACAAATCGAGAGCAATTGGACACGAAGCGGAAGAATCATGAATTCGAATCGCGCCGGCGCGCCCGTTTTTCAAGAGCACGTCATTCGGTCAGCGCTTCAAATTGGCTCATCAATTTGAACATCTCATAGCGATCGGCGATTTCCTTTTTCGTCAGTTTCCGCAGTCGCTCGAGACTGAATTGCTCCACGCAAAAACTGGCGAGGACGCTTCCGTAGATCATCGCCTTGCGCAGCAGCTCGAAGCTCACCTTCTCTCCCGCGTTTGCTGCTAGATAACCGGCCAGGCCGCCCGCGAACGTATCTCCCGCGCCTGTCGGGTCGTGAATGTCCTCCAGTGGATATGCCCCGCAGCTGAAGAATGCATCCTCGCCAAACAACAAAGCGCCATGCTCGCCTTTTTTGATGGCGACGTAACGTGGACCAAAACCGCGAATCTTGCGACCGGCGCGAATCAGACTCGTCTCTTTCGTCATTTCGCGCGCTTCGCTGTCATTCAGGATCAACAGGTCGATTCGAGACATCAACGCATCGAGGTCAGGTCGGGTGGTTTCGATCCAAAGATCCATCGTATCGGCAACGACAAAACGGGGGCGTTCCATTTGATCCAGAACGTGTGATTGCAGTTTAGGCGCAATATTGGCGAGAAGGACAAAAGGTGTTTCTCGGTACTCCTGCGGCAAGATTGGCCGAAAGTGCTCGAAGACATTGAGCGCGATCGAGCGCGTTTCTCGTGTATTGAGATCCCAGGCGTATTCGCCGGACCAGCGGAAGGTTTTTCCACTGGCGCGTTGCACACCCCGAGTATCGATCGAGCGCAATTTCCAAAACTCGAACTCCCCTGGTGGAAAATCATCGCCGACAACACCGACCAAATTGACGGGAGCGAAAAAGCTTGCACCCACCGCAGCGTAGGAGGCCGACCCTCCGAGGAGGTTGGAATGTTCCTCGACGGGAGTCTTCACGGTATCCAGCCCTATTGAGCCAACGACAAGGAGACTCATGGGCTAGGCCAGCATATCGGTAGCACAGCGCGCATAATCGATGATGCTATGGGCGCGCAATAAAGCCGATACCATGACGACCCGCTTGGCGCCGGCATCGATCACACTTTGCAGGTTGTCGATATGAATCCCACCGATGCAAAAGATTGGGATTTTAACCTGCCGGTGGACTTCGTGAATCTCGTTCAGTCCAATAGGAGCATAATCCGGTTTTGTTGGAGTTGCGAAGAGCGGACCGAACCCGATGTAATCCGCGCCTTCATCTTCCGCTGCGAGCGCTTGCGCCAGGCTGTGGGTCGATTTGCCAACCAGGATCGGCCGATTGACGGCGCTGCGGACTTTTGCAATCGCATCGTCTTCCTGACCAACGTGGACGCCTTCAACGTCGACCCGGTTCGCGATTTCAGCGTGATCGTTCACAAGCAGCGGAATATTCGCGGCGGTAGTTTGCTTCAACAGCTTCTCAGCCAGCCCGCTCAACTCGTCGACCGTCCGATTCTTTCCCCGTAATTGCACGAGATCAATCCCGCCATCGATGAGATTTTGCAAAATGCTGGATGACCGTTCCGGGCTGACATAATTGAGATCAATGATCGCGTAAAGACGGGCCTCGGCCAAAATCCGCACTTTATTCGTGCAAGTGTCCAGCCGATCCGATGAGCTCAAATTTCTCCGTATTCATCAGACGCTCGACCGTGCCAGTGTCGTACTTTCCTTCGCGAAATTCCCTGCTCCGCATGATGGCGCCATGAAAACCGACGGTGGTCTTGATTCCGGTAATATAATATTCATCCAGCGCGCGTCGCATCCGCTCGATGGCAGACGCACGCGAAGCCCCGACTGCGATCAATTTCGCGATCATTGAGTCATAGTAGGGCGGGACCACGTAGCCAGTGTAGGCATGCGAATCGATCCGAATCCCGCGTCCGCCGGGCGCATAGTAAAATTGTATTTTCCCAGGTGAAGATCGAAAATTCTGCTCCGGATCCTCCGCGTTAATGCGGCACTGAATTGCGTGGGAACGCGGCCACGATTTCGCAATGTGAGGCGAAAGATGTTCCCCCGCGGCAATTCGAATCTGCTCCTTAACCAGGTCGCAACCGTAAACCTCTTCCGTAATCGTGTGCTCGACCTGGATCCGAGTGTTCATTTCGATGAAATAATAACGTCCATCGTTATCAACCAGAAATTCGACGGTACCGACATTCTGATATCCAACGGACTCGGCCAGTTTCACCGCCGCATGTCCCATTTTTTTTCGCAGCGATTCGGTCATCAGCGGAGACGGACATTCCTCAATCACTTTTTGATTCCGCCGCTGAATCGAGCAATCGCGTTCACCCAGATGAACGGTATGACCATGATTGTCAGCAACAATTTGAAATTCGATATGGTGCGGATTGTTGATCAGCTTTTCCATGTAAACATCGCCATTGCCGAAGGCTTTTTCCGCCTCCATCCGCGCCGCGTGAAATGCCGGCAGGAACGATGCGTCGTTGTGCGCGGCCCGCATCCCGCGTCCGCCGCCGCCCGCGACCGCTTTGATCATGATCGGATAACCGACTTTTTTCGCGATTCTCAGCGCCTCTTTTTCATCTGAGACGATTCCTTCACTTCCGGGTGTTAATGGAATGCCTGCCCTGCGAGCACATTCGCGTGCTGAGTTCTTATCTCCCATCGATCGCATTGCAGCGACCGACGGTCCGATAAACCGGATGTTGCAGCTCTCGCACACCTCGGCAAAATGTGCGTTCTCCGCCAGAAAACCGTAGCCGGGATGAATGGCGTCGACATCGCCGACTTCAGCGGCGCTCATAATACGGTCGATCTTGAGATAACTTTCGGAACTGGGTGGAGCGCCAATGCAGATCGCCTCATCGGCCAGCTGCACGTGCAGCGAATCGACATCCGCTTCCGAATAAACCGCCAGGGTCCGAATACCCAGTTCCTTGCAAGCGCGAATAACCCGCAAGGCGATCTCGCCCCGATTAGCGATCAAAATCTTGTCGAACATCCTCGTCATTAGCGCGCGACGCTTGGGTTCTTCTCGCGCGCCTGGTTTGGTCTCAGCGGACCCGATAGAGCACCTGCCCAAACTGCACCGGCTTGCCATTTTCTGCCACGACTTCAGCGATGACCCCTTTCGTTTCAGCCTTGATTTCGTTCATCACCTTCATCGCTTCAATAATGCAAACCACAGTTTCTTCGGTCACTTCTTTTCCGACATCGACCAGCGGCGGCGCATCCGGCGAAGAGGCTCGATAAAATGTGCCGACCATCGGTGAAACGATATCTCGTAAAGCGGTGGCTTCGGCAGGAGCGGCGACCGAAGCCCCACCGCCATTGGCTGGGGGGCCTTGCGCCGGAGGTGCGCTCGCCGGATGAACGAAGGAAGTCGGGACCAGGGAAAGCGGCTGCTCACTCGGTCCCTTTTGTAGTTTCAGCCGAAACCCGTCCTTCTCCATTTCGAATACGGAAAGGTCGTTCTTCCGCATCAAATCGATAATTGCTTTAATGTCCTTGAGTTCCACGGCGGGCGAAGACTGAGCCGTTTAGGTAACGCGGGTTGGCCGAGTAGGTCAAGTAAACGTGTCGCGGGTGATTTTGCCATCGCGCATCAGGAGCTGACGCGACGCCGCGCGCGCGATTTCCTGGCTATGAGTGACGATGAGTAAAGTGGCGAATCTCTCCTCAGCGATCTTTTGCAACGCTTTCATGACCGACGCCGTGGAAGTGGAATCGAGATTTCCTGTCGGTTCGTCCGCGACGACGAGCTTTGGTCGATGCACGATGGCACGGGCGATCGCGGTCCGTTGTTGTTCGCCGCCGCTGAGTTGATGCGGGAAATGTTCGGCCCGGTCGGAGAGGTCGAGCATGGTCAGAGTCTCTCGCGCTCGCTCCTGACTATGGGCGTATGGGATACCCTGCAGCAGCAGCGGAAACATCACATTCTCCAGCGCTGTCATTGTAGGAAGAAGGTTAAAGAATTGAAAAACAATCCCTAATTGTTGGCGTCGATAATTCGTTAGGGCGTCTTCATTGGCCTCATGTAAGGCCAACGTCCCAACAAAAATTTTTCCCGATGTTGGACGATCGAGTCCTGCGATCAGATGCATAAGCGTACTTTTCCCGCACCCGCTTGGGCCGCTCAACGCAACGAACTCGTTACTTCCGATAGCAAGCGAAACCCCATCGACAGCTCGCACCTCTCGGCCTTCCCCGGTATAATATCGATGGAGATCAATGAGCGAGATCATGTCTCAGGATGATAGCAGGGCAACGAAAGTGCGTCGGGACTTCACCATACTCGATGAAACCGCGGATTACATCGTCGTCGATAAACCTCCATTGTTGCTAGTTCATCCAAGCAAGCCCGATGGAACAGTAACGCTATGGTCGGAATTACAACGTCTGCTTGCTTTCGAACTCGCTAACGACGGACAAATCTCGGTCGTAAATCGGCTCGACCGCGAAACCAGCGGTCTGGTGCTGGTGGCAAAGAATGCGAAGGCCGCCCGCGAATTTGGTCTTTTGATGCAGTCCCGCCAGGTGAGGAAAGAATATTATGCGATCGTTTGGGGCTGGCCCGATTGGAACTCGAAAATCTTCGATGGTTCAATCATTCGGCAAGGCTTGGTTCGACCATCGTCAGTTTATTTAAAGCAGACGATCGACAAACGGGGCGTCGAATCGGTCACGGAGTTCCACGTCGAGCGAAGATTTCGAAAGCGGACAACCAACGGCGAGATGTTTGCGTTGATCAAGGTTGTCCCACTCACAGGCCGAACCCACCAGATTCGCGTCCACCTTGCCGCGCTCGGTCATCCGATCGTTGGTGACAAACTTTATGGGCCGAACGAAAAGCTTTACCTCCGATTTATTGAAACGGGTTGGACACCGGAGCTCGCAGATGAGCTGCTGCTCGAACGGCACGCGCTGCACGCGTCGCGATTATGCTTCGATCAAGAGCGGGATTGGACGAGCCCTCTGCCACCTGAACTGCACGAATGGCTGTAATTTCGTTCGTCCCGTATCAGGAAACGCATGATTCTGCTGCAACGGCACCGACCCCGCGGCAATTGCAATTGCAATCGGCCGAAATATCGTCCCGGACCCAATGAAACTGCGCCGTGCCCTTTTCCTTCTCGCGCTGACGGCTTGCGTCCAATTTGCGCCTGGCGGAGAAGAAGCTGCCGTCAGTTCCCCCGCTCTCAGGATAGAGGAGCCGCCAACCTTTCAGCTAGCGCTTGAAAGCGCATACATCCTCGGAATTTTCAATCCGCCGCACAGCTACGAGCTAAACGCCGACTTTCTGACGGCGCGATTACGGTGGGGAACTTATCTCAATTCGACCGGTATTTTCCGCGGTTATAATCAGTTTTATTTCAGCGCGATCACTGAGCCCATCATCCGTGGAATCGAAAATCATTATTTTGGGCTCAATTTCGGTTTGCGGTATAACTTCGTCCCCCGCGGCAGCCGGCTCACCCCCTATGTTTCTGGCGGACTTGGATTGGGCTGGATCGACAGTCAACCCGAGCAACTCGGTGGACAAGGCCAGGATTTCACCTTCAACATCCTGGCCGCCGCTGGCATTTCCTATAAATTCAGCGAGCGATTAAGCGGACAAATCGGTTTGCTCTACCAACATCTCTCCAACGGTGGACAGACTGACCCAAATCCGAGCTTAAATCTGCTGGGTCCTCAGATTGGCCTTACTTTCTCATTCTAGCTGGCATGGCTGAAGAAAATGTACTCGTCGTTAAGCGCAGTCTGTTCGACCAGCTTGGTAGCTTTCAGGGCTTAAACTTCGAACCGGAACGTTATCTTGGAACGCTTTTATCCCGGGGAAACAACTTCTTTTTGCCAAGGACCACAGCCGAGCACGATCCCACGCACAAGCAGATCATACCGTATGCGATTATCGCTCACGATGACCGGGTATTGTATTATGTGCGAGGGAAAAAGGCGGGCGAAAAGAGGTTGGTCGCCAAGGGTTCAATTGGTATCGGAGGTCACATGAACGATACCGACGAATCGTTGTTCGTGTGGGACGAAGCAGCTTACCGCGCCGGGGTTGAGCGTGAGGTGGCCGAAGAAGTCCGAATCGACACGACCTTTAAGGATCAAATCGTCGCGTTGTTGAACGATGACAGTACCGATGTTGGCCGTGTTCATCTCGGGGTCGTCCATGTTTTCAAACTGAGTCAACCGAATGTAAAAAAGCGCGAGGCAATGATCACGAGTCTTGAGTTTCTTGACCGGCAGCAATTACTCACCAGGCGCGACTCACTTGAAACATGGTCGCAATTGTGCGTCGACGAGCTGGAACGATTACTACTATAAATTAGTTAAGGCTTTTCCCGGTTTTAAACCCCATTTGACACTCGATGCTGGAAAAAATTATTCGCGACTTCGTGATGACGTGGACCACTATCGACCCGATTAGTACATTGGCTGTCTTTGCAGGTTTGACTGGTTCATTGGGTGCAGTCGAGCGGCGCCGGATCGCCGGGCGCGCCACGCTGTATGCCGCTGCTATCTTAATCGTAGCTGTGGTCATCGGCCAAATCGTTCTCGACGCGATGGGAGTACGCCTTCTCTCTCTTCAAGTCGCTGGCGGCATCATCCTATTCCTCTTCGGTCTGCAGATGCTTTTTGGCTCAGCCGATCGTGAAACTGGTCCGCACGAGAAAGGTCGTGATCTCGCTGTCTTCCCCCTCGCCGTGCCCACGATTGCCGGACCTGGCGCAATCATGGCCGTGATTTTGCTCACCGACAATGATGTCTACACCGTTCGAGAGCAGGCCGAGACCGCTGTCGTAGTACTGGTGGTTTTGGCGCTTACTTACCTCTTTCTCCTCGCATCTGGTGCGATTTTGCGGGTGATTGGACGGCAGGGAGCCGCAATTTTAACGCGCGTCATGGGAATCCTCTTGGCGGCGCTTTCGATCGAACTCATCTTGACTGCGCTACGAATTGGCAGTTGGGCCGCGCCGAAGCATTAGCGACTCGTCTTTCGATTGCTTTTCGATCCCCCATACAATTCTGCTAAAATCGAAAAATCTTCTTTAAATCACACCGAGCTAGCTTGTTTGCGCGACCCAAGGTAGGCATGATTGATCGCAAGCGCCCTTCCCGGGTTTGGCTGCTCGCGTTGGACAAAATTTGCCGATTCACCGGGCGGTTCGGGTGAACCGCCCCTACCGCTGGCCGCCAAAGTCTCGCCTTACCCAATTCGGTCACAGATTTCGGTAGGGGCGATTGACCTCAATCGCCCGCGAAAGCCAACCCCGTGCAACAAATGTCGAAAAATCACGAGACTGCCAGCGACATTCTTCTCCGTGCCGTCCAGCACTTCCCTTACCACTTGCGTTGGAGCGGATGGCCTTCGGTATTAAAGACGACTTCGTCGAACATCAAAGCGTTTGCCGGAGCAAAGAGCAGATAAAAATACTTAAAGGTTTCAGCGAAAACGAAACTCTCCATCTCATCGAGTTGTTGTTTCGTGACAACGTCCGCCAGCGCGGCATAGCCCGCATCGGCGCGACAGTATTTTACAAAGTCGTTGAATAGGCTCTCACCCATTTTGCGATACATTGGATCGCGCGAGTAATGATAAAGATAGTAGGTGGATTCAACAATCTCGGGCCGCAAATGATAAGCGCCGGCTATTACATGCATTGTCTTGTAATCCAGGATTTCCGGTTCAATCCCGTGCAAGTTCCACATCGCAAAAGATGACGCCTGCAAGCGACGCGCCCGAGTAAGGTCGCCGGAGAGTGCCAGAAGGCCTGGAAAGAAGGCGTCGAGCGCGCCATACGCGGTGTCGGTCCGTTTGCCGGTTACCATGTCCGCATGGCCATACCACAAATTACCTCCCAATTCGTCAGCCAAATAGCCGTTAATAACCGGAATACTGGCACGCCACATATCCAGACAATCCTTGTCACCGAACAAGAGCCAGCATTTCCAAAGGTACTCGTAGTATGAATCTATCCCGCCGCTGATATGACTGTCTGTCTCGGTCCAGCCACCTGTTTCAACATTGATGCTTTGCCCGACCAGACCAATAGGAGAACGACGCCTAAAGGTCTCCACTAACGCGCGCTTGGCTTTGTCGTAGAAAACGACCTTCCCCGTCAGCTTGCTTAGGGTCCCAAACTCCAGCAAGAGAGTGCCGGTTTCGGCGGGATTCGTAATTGGATCCCGAACCTTGCCGGTCTTTAGATTTACATAAACATAAGGGAGTCCGGTCGGGGAATCAAAAACCGGGAGCAGTCTATTTCCCAAGTCTTCGGCAAGACGTAAGAGCTTTTGATCATTTGTCAGTTCGTAGCTGGATAATAATCCTCCGAGCAATCGTATCGTTACCTCGAAATTCTTGACGTAAATATCTCGATCGAACCTGAGATCGTGCTCGATCAAGGCCCGCGTTTTCGCCGCTTCCCGGCCCAAGTGCATCAACAAAAGAGTGTCAAGGGCGTCGACGGGGGTCATCTGCAGCGATTGCCCATACCAGTCGTGCGAAGTCTTGCTCAGCGGCCGCAGCGCGTCATGTCCCCATGCATAACGCTCGTAATTTTGCCACGCATGCAAAAACTCGTTTTTTACCCGGACGGCGAATTGCCGCGCCTCGATCTTGTCGTGATACCGATCACAACCCTGCAGGACAACGACACTCAAGCTGAGAAGGACAATAAGAGCACGGTTACTGTTTAAAGGCATCAGCAAACAACAAGAGCGAATCTCGCATTTCATGCTTTTCGCGCTCGATCGAAACGAACGATACCTGAAAAACCTCGTGGACGGCGCAATCACTCACAGGAGGGACTGACTTGCTACTCCGGGGGTCGCTCCCACGTGACTGCGAGATCTCTCAGAACCCAGTAGCCGCTTGGCTTGGCAATATTCACAAATATCGTCGCGTGCCGATCGGGATAAGTCAGGATGCTCCTGAATGTTCCGTGCGGAGAGAAGAAGTAGCTCTCAAAAGCGAGATTTCCTTCAAGAGCGAAGTTGGGAGCCGGTGCTCCCAGTTTTGTAAAACCGTCGATAAAACCTTGCTCCGTTGCCGGTGGAAAAGCGATCCGTCGATCTGCCGGAACTACCGAATGCAAGTACCGGCCGTCATGCTGAACCGCAACCCGCTCGATGACTTCGCGGGCAAACTGTTGTCCTTCTACCTCGCTGTTGCGGCGCAGGTTCGAAAGCGCATACCACCCCCCGCCGATGATGGCGATTAGAATGATAACGAAAAGAATAGCCGAACCGTCTTGGTTATGCCGAGGCATGGAGAGGCGGCTCATTGATAACCAAATCCTGTCCCTTTGATGACCCGCCCATCTCGAATTAGCGCGCCATGCGACTGTTTTCCCGTGTAAGTGCCAAAGCGGTTTCGTGAATTTACCTTGAAATTCACGAGCCATCCGTAAACGTGTTCACCGTTACCACCCAGATCCGCGGGCTTCGGATCTTCCCATTCAATCTTGGCGCTATCCGCGTCGAGCAGCGTGTTCTGCATCCAGTTCCAGACAATCTCCTTGTAGTTTCTGGGATAGGGTCCGCACAACGATGCGTCCGGGGGCGCGTTGTCTGCGGCGGCGATACCGAACAGTGCGATCAACCCCAATGAAGCAATAAAAGATTGTTTCATCTTCCCAGCGCAGCAAACCAAATTTTGAGCGCACTGGCAAACTCTTCCAGCAACGGCGCGCTTTTCTTTTTTTATCTGACCGGCATCATGCGCAGCATGAAATGGTTGTGCTTATGCTTTTTGGGGACGGTTTTGGCATCGGGTGCGCTGGCCCAGGAACCAACGTCAATACCATTGGCAACGCCAATTCCAAAGCCGGTGAACACCCCGCCGTTGCCAGCGGCCCCGCCGCCCAGTTTCGCTGCGACCGCGATTCCTTCATCGAAAATGATTACAGCGCCTGTTGCAAAGCCTGCCTTCGACCCGGAGGCTGCAACGCGTGAATGGCTCGCTTCTATTCCGCCCGCTGAGAAGGCGAAATCCGACGCTTATTTTGAAGGCGGCTATTGGCTTATCCTTTGGGATTTTCTGTTGAGCTCTGCCATCGCGCTTTTTTTGCTCGCGAGTCGAATCTCGGCCGGCCTCAGGGATTTCGCGGAGCGAACCACGCGTTTCAAGTCAATACAGGTCTTGCTTTACGCCATTCCATACATCCTTTTGGCGGCGGCGCTCTCCTTCCCGCTCACGGTTTACGAGCGTTATTTTCGTGAGCATCAATATGGGATGGCGACACAGACGTTTTCGCCATGGCTTGTGGAACAATTAAAGGGACTCTTGATTGCGCTTATCCTCGTCCCGCTGTTCCTTATCATCCTCTACGCGGTCTTTCGCGCGGCTCCACGGACCTGGTGGCTTTGGGCGACAGCGGTCGTCGTAGCTGGAAGTTTCTTTTTCTCATTCATTTTTCCGGTCTTTATCGAGCCGGTTTTCAACAAATACACGCCGCTTACTGATCCAACCATTCGCGATCCGATTCTGCAGCTTGCGCGTGCGAACGAGATTCCAGTCACGAAAGTCTTCGTTGTAGATGCTTCGCGACAGACAAAACGCGTGAGTGCTAACGTGGCTGGTTTTCTCAACACCACCCGAATCGCGCTAAACGATAATCTACTTAATCAATGCACACTGCCGGAGATCCGCGCGGTCATGGCGCACGAAATGGGACATTATGTTTTGAATCACATTGTAAAACTGACTCTCTTCTCCGCGATCTCTTTCATGGTTGGGTTTGCCCTAACTAAAACGCTCTTTGACCTTCTTGTACGCAAATATGGTTCGCGTTGGGGTATAAGAGGCATCGCTGACCCGGCTGGCTTGCCTTTGCTCGGTCTGATTCTCGGCGCTTATTTTTTCCTGATTACTCCGCTTTCAAACACTTCCACCCGCGCCGTCGAACGGGAAGCGGATGCCTTTGGCATTAATGCCGCGCGCGAACCTGACGGAATGGCAAAGGTCGCTCTCAAGCTCGGCATTTATCGCAAAATGGAGCCAACTCCCCTGGAGGAATTCGTATTTTTCGACCACCCGAGCGGGCGTTCGCGCATTCGCATGGCGATGGATTGGAAGGCTGCGAATCTGCCGAGCGGGTCGTTTGATCCAAACGTCGGAAAATCCAAATAGCTGTCAGACAAATTCAATCACCATGGGTTTATCCACTCATTTGTTCGCCCGCGCTATCGTTCTTGTCGTTGGAACTCTTAGCGCTTCTAATCTTGTTTTGGCCGAGACGGAAACGCCTACGCCAGCACCCAATATCGGCCCCGGTGCTCTGGTTGCGCCGTTGCCTACGCCCCTGCCAGTAGCGCAAGCGACCCCTGAATCACCCACGCCCCAGCTAACACCTTCAAGCACGGTTGAGAATTCGGTGGTCAAGATTTTCGCTACCGCCCGATACCCGGACTTAGCCAAACCCTGGACTAAACAAGCGCCGACAGAAGTTACGGGAAGCGGCGTCGTGATTGAAGGAAAGCGAATTCTCACTAACGCGCATGTCGTTCTCTTCGCGAGTGAAGTTCAGGTCCAGGCCAACCAGGCTGGCGACAAGATCTCCGCTACCGTCGAGGCCACCGCCCCCGGCATCGATCTCGCGATTCTGAAACTGGACGAGGAAAAGTTCTTTGACTCCCATGCCCCGCTGCCACGAGCGGAAAAGCTCCCGGCCATTAAGGATGCCGTCATGGTATACGGCTACCCTACCGGGGGAACGAGTCTTTCCATTACCAAAGGGATTGTCTCGCGGATTGAGTTTGTTCCCTACAATTTCCCTGTCTCAGGACTTCGCATACAGATCGATGCAGCGATTAATCCCGGCAATAGTGGCGGACCCGCGGTCGATGGCGACAAAATGATCGGACTCGCCTTCAGTCATCTCGGCGGCTCAGAAAACATTGGTTATATCATTCCGTGCGAAGAGATTGAACTGTTCCTTCACGATCTCGCCGATGGTCACTATGACGGGAAGCCGGCTCTCTTTGACGAATTTCAAACTCTGGAAAATCCCGCTCTCCGGTCCTTTCTAAAGCTCGAAGCGTCGGTGGAGGGAATGATTGTCCGGCAACCTTTCAAAAAGGAACCGAGTTACCCGCTAAAGGAATGGGATGTAGTGACAAAGATTGGTGATGCGCCAGTAGATGACGAGGGAATGGTTACAATAGGAAACAACCTGCGTGTCCGGTTTCTTTACCTGGTGCAACGCGCTGCCCGACAGGGAAAGCTGCCATTAACCATTGTTCGCGCGAATAAGGAAACGCGGGTCGAGGT
This sequence comes from Chthoniobacterales bacterium, assembly GCA_036498205.1. GTDB lineage: Bacteria > Verrucomicrobiota > Verrucomicrobiia > Chthoniobacterales > UBA10450 > AV69. The sequence goes on along the minus strand of DASXIC010000168.1, from coordinate 22,388 downwards.
TCCCGTTTCGCCCGATTATCCACTTGTGATTCCGGATTGGAAAGGGAGTTATCCATCCTACTTCGTTTTTGGGCCATTGGTCTTTTCGGAAGCGACCTCCCAACTTGTTACGGGATTAACCAAAATCCCGAAGGGAGCAGAATGGATCGCTACGCTGGCCTATCTGGGTAGCCCCCTGATCACGCGCTATGGCGATCAACCAGCTTTCCCGGGAGAGCGGGTGGTATATGTCTCGTCTCCTTTCTTCCCTCACAAACTGGCCAAAGGCTATGGCAACCCGGGATTGAAAGCGGTAAAGACGGTGAATAAGCAGCCGGTCAAGAACCTCAAGCAATTGACGGAGCTGCTGCGCGACACCAAAGATGAGTTCATAACCATCGAGTTTGTTGGTCGCGGCAGTGAAACACTGGTCCTTCCGAGAAAAGAAACGATCGCTGCCACCGAAGCCATTTTGACCGATAATGGTGTTCGGACCCAGGGCTCACCGGACGTGCTGGCGGTTTGGACCGCGCAAGGACATCCGTAGTTTATCGAGCGCCTGGCAACGGCTGCCGGATGTCCCGAATTAAACGTTGCTCCCCGTCCATTTTAATTTCTGTCGCAGCACACTAAAAAATGAAACGTCGGGTAAGAATCCCAGCCGCAAGGCCTCCGTCGCACGAGTAATCACTACCGCCCCATCGGCTGACAATCGCTCAGGCGCCCGACCGTCGACGCTAAGGAATGCCGGATACTCCGCAGTGCCAGGTTTAACTTCAATGGTCGCCGCATCGCTTACAATGACCGAGCGATTGGTTAGCACATGCGGACAGATCGGGGTTATAACGAAAACGCCCGATTCTGGTTCGAGAATAGGTCCTCCGGCCGATAGCGAATACGCGGTGGATCCGGTAGGAGTGGCGACGATTAAGCCATCAGCATTGTATTCCGTCAACGGCGAACCGTTCACTTTTGCCTGCAGGCGAATCAGGCGAGAGACATCGCCACGGCTAATTACAGCATCGTTCAGTGCCCTGCTCGTCGAGATTACTTTCTTACCCGCCCGTAAATCCACGCGAAGTAATGCCCGATCGCTATAAAAAATTCGTCCATTCGCGATGGCATCGACTGCTTCCCTGTAGGCGGACGAGTTCGCGCAGGTGAGGAAACCCAGCGAGCCGACATTGATTCCAAAAATTGGCTTTAGCTTCTCGCCCGCCTGTGCGACGACATGCAGAATTGTTCCGTCACCCCCGAGTACCACGATCAGGTCGGCGCGCCGGACAATCTCCTCGAGCGAACCCGCTGCGCTTCGCCCTGCCAGCTCCGCCGTGCCGGTTTCCAAAACGACTTCGACCGAGTGCCGCTCGAACTCCTTGATTACAGCCCGGGACAGCTCGGCCACGCCACTTTTCCCAGGGTGCGCAATCAGTGCGATTGTTTTTCCGCGCATACGAAGAATTCCTGATTGCCGTCGGCTCCGGTTATGGGGGACGGAGTGATGCCGACGACGTGCTGGCCGAGCCTTTCGATAAACCCAACGATCTTTTCCTGCGCCTTGTGATGCAAGGCTGGTTCACGGACAATTCCCCCCCGACCGACGTCACTGCGGCTGAGTTCGAATTGTGGTTTGATTAGGGCCAGCACGATTCCATTCGGAGTTATCAATTGAAACGCATTCGACAAGATCAAAGTCAATGAGATGAAAGACACATCGATGACGCAAAGATCAACCGGTTCGTTAATCAGCGACGATGACAGGTTACGGGCGTTCGTTTTTTCAAAAACGGTGACACGCGGGTTGGTGCGAATTTTCCAGGCCAGTTGCCCGTGGCCGACATCGATCGCGTAAACTTTGGACGCACCCCTTTGGAGCAGGCAATCGGTGAAGCCGCCTGTCGAGGCTCCGATGTCGACCGCAACTTTCTCGCGCACCTGAATCCCGAAGAAATCGAGAGCACCTTCCAGCTTTAATCCGCCGCGGCCGACGAAACGCGGCGGATCCGCAGTTGCGATCGATATGCCGGGATCGACCAGCAATGAAGGTTTGCTCGCGATTTGCTGGCCAATTTTGACTTCTCCCGCCATCACTGCGCGCTGCGCTCGCTCGCGCGTTGGATAAATAGCGCGGTCGACCAGGACCTTGTCGAGTCGTGCCCTCTTCATACCCATGCCGGCTCATGATCGGCCATGATTGCGCTCCTTAAGGCGGAGGCAGCCCGATCCAGCTGATCTACCGTTGTGCAAAGTGGCGGCATTAAGACGACGACGTTGCGAATATTTCGCGTCAGCAAACCTCCGACGCGAACACGACGACAAATCTTTGCCGCAGTCAATTCATCAGCCATTTCGATACCGGTAATAAATCCACATTGGCGAACCTCAATCACGGCCGGGAGCTCGTTCAACAGTTGAAGCAATTGATTCATTCTTCCGATTTTCGGCGCCAATTGTTCGAGCACATTTTCCTCGCGAAAAATCTCGAGACTGGCCCGCGCCGCGGCGCACCCAAGTGGATTGGCGGTATAGCTGTGACCATACGCGAGCGCGTGACCAGACGTGACAGAGCCGTCGAATTGGGAAAAAATTTCTTCGGTTGTCAGCGTGAGAGCAAGTGGCAGGTATCCGCCACTTAACCCTTTTCCTAATGCCATTATGTCCGGAATCGCATTTTCGTGCTCTACGGCAAACATTTTTCCCGTGCGTCCGAAACCCGTCATGACCTCGTCCGCGATCAAAAGGGCACCGGCCTCGTCACACCAGTCGCGTAACGCTGCCAAGGTTCCGGCCGGCCAGACTCGCATTCCGGCTGCGCCCTGGATTACTGGCTCGATAATTACAGCAGCGATCGCACTCCGGCCGCCGCGAGAAAGTTTTTCCAACGCTTCAACAGAGTCGACTATTTGGACTGGGAAGCGCCATCGTTCTCCGTTAGGGCCGAACATTATTGCCGCACCCAGCGCAGCCGCGCCGGCAGTGTCGCCGTGGTAGGCATGACGAAACGACACGAATGTGTTTCGCTCCCTTTGTCCACGTAAACGGAAAAATTGCGCCGCCATGCGCAGGGCCGCTTCGATGGCAGTCGATCCATCATCAGAATAAAAAACGCGGCTCAGCGTCTGGCTTGGAAACAACGCCACGATTTCGCGTGCCAGTTCAATTGCCGTAGGATGGGTTGCGCCGAGAAAAGAGCAATGCGCGATGTGCTCCAGTTGCTCTCGAATGGCCCGATTTATCCGGGGATGATTATGACCGTGAATATTTGTCCAGATCGACGAGTTGCCATCGATGTATTCACGACCGCGGCTGTCACGCAGCATGGCGCCGTGACCTTCCACGATTACAATCGGATCGTGCTCTGGGCGGCACCACTCCGCCATATTCGTGAAGGGGTGCCAGACGAACTGTTTGTCAGCCGCCACCAGATCAACTGCTTGGCGATCATTTATCATATTCGGAGAGGAGGCGCTCGAGCGATGCAACATCATCAACAGTCGCGCGGCGTCGGCGATATTTTCGGTCAAGGATATCCTTCAGCGCGAGCAAGTCGCTAACAAGCGGCCGTTCGTGATAAGTCCAGGTTTCATCATCGGCTCTTTTCGATTGCAATCTCCAGACGCCGCCGAAGCGAGTCGCTCGAATCTCTCGCTTCACGCCATGATCGTCCCGCTCAGTCCATACATGTTGACGCGGCATATTTTCGCGCTCTTAGATTAGCCTCCTTGAAAGACGCCGCCAAACTGATCGTCTATTTCCTCGCGGTCGTGTTGGGCGGGGTAATTCTCGCACCAATCCTCTACTGGATTGCGCGGGTCGCTGCGTCCCATGGCCTTTTGCCGTTTCTCGCTCGATTCGGCTTCGAAAGTTTCTTCCATCGCGCCCTCCTTATCAGTGCGCTCATATTTCTCTGGCCGCTCTTACATTCGTTGCGCCTTCGGTCGTTCCGAGATTTGGAGCTGGAAAGAAATCCACATTCATTCCGGGATGTCGTCGTCGGTTTGCTCCTGGCTGGTATGCCGCTGGGATGTGCCGCGGTCATCTTGGTCAGTGGAAAAATATTTCTTTTGAAGACAGCCATTCCCTGGACATCGCTGTGGGGGATTACGGCGGCCGCAGCGGTAGTTCCGTTAATTGAAGAGAGCCTTTTCAGAGGACTGATTCTCGGAATTCTTTTGCGCGGTATGCGTCCCGTAGCAGCGATGTTTATCACTTCCGGGTTTTTTGCCCTTGTTCATTTCCTCAAGGCGCCCGAGCGAACGAACAGTGTCGTGACCTGGTACTCGGGTTTTAAATCAGTAGCTCGCTCGTTCGTGCAGTTCAGCGATCCGATCATGGTCCTGGCGGCATTCATAACGCTCCTTCTCATCGGATGGATTCTGGCCGATGCTCGGCTGCGGACGCGGTCGCTCTCGCTCCCAATCGGGCTGCACGGTGGCTGGATTCTCGTCGCCGGCGTATTCGGGAAAATGACGAAGCGGCAGACCGAGATTCTCCCCTGGCTCGGGCCAACATTGCTGATCGGGTTGATTCCGCTTCTGCTCGCATTCTGCACCTGGGCGCTGATGCTTGTTTGGCTTCGATATGCGTATCGTGAAAACGCTTGAACCACTTCGAGCAATCGCATCGCTTTTCTATCCGCCGGTCTGCGCGATTTGCAGCGCGGCGATCGCAAGGACCGAATATCTCTGCCGGTCGTGTGAAGGAAAGGCGCAACGAATTGTTCCGCCGTTTTGCGCAAAGTGCTCCGAGCCGTTTGCCGGTGCGATGGACACTGAATTCACCTGCGCGAATTGCGGCCACCGAAAAGTGTGGTTTGAAGCTGCGGTGGCCGCCTACCGCAGCCGGGGCATCGTTCGAGTTCTGATTCTGCAATTCAAATACAACCGACAACTTCACCTTCGTCATCCAATAGGTCGATGGCTACTCGAAGCGATGCACGATCCTCGACTACAGGGCCGGAAGTTCGATCTGATCATTCCGGTCCCCCTGCATTCGGCGCGACTGCGCGAGCGCGGGTTCAACCAAGCTCATTTTCTGGCCAGGATTTTAAGTGAGGAAATTGATGCGCCGCTGTCTGCTGCATTACAACGCGTTCGTTATACGAGGACGCAGACTGCGTTTGATCGCACCGAACGAATGGAAAATTTGCGCGATGCCTTTCGTTTACGAAAAAAGGTGAGCGTGCGAGACTTGCAGGTGCTCCTTGTCGACGATATTCTCACTACCGGCTCAACCCTAAATGAATGTGCGCGAGTTCTGCGTGAAGCAGGCGCCCGTTCCGTTCACGCGGTCACTGTTGCGCGGGCATAAAATGGCGATTTTCAAAAGACCGGCGCTAAAAATGGGAAGTCGTAAGAAACGCGACATTCCGCAGGGCCTTTTTCAGAAATGCCCCGGCTGCGACGATGTCGTCCACGAAATTGAGCTGACGGAAAATCAACGGGTCTGTCCCCGATGCGATTATCATTTCGCTCAGTCGGCCAAGGAACGGATCGAGCAATTGCTTGACGCCGGAACCTTTGTCGAGATGGACGCCAATCTGGAGTCGATCGATACGTTACGCTTTCAAGGAATGGCGACTTATAAGGATCGCCTAACCAAATATGAGCAAAGCACGGGTTTGATCGACGCTGTCATTAGTGGTCACGGTATGCTGGAAGGAATCCGCGTCGGAATCGCCGTGATGGATTTTAATTTTCTCGGAGGAACGATGGGTTCTGTCGTGGGTGAACGCATTACTCGAGTAATTGAGTTCGCGACCAGGGAGCGCATTGCCATGATTATCATTTCGGCTTCCGGGGGCGCCCGAATGTACGAAGGCATGCTTAGTTTAATGCAAATGGCCAAGACCAGCGGGGCGCTTGCGCGCCACGCCGACGCCAGGCTGCCGTATATTTCGGTAATAACGAATCCCACCACCGCTGGCGTGATGGCGAGCTACGCTTCCTTGGGCGATATTATTTTAGCGGAGCCAAGAAGCATGATCGGCTTTGCCGGCCCACGCGTGATCAAGGAAACCACGCATCAGGATTTACCCAGGAACTTTCAGACTGCGGAATTCTTGAGAGACCACGGCCTTATCGATCAAATTGTGCATCGCCGGCGGTTGCGTCCCCAGATTGGGGAATTGCTCCGATTCTTCGCGCCCTCGGTGTGAATTATCGGGAGGCACTGACGTGGCTCTACGCCACCCAACTGCACGGAATCAAGCTTGGTCTCGAGAGCATTCAGCGCTTGTTGCGCGCGCTCCATGTTGGATCTCCTCAACGTCTCATTCATGTCGCTGGCACCAACGGGAAAGGGAGCGTCTGCGCCATAGCGGACGCGATTTGTCGCGCGGCTGGCTATCGCACTGGCCTCTTTATCTCCCCTCATTTGATTAGCTTTCGCGAACGCATTCGCGTGGATGGCAAAACCATTGCAGAAAGCGACGTTGCCGCCGGGCTCAGTCAGATTCGCCGCCTGGTAAATGATTGGGAAACGCACCCGACGTTTTTCGAGATCACGACTGCGCTGGCCTTGCACTATTTCGAGCAAACGCGATGCGAAATCGTTGTGCTCGAAACTGGAATGGGCGGACGCCTCGATGCGACCAACGTGGTTCAGCCATCGGTCTCTGTCATTACCCCGATCGATTTCGATCACGAGAAATGGCTCGGCCATTCATTGGCTGAAATCGCGACCGAGAAAGCGGGAATAATCAAGCCTGGTGTGCCTGTCATCTCTGCCCCGCAGCGCCCGACCGTGGACGCGCTCCTTCGGAAAAGGGCGATAGACTGCGACGCGCCTTTGCACATCGTCAGCGCACCTTGGACGAAAACTCCTGTCGCCCTTCGCGGGCCACATCAAAAGCTAAACGTATCAGTTGCGATCGAAGCATTGCGCGCCGCCTCCATTCGGGTTACGGACCAGGCGATTGCACAAGGACTGTGGAGTGTCGAATGGCCGGCGCGTTTTCAGATTTGGGACGAGCGAGTTGTGATTGATGGCGCCCACAATCCCTCCGGAGCCTCGGCGCTTGTGCAAACGTGGTTGGATGAATTCGGCAGTGAACGCGCAACAATCATTCTCGCGGTTCTTCAGGATAAAAATGCCAAAGCGATGATTGATGCTCTCGCGCGAATCGTTTCGCGTTTTCTCCTGCCAAAGATTCGAAGCGAGCGGGCGGCATCGCCGGCCAAACTCGCTGCTTTAATCAAAGAACACAATCTGGAGTTCGAGACGTTCGCATCTACCAGCGCAGCAATTTCTGCCGCGACCAAATTACCGCAGCGAATTCTCATCACCGGTTCTTTGCATTTCGCCGGGGAAGCGATTGCGACCTTACGCGGGGAGCCGGATGCGCTTGAGGAATGTGCGCAATAACCGAAGCACATCACGATTCGCTACCTGCGCAAAAAACGGCGTCATTCCGAGCCGCGCAGGCGGCGAGGGATCGCATGAATGTTCACATAATCGTCATCAAATGTGAGGTCCCTCGTTTCACTCGGGATAACGGAGGGTTTCGGCGAGACGCCGAAACCAACACGCGAGACGCGTGCGCTACCCTTCGATTCTCGGAAACAATGGCACTGCTTTTCCGACGGCGTGTCCGTCAGGCAACTTCCCCCACTCTGCGTCGGCGAGGGAAAAGCGTTCTTCTTTTCCGCTCAACTCCATTTTCCAATTCAACTGATCGAAAATTCCGTGCGCTGCTTTTGGTAATACGGGCGAAATCAGAATCGCGATGAGGCGAAGTGACTCGGCCAGGTGATAAAGAACAGGCCCGAGCGTTTCTGCGCCTGAGGGGTCCTTGGCGAGTTTCCACGGAGCCTTAACTTCAATGAGACTGTTACATTGGGTGCAAATTTCGATGGCAGACCCCAGGGCGAGCGAGATGTCGAACTGGTTCGCAGCGTGCGATGCACCATCCATTTGTACCCGATAAGTATTTGTGAGGACGCTAACTACACGTTCGAAGGGCGCCGCGTACGCCGCTCCTTCGCGACCAAAAAGCAGAGCTTCGTTGCCTTTCTTGACAACGCTGGCCCGATACCTCGATAGCATATTAAGTGTTCGATTTAATAGATTACCTAACGAGTTGGCCAAATCGTTGTTGAACCGCGCTACCAGTCGATCTTCCGAAAAGTCCGCGTCTTTTCCCATGACGATATCACTCATTAAATAGTAGCGAACCGCCTCAGCTCCGTATTTATCAACAAGCGCATTGGGATCGACCACGTTACCGAGACTCTTGCTCATCTTTGTCCCGGAAACGTTCCACCAGCCGTGCACCAATAGTGTTGGCATTTGTTCGTCGGGGAACCCGAGTGCGTGCAGCATGATGGGCCAGTAAACGCCATGCGCGGGGACGAGAATATCTTTGCCAATGACGTGGAGCGCAGGCCAGCGCTCTCGGAATTCCGCCGGCTGCTCCTCGAAAGTTTTTGCCGGGTCGTAGCCGGCGAAACTGATGTAATTGGTCAGGGCGTCGAACCAAACATAATTCACATAATCACGGTCGAACGGGAGCTCGATCCCCCAGCTCAGTCGCGATTTCGGGCGCGAGATGCAAAGGTCCGAGCCGGACTGGCGGCTCCCGCTCAGCTTTTCAACTGCATTGCGCAACTCCGCTACGCGGAAATCCGGAACGACGAACGGATTGCCTTGCTCGGACCGCTTATCGATCAGGTCGAGCAGCCATTGTTTGTGCTCTTCGAGCTTGAAGTAATAATTCTCTTCCTGGCGTTTCTCTACTTCGCCCCACTCAGGACCGAATTCGCCCGACTGATTCCGATCTTTGTCGGTCAAGAATTGTTCCTGTCGGATACTGTAAAACCCAACCTGCTTGTCCTTGTAGATTTTCCCTTCGTCATGCAACCGCTGCAACATTCCTTGGACACATTTTTTGTGGAGCGGATCCGTGGTCGCGGCCCAGGCGTCGTAGCGCACGTCTAATTTGTCCCATAATGCGACGAATTGTTCCGTCACCCCGGCGACGAATTGATCGGGTGGCACGCCCTGTTTTTCGGCCGATTGCTGGACCTTCTGGCCGTGTTGGTCGACGCCGGTCATAAAGAAAACGGGCTGTCGCGTGCCATCAGGTAACACCTTCAGCCGCTGGTAGCGTGCGATCACATCGGCCAGGACTTTCTCGTAAGCGTGACCTATGTGCGGCGCCGAATTGGTGTAGTCGATCGCCGTGGTAATGAAAAAAGCTTTCGCCATCGGTCCCGAACGTGACGGAACGTTCCCTCACGTGCAACGCGTCATTTTTCGATCAGTGGTGAGCGAGAACGCGGGCAGCCTGTTTTCTTCCAGACGAAAAATGTAAGAACAGAAGCCAGGCCGCGAACGCTGCAGCTACGATATCCAGCCACGTCGTGTAATTCCAGATGATGTGCGCGTGGTCAATTGCACTGGGTGGCCGCGATCCAATTGGAATCCAGCCGAGGGCGTTAAAAACGAGATCGACGATGATTCCAGCAAGGACCATCGCAATATAAAAAATCCCCGTGATCCAAGTCGCTGCTCGTACGCCATAATATTTCGCGTAGATAATGATGATCGGAATCACAATCAGATCAGCGTAAATGAATGAGATGACACCGCCAAAACTGATGCCGTGTGCCCAGAGCAAACTCGCAAGTGGAATATTGCCGACCGAACACACAAACGAAATTACCGCGATGAGCGGACCGACCAATGCGTTTTCAATTAAGCGCAGCGAAGGCGAGCCGGTCTGAATAAAGACCGCTTCCCACCAGGCGCTCGGCAGAAGGGTCGCAAGAAATCCGGCGATCAAAAATCCGGCAGCGATTTCTTTCCATACCATCGACCAATCCGTTACGAACGCGGTAGCCACAGCCTCCCATTTCGTCCGGGTTTTTTCGCCGTGGTGGTGGTGTTGGTGACAGGATTCCCCGACCTGAGATGCAATTCTCCGACGAAATTCGTTTTCCAGTTCTTTCGGAAAAAACAGACGTATCAATAACCACATTAACGCTATAAGCACGAAGGCTCCGAAAGCTTCAGCAACGACAAATTGCCAGCCCATCAGGAGCCATAAAACGGCGCCCAGCTCCGCGACCAGGTTAGTCGACGCAAACATAAAGGCGAGCGCCGGAACGAGCGCAGCCCCTTGTTGAATAGCGCTCCGAGCAGCCGCCACCGCCGCATATGAGCAAGAACTACTGGCAGCGCCAAGACCGGTCGCGATCATCACCGAACGCAAGTTCGTTCGACCAAAGGCGCGCGTCATCTGGTCCTTGCTGACGAAAACTTGCAGGAACCCCGAAATGACAAAACCAAGGACCAGCGCCCAGAACGTCATCCAGAGCATGGCGACCGCATCATATAAGCTCATCCAAAGCCAGCTCACTTCTTCATCACCTTTTCGCGATCGCCGTCTATTCCACCCATTTGCATCTTCGATGGCCGCAGGCGCAGGAAAACTTGAAATGAATAGGGCAAATCGTTCCCGTAATATCGCTCCAGCCGGTTTGGCATATCGTTCAACGTAAACTGACCGCCAAGGCCTATATCGATTCCGCTCCCATGCGTCAGGTCACGGACATAACCAATTGTATATCCGGAGACTGGAAAGATGCGGTCGAGATCGGTCCCCATTAACACGAGTTCGTGTCCGGATTTTTCCACGCGCTCCCAGCGTCCGTAGATCGTATTGCGACCTCGCTGATAATTTGTTTCGGCAATGAGAGCTGTCGATTTCCCTTCGTGGGTGGTGTTGTTTTGCGCCCATGAAAAAAAGGTCGACCAATTTGCATCGGGGCCGAGCGGCTTGTTATAGATGATCGATGCCATGGTCCGATGCTGGTTCACGCCGGGCTCGAGCGCTTCCGGGCTCTTGATGTAACCATGCGAAACCTGAAGGGCGAGATTATCGATAGGGTTCCATGAAATGCGCCCGCTTGCTGAATCAAAGCGCGGTCGGTCGAAGTCGTAACGGTTTTCATCCGGCTCACGGCCGGTGAAAATGCTGCCTTCCACTTTCACGCTTTTCCAAACCGCACCGAGCGTTGCCACGCCAAACGTAATATGGGTGGAATCTTCCCAGTGATGGCCGATTGGCGCATCCGGATTATCCATCGCGCTGAGCCGATGCATGAAAGTGGGCGGACCCAATGCAGGCTCGCCCGGATACCCGAAATACACGTAAGCCGATAAATCTTCCGTAAATCTTTGCGAGTAACTCAGCGATAACTCGTCGAACAGATCGTGCGGATGCTGCCGATCATGCAAAGGCTGATCGTGCCATGACTCACCGGATTGAAACAGCAAGGGGTAACCTCGGCCGCCTTCCGTGAGTGGATCGAGACTCATCATCAGCCGTGCGCCGAGCTGCGCATTATCGCCAAATGAATGGGAATACATCCCCATGATCCAGTTAGGCGCATCGATCCGATCGTCGCCGCGCCGCGTGCTGACGTTGGTGTACCGCGGGAAAGCGCCGCCGTGCAGCATGAGCATGTCATCACCAAACATGAACATCTTGCCGTACATCGGAGTCGAGTCCGGCACCCACGCGGTGCCGGAGCTTTCGCGCGACATTGGGTCGGCAATGCTGACGGAGGATTGCATCAACATCTGCTGTTTTGGCGTTTGCATGTCACGCATTTCGCCGTGCATTGGCTGGGAGGCGTGCCCGGGAGGATATGATGACGCTTTCGGTTTGATCGGTACGAGGTCCATGCCGCATTTCGGGCACTTGCCCGGTTTGTCGCTGACGACCTCAGGATGCATTACACATGTGTATTTCTGATGCACGATCGCGGTGGATGACGGTCCAGCTTCTTGCTGCTGCGCTACTACGGCTGAAGCGTATGCCAGCGCAGCAGCGGCAATCACTGCAAATGCATTGCGACTGTTCATTTTTGACTGAGAGCGTTTGCAATCAACTGGCCAACAGCCCGCGAAGTCCGCGCAGTTGCTCGAGTGAAATGCAGGTTATGTGTTGCCATGGGCAGTTGTGACTTTGAGGAAATGGTTGAGGTGAAGTTGTTGTCACGACACGACGTGTCGTGACTTTGCGAACGCCTGCGATTGCCTCGAACGAGGCAACTACAGCTCAGCTCAGGAAAAGAGGAGGAGCGTGAGCGAGAATGCTCCGTTGCAGAACCGATTCGGTAAAATTATTAGCGCCCGGCGGTCCGGTATCCAGAGACGGTAGCAGATTTGCTACCTCAGCATTTGGTTTAGCGATCGATGACCGGAAGAATGTCAGCAGCAAGCCGAGCCAAATCGGCTTCGGGACCAACTTGGCCGTTAGGGCGGTTGTAGCCTGCAGCGTCTTACAACATGGCAAATCTCCGCAGCCATTCGACTTCTCCGGCGATGGGGCACGCTGTCGATGCATCGGACAATTAGAAGGCATCCCATCTTCCCCTTTTGCCAGATGCTCTCTTGCGGGCGCGGCAAGCACGCAATGATTGCTCGCGCCGAGCCACGCAAGCATGACCACGATTGTTAGAAGCAATCGCAGTGCTTTCGACCCAGCGAACATCCTCGGAAGCTAGCAAAAACAAAGAGAAGCGTCCATGAGTCAGTTTCCACTCGCCTCGTTGCGACAACGGTTAGGAACTTTTGACGGGCTTGCGTTTACGAGGAATTGCGGTTACCACGTTCACGGGCAATGGAGTTTGCCTTCCTGATTCGGAAAACCGCCCTGACTGGTTTCAGAGCTGATGACTCCTGAATGTGCGGTGATGCGCATCAGGAGTTTTTTATGGTCGGCTATTTGGTTGTCGCGATCGGTGGCGCATGTGGTTCCGTGGCGCGTTTCTGGGTCTCCGGAGCGATCGCGCAAAGATTTGGCGAGACGTTCCCAGCCGGAACGCTGCTGGTGAACGTGACAGGTTCCTTGGTAATCGGGTTTTTCGCTTGCCTTACCGGGCCGGATGGACGGGTGCTGGCGAGCCCGACCTTCCGTCAATTTTTCATGATTGGTCTTTGTGGCGGTTACACCACGTTTTCGTCCTTCAGCCTGCAAACACTGGCCCTGGCGCGTGAAGGCGAATGGTCCAACGCCCTGTTGAACACGGGAGCCTCATTCATTCTTTGCCTGCTGGCGGTATGGCTGGGTGACTACCTCGCGATGCATCTCAACCAGCGTTAGGACTTTATTTTATGGAGGTACCGCGCGATTCGATTTTGTTGCGAATTTTTATTGGCGAAAGCGATCGCTGGAATCACAAACCACTTTATGAGGCGATCGTCCTCAAGGCGCGAGAGCTGCATCTCGCCGGCGCCACCGTGCTGCGCGGCCCGATGGGATTTGGCAAATCGAGTCGTATGCACACCGCGAAAATTTTGCGACTTTCGATGGATTTGCCGATTGTGATCGAGATTGTGGATAGCGAAACGAAGGTTCAGGCTTTTCTCCCGAAGCTGGAGGAAATGTTAAGTGGCGGATTAGTGACGCTAGAACGCGTCCAGGTGATCGATTATCGCCACGTCGAGCGCAAAGAGTAACCCTGAGCGCACGAGAGATTGCCAAAGAATCCGCGCTTACGTCTCCAAAGCGATCATCGCCACGGCGTGATGATTGGTATGGCTAAGGCTGATCCAAACGCCACGGACGTTTCGATCCGCAGCCAGGGTTTTCGCTCCACCTTCTAAAACCACGAATGGCTCGCCACTAGGTTTCTTTCGCACGTCGATATCGCGCCAACCCATCGATTTGCCGATACCGGTGCCGAAAGCTTTCGAGACAGCTTCCTTGGCCGCGAATCGCGCTGCAAAATGACGCGCCGGGTATTTCATTGACTGGCAATAGGCGATCTCGCCATCGGTAAAAACGCGATGAAGAAATCGTTCGCCGAACCGGTCGAGCGAATGCTCGATCCGTTCCGTCTCGATAATGTCAACACCGACGCCAAGCACGCTCACCCGGGGTAATTCTCCATCAAGGCAAGCATTTCACGGACAGCAGATTCCAATCCAACGAAAACTGCCCGAGACACGATCGAGTGACCGATGTTGAGCTCGGTCAGGTGCGGAATTTTCTGCACCAGAGCGATGTTGCGATAATTGATGCCGTGTCCGGCGTTTACTTGCAGCTTTAGCTCCGCGGCCATCTGAGCACAGGCGCGCAGGCGTCCCAATTCCTGCTGCTCGATCCTTTCAGTGAACGCATTGGCCAATTTGCCGGTATGCAATTCGATCATATCGACACCGAGCTCCGCTGCGCAATCGATCTGCTCCGTCTCTGGATCGACAAATAAACTCACGCGGATACCCGCGGCGTGCAGCCGCTGAACCGTTTGCGCGAGATCGCGGCGATTTGCAACAACATCAAGCCCGCCTTCGGTGGTAATTTCCTGACGTTTTTCCGGGACGAGACAAACGTCATCCGGGACGATGCGAATCGCGATGTCCACTATCTCGGGCGTGTTGCCCATTTCGAGATTGAGCTTGCTCATAATGCTCGCGCGCAAGCGCACAATATCGCGATCCTGAATATGCCTGCGGTCGGCCCGCAAATGCGCGGTAATTCCATGTGCTCCAGCCCGTTCGCAAATGGAAGCTGCCAATACGGGGTCGGGTTCAGCGTTCTTCGACTCGGGCGTGGAGGCATACCGCGCCTGTCGCAAGGTCGCGATATGATCAATGTTCACTCCCAGTCGCAGCGTTCCCATCTTGGCCAATCAATTCAGCGGAAACGAGCCGAAGGCAAGCCGCGTGATTTTTTCTATTTTGCTCGCAATCGGCACCGGAAGTAAACCGCCCGAGCAGAAATAATAAGATGCCAATTTTTTCCAAACCTGAGCCCCGCTCAGGGGCGGCCTTTTGGCTCCGCAAGGTCAACAACCGCTGACACATTTAGCGTTCATCAGAGGGATTGCCCAAGTAATGGGAAGGCGACAGAAAGATTTTTGAAGATTTTTCGCGCTGATTTTTCATCTCCGCCGTCTAGGCTGTGATCGACAAAATGGACGCTGCCGACCAGGAGATGTTTCACGCTGCCATTCATGGCGATCGCGAGGCTTTCGAAATGATCATTCGAACCATGAGCCGCCCGCTGTTCGCGATTGCCTTTGGCATTTTGCAGAATCATGAAGAAGCGGAAGACGTGGTGCAGGACGCTTTTATTAACGCTTGGAAATCTCGCTGGCGCGTACGTGATCCGGCAAAATTCCAAGCCTGGATTTCCACGATTGCAAGGCACCGCGCCTACGACATTCTGCGACGGCGCCGGACCGTCCCACTGGACGAGCAGCTGAAGGAATTCGCGTCAGCGGACAACGGGAGCGAGTCCCCCGACGCCGAGAGAGAGCAACAGGTGCGCTCCGCTTTGGCCACCTTGCCGGAGTTGTATCGCAGCGCGGTGGCGTTGCGTTACCTGCAAAACATGGATTATGCGACGATTGAACAAACGCTTGGATTGTCGAATGGCGCCCTGCGCGGAATTCTCGGACGCGCCCTGGCGTCGATGCGAAAACGACTCAAACCTGCATTGGCCACAATGATCTGACTTATGCCCACGATTCACGACCAAATTGATGAAGTACTGGCAGCCGCGGTGCACAACGAGTTATCGGATGAAGAACGCCGCGCCTTGCACGTTCACCTTGTCGAGTGCGCCGAGTGCCGCGCACTGCACAAGGAGGAGCAATTGATGCACAGAGCGCTCGGCGAAGTGTTTGCGGACGAGAAGCCTGACTTCGGCTTCGAGAAACGAATGCTTTATGCTTTTCGCCACAAGGCGCCGCAGCGAATCAGTCCCGGGGTTTTTCTTTCCAATCTCCTGCGCTCGCGAGCGACGCAGATTGTCGGCGCGCTGGCGCTGTTGCTGGCCCTGTTGCAAATGGGACGGTTTCTTACCGGCGAGGATATGTCGGTGCCGCTGGTTCGCGAAGCCCGGACAGGGCCCGCGGCAATGACCGCGGACAACAATCAAGTTTCGGCTGCGACGGACGTCGTCGCATCTGGACCCGAACAGTTCGGAAAAGAGCAAACTTACGGAGATGTTGAAGGCGTTAGGAAGTCCCGGGATACAAGCTCTGCGGGACGCTTTTTCGATCGACGGAGCGAACCAGCGAAGGCTGCTCGAGCCTCAGGCGTTTCCGGCCTCGCGACATCCAGAGTTGCGGCGAGTACGCCAGCAGCGTCGCCTGCCTCTCCCGAGCGACAAATGGAGCCGAATAAAGAAGCCGGCGCATCAGGCGGGGCGCTCGCCGAAACAGCGGACAACCGGCAAAAAGCCGAGGAAGTCACAGCAGAACCCGCCGCCATCGCCGCATCAGTGCCGCCTGGTGACAATCGCAAACTGGTTCGCAATGCGCGCGTTGATCTTGAGGTCCGCAGCTTCGACCAGGCGCTGCAGCAAATTGCGGCTTTTGCCAGCGAGGATCAAGGCTACATCGCAACGAGCAACTCGGAGAAGCAGGAGAATGGCAAGTTGCGCGGTGAAATTGTGGTCAAACTGCTGCCGGAGAATCTCGACAGTTTCCTCAACCGACTCCACGAAATCGGTGACTTAAAAAATCAAACCCTCGGCACCGAGGACGTGACAAAGCAATATTTTGATACCGATGCAAGGTTGAAGAATGCGCAGGCGATGGAGCAGCGGCTCCTCGAGATCCTGAAGAAGAAGAGCGACGACATCAATGATCTGCTCGCAGTCGAGAAGGAATTGGGTCGTGTGCGAGAGCAGATCGAGCAGATGCAAGGCGAACTCAAGCTGATGGATTCGCAAGTGCAATTGGCCACCGTCACGATCGTGCTCGCGGAAAAGGATATGGATGTCCCGGCTGCGTTTCTATTGAAAGAACGAGCCTACCTGGCGCTCTATGCCGGGGACGTCGAAAAAGTTTATACGGAGGTCAAAGCGCTTGCTTCTTTCAAGATTCAAATCACCAACGCAACACTCGACCGCGATAATTCCGGCCGCGTCTCGGCCCGCGTGAGCATGTTGATAGCGCCAGAGGAGAGCGATTCTGTAATCTCAAAGGTCAAAGGCATGGGACGCGTGGACAAGTTTCAGCTGCAGACCGAACGAGTCGCACGCGGCGGCCAGGGAATGTCGGAAGATGCAAAAACGGAACGGGACAAAGTGCTGTTAAACATCACGATCTCGCGGGAAGAACAGGAAGCAGCGTTACAACAAACGAACTTGCGTGTACGTGCTTCAGACGTAACCGAGCGAGCCAGGCAAATTCGCAATTTGGCCGACAAGCAGGGTGGTCGCGTACGGGCTTCCTCGTTCGCGCGCGATCCGAACGGGCGTGAATTCGCCAACGTCTCGTTACGAGTGCCAATGAAGAACTACGGGTCATTGATGCAGTCGCTCGGAACACTCGGCAAACTCGAAAATGTCAGTGTTCATCGCGATGAACGACCGGACGCGCAGGTCGATGAGGCGAACGCACCGGCTGACGTTTCAATTCAGGTCTACAGCCAGGGCAGAATCGTCTCCGAAGACAAAGGACTCTTTCCAACATTTCGCCGGACACTTGCCGCGGGGGCGGGAGCTCTTATGTGGAGTATACAAATGATCGGCGTGGCTATCGCGTTTCTTGCGCCGTGGCTCCTGCCTGTTGCGCTGGTTGTCTGGCTAATACGACTAATCGCGCGCAACCGAGCAGCCAAGCGGGCGCGCTAAGCGTTTCTCTCCCACACCTGCGATTTTATGAGACCGAGTCGCGTTACCTTCTCCTCGCATAGTCGGAAACCGTTGGCCCGGATCAGCGCCGAGGCATCGGCCAATTCGTTGGCCTGAAGATCGGCGACGGCGCGGAAAAATGAATACATGATGCGCAACCAAACCCTGGCATGAACACCACCCAACGCTTTGGTCGGAATTGCGAAATCGGCAAACAGCCAGCGCGCGTTTGGATTGGCAGCATTGCCGATTTTCTCCACTACCGCCGGCAGTTGTCCGCTCGTGAAACAATCGAGAAAGAAATGTGTGACAACAACATCATATGACTTCTGCGGCGGTACCCAGCCGAGAATATCAGTGTGATGAAATTGCACACGCGATGGTTCACGAGCCGGTAAACTCGCGTTATCTCGAGGCGCGCAGACAGCACCTGCCGAGCGCGGACCGAGTGAAGTCGCGAATCGGCTGTCAACATTCGCGGGATCCCTTGCTTTGCTCGGGATGACAGCCGCACGAGCGCGAGCGCGTTGAATCATCGCGGCGCTCGCATCGATACAATCGATCTCTACGCCGGGATTTCGGTGCAAGAGCTCTGCCAGAAACCGCCCATTTCCCTCGCCCAGGATGAGAACCCGTTCGCCGGGGCCAATGCGCGAAATGAAAGCGGTTCTTGCTCGCTGCAAGGCATAACCAAAAGCAACTGTTTCAAATAAATGATAGGTACGCGCAATTCGATCGAAGCTCACGGGACAGAGCGAAGCAGTAGAAGAAAAACCGGAGTCAGCAACACGATATCGGCCATGGCGACGCGAACGTCCCGCGAACGAGGTCGAGCATAATGCAAGAGAGCAAGCAGAACCGCGGATAGAGCGATGCACAATAAAGGTGCAGACGGAGCGATCGCGGCGAGTAACAGCGCGACCGTTGCCAATGTCCAGCAGGATACTCGCGGCAGCCAGAGAAAACGCGGAAATGCAGTTGCGAAGGATTCCCGTTGTTGAGCGATATCCAGATCGCGTTCCCACGCTGAAATGCTGAAACAGTTAAGTGAGCACAGGATGGCAAAAAGAATTACCGGCCACACAAAACTCCATTCCGTTCGGCGAATTGCGACAACAGTCCCACTGGCGAAGAGAGCTCCTATCAGAACTTCCTTGAGCGGCCATTTGTGCCAGATAAAACCGGCGAAGTGATTTAGTCCCAGGTAAGCTGCGATTGCGATCGAGATTATACTGCCGAGGGCCAGCGTTGATCTATCAATGGAGGTGAAGGCAATGGCCAAATCGATCATTGCGAGCAAGATAATCAGGATCAGCCAGCTTCTACGGTGTCTGGCACAGAATCGCTGCCGCGCAGATGTGGGCACAGCCGGTGGAATGTTGAAGGAATCGGCCAAGCGATCCGTTAGGTAGATCAGCCATGCCGTGGCGAACAATGCAATGCGGTCGGAAATCGAGATGGTAGCATGAGCCATCTGGCCGAAAATCCACTGCCAGGTAATTGCGACCGCCGGCGCGTCGAGACAGGAGAGGCTCAGCCATGTCATCGGCGAGAAGGGATCCCGATTGTGCGTAATTTTGCCGCCGCCAACAGCTTCGGGGCGGTCGTTCAACAGCCCCTTTCGCGCCCCCTGAAAGATGGCTGTTTGTTTCACAAAAGGTGGATTGAATGTTGCTGCCAATTAAAACGGTTCTAGTTTAAAATTGTCCGGTCGACATCGAACCAGGAGGAAAAAGCATGGGATCTTTCAGCCAAACGAATAAGGCGGTGAAATCGCTGCCGAACCATTTGTTGCAATTCGCGGTTGACCAGCGCTACGACGATTATACGCCTGTGGACCATGCGGTCTGGCGTTTCATCATGCGTCAGAACATCTTTTTCCTGAAGGAATACGCCCACAAAGTTTACTTTCAGGGTTTGCTCGAGACGGGCATTTCTTTCGAACGTATTCCCCGCATCGAGGAAATGAACGACATTCTTGGCCGAATCGGCTGGGGAGCAGTCGCTGTAGATGGTTTTATTCCGCCCGCGGCTTTCATGGAGTTTCAAGCCTACAAGGTTTTGGTGATCGCGTGCGACATGCGCCAAATCCACCACATCGAGTACACCCCCGCCCCCGACATCGTGCACGAAGCTGCCGGCCACGCTCCCATTATCGTCGATCGCGAATACTCCAATTATCTGCAGCGCTTTGGCGAAGTCGGCGCCAGGGCAATGTCGTCGCGGAAAGACTTCGAACTCTACGAGGCGATCCGCCATCTCTCAATATTAAAGGAATTGCCAAATTCGGACCCAAAGGAAGTAGAGAATGCCACCCGCGAAGTCGAACACCGGCAGACGAATTTGGGCGAGCCTTCAGAGATGGCGCTTCTGTCACGACTGCATTGGTGGACGGTGGAGTACGGTCTGATTGGCAGCCTCGAAAATCCGAAAATATACGGAGCCGGATTGCTCTCCTCGATCGGGGAATCGGTTTCGTGCCTTGAGTCCAATGTAAAGAAGATCCCCTACTCTATCGACGCCAAAAACACTCCTTTCGACATTACAACGCGGCAACCGCAGCTTTTTGTTTCTCGCGATTTTCGGCATTTGATGGACGTGCTCGAGGAATTTGCCGGCAGCATGGCATATCGGGTCGGTGGGCACGCAGGCATCAACAAAGCAATCGAGTGCAAGAACACGGCGACATGTGAATACTCGAGCGGGCTACAGATCAGCGGTATTTTTACCGACGTCGTCCCCGGTCCCGACGGGGCGCCTATTTACTTACGAACTACTGGACCGACCGCCCTGGCAGTCGCCGACAAACAGCTTGAGGGCCATGGCAAGGAAAGACACGCTGATGGGTTCGGCTCTCCTATCGGCCGCTGGAAGAACCTGTCTGTTGAGCCGGAGAATTTGTCGGAGGATCAGCTGCGTGGACTCGGCATCGCTGAGGGAAGAGAAGGGAAAATTGAATTCGCCAGCGGTCTGACTGTGAGAGGACGGGTCAACGGCATTTTCCGGCACAATGGCAAGTTGTTCCTAATCACGTTCTCAAACTGCAGCGTTAAGGTCGGGGATCGGGTGCTCTTCGATCCAGCATGGGGTGAGTTCGATATGGCCGTGGGCGAACGGATCAGCTCAGTTTTCAATGGTGCAGCGGACAAGGATGCTTTTCTGGAGGTGGCACTTGTGCCGAAGGAGCGCACAATCAAGGCACCGTCGGACGCAAAAAGGAAAAAACTCGAGAGTTTGTATCAACAGGTGCGCAACATTCGACAGGGCAAAGTAGGATACGAACGTCTGGGCGAGATTTGGGAAACCCAGCAAGCCGAGCATCCCGCTGACTGGCTGCTTTCAATGGAAATTTTTGAGCTGCTGGATGACACGGAGCAGCAACCCGAGTTGAAAGCGCGAATTGCGAAATTCCTTAAATCGGTAGCCGCGGAAAACAAAGATAAAGCCACACTGGTCGATTGGGGGTTCCGGTTGGTAAAATACCATAAGATGCCGGAATACCGGGCGATTCGGGAGCGAGCTGCCGCGGCACATTAAGCGCCTTTTCTTAAAAGCGCTCGTCTTTACAGTGGCGTTTTCCTTTTAATGCCTTCGCATATTCGTCGCGGCTGAGAATGTTCTCATCGAGTTGCATATCCGTGCGGCAAAACGTCGTGAAAAACGATCTCACCTTTTCGGCGTCGTTTAAGACTTCCTCCGTCAGATAGTTTGCATCGACATTAATACAAACGGCACCGACCACTCCGTATTCCTTACGGATGATCGGAATCGTGGTGCATTTGAATTTTCGCGCGCCGATGTTGAGCTCATAGTTCAATTTATCTTCGTTCTCCAACAGCCGCTTCTTCAGATCAATTACCAGGTTGGTAGTTCCATCGCGTAAATTGCGGCCCGTAACGTTATTCTCGAGCGCGACGAGCGAATGCGAGGGATTAGATAAATCATGAAGCAAAATCTCGATTCCAAGATTAGGAAATGACTTTCCAATCAACCGAACCAAACGTGCGAAATTTTCCAGATATTCGCTGGTGTCGTCCGCGATTTTCTTGCCATCATATTTGGCGAATAGTCGCTCGTAGACTTTTTGTTCGGCCGGTTCCAGTTGTGTTCGGACGTTATTCTGTTCCCCAATAAAGATCAGCTGCCGGGCGGCTGTGGGGTCGATGTTCTTGAGAAAATAATGCATGCCGAGCCGAAAATCTTTCAGACTGAACTCTGGAAAATCCTGCCGGTTAATTGTGTAGGGATAGAAATCGTATTCCTCCAAACGTTTCCCAAATCGATGCCGCTCTTTGTATTTGCCCCAGACAAAACCCGCGGCCAAAAAAATTCCCGATGCAATAATCGAGGCAATTACATTAACAGTAATATCGCTACCGTAGCCCTGCATCTTGCGTCCGTGCCTAAGCGTTGAGTGGTTGCACGGCGAACACTTAACCTAGAGCCTGCCGCTCAAGTTGCCGAGCATGATGTTTTCGATGCTCACCGTGGGAGGCTGGCTGATCGCATAGAGGACGGCGTTTGCCACGTCCGCTGCCGACATCATCTGCTCCCGCGGCCATTCGCCTTCAACCGCATTCCAAATCTCCGTATCGGTCGCAGCGGGATAGATGTTGATGACTCGCACCTTGCGAGAACGAAGTTCATCCCGAATAGCCGAGGATAGTCCCTCGAGACCGAACTTACTTGCACAATAAACACTCCAATTGGGATAGGGGTGTTTTGCCGCGATGGACAGAATATTGACGATGCTGGAGCCAGGCTGCATTCGCGGTGCAAAATGCTGCATCAGAAAAAATGGGGCGGT
>DASXIC010000167.1:0-3852 GCA_036498205.1 Chthoniobacterales bacterium | reverse complement strand
CCCGGGACGGCGATTGCCGCGAGTAATGCGATGATGGCAACGACGATCATGATTTCCACGAGGGTGAAACCTTTGTGGGCCCTTGACGCGAATCTATTCATATAAAGAAATAATAAGC
This sequence comes from Chthoniobacterales bacterium, assembly GCA_036498205.1. GTDB lineage: Bacteria > Verrucomicrobiota > Verrucomicrobiia > Chthoniobacterales > UBA10450 > AV69. The sequence goes on along the minus strand of DASXIC010000167.1, from coordinate 3,734 downwards.
AGCCGTCATGCCACTGTATCGATGATCGATATGTTGCCGGATGAGACCCGATATTTGATTAAAGATGAAGCAGCTCCGTTCCAACGATTACGAGGCCCTAGCAGAACTTCGCTACTTGGGGCGCAAATTCCTCCGCTTTAGTAAAGACTGGCTTCGGGCCAACGCAGGCCTAAATCCCGAGCAATATGAAGCGCTCCTCGCGATTAAGGCTTCTGGGTCGCCAGATGGCCTAACCATCTCGCAATTGAGCGAGCGCCTTCAGGTAAAACACCATTCCACCGTGAATATTGTCGATCGGCTGGCGGAAAGGAAACTCGTTACCCGCGAAGCTGGCGAGACCGATCGGCGCCGACGCCATGTTCATCTCACGGCCAAAGGCGAGGAGCTGATTGAAGAATTGGCCAGCGTGCACCACGAAGAGCTTCGCCATCGAAGCGAAGAAATGATCCAAGCTTTGGAGCGACTGCGAAAATGAGCAGTCCGGGCCGGACTGGCGTTAAAGTTTACGGATGCAATCACGTTGCGATTGAGGTGGATGACATCGCGAAAGCAGTCGCGTTCTATCAAGATGTCTTCAACCTCGAGAAACTCGACGGCGGAGAAGGCGATGCCTTCTTCAAACTCGGCGAACACCAATTCCTCGCTGTCTTCGAGGTCGACAAACTGCAACCCGCCAATACGTGCCACTTCGGGATCATGGTGCGCGACGAAGAACAGATCGAAGAAGTCCGGAAGAAATTAACTGGCAAATACAAAATAAAACTCCAGCCGCCGTTTCGCTGCGATTTTAGGGATCCGTGGGGCAATCGGATCCAGGTTGTCGATCTTCACGACGAATCGCTCATCTGGCTTTTGCCTTATCGCGAAATGCAAGAAGCTGGAGTGAGACTCGGGCGGAAGTAGGCCTCCAGCTTTTGCGGAAAAAGCTTGACCGTGTACGAGCGGGTCAGGCATGAATCAATTCCGACGTCGCCACGTTTCGGCACGCTCAAATGATTATTCCGTTTCAGCGCGAAAGCGTTCCGGCGCATGATGATGCGCGGCGCGGAATCTCGATCTCGTTCGCTATTCAAAAAGCAAAAGGAAACCCTTTATGAAAACGTTAACTTCCTGGTTCAGAGTTAACCGCGCGCTTGGTCCCACGATTTTAGCCATCGTCGGTCTTTCCACGCTCCTCGCGCTCGCTACTTCGACAAAACAAACGACGACGCAGACGAATTCTGCATCAACAACAGTAAGCGTGGCGCCTGCTTGCACGGCACGCGCGATTTTCAGCGCGTCATTTACCCAGGGACAGGACGCCTCTCCGGCAGTACAGCAACAATGGCGAGACTTCATCCAGAGCCTGATCCCGGCCAGCTACGACACAGTAACCATCAGCGGCTCGAACGATACGACTGGACGCACGTTGACCGATGCGACGATCGTTCCGCAGATCGCCGCCGCCATGCAAAATGGCACCCCCGGAACCTGGACCGCCGGCGGTTTCACCTGGAACGTGGGAATAGGTTGTCAGCATGGAAATGATGTCGAACTCAATGCTAATGCCAGTGGCGACACGAATACCTGCGATTGCCCAAATCCTGGCTATGTCGTGCGTCCGGATATCAGCCCCGGCAATGCGAATTGGGGCGGAGTAAACACTGCGACATGCTTCGGCCCAAGTCAGACGATGACAGTTACTTTTTCCGGACCGGGCGCGCCGAGCTGCGATCCGCCGCCTTCAGGCATGGTGAGTTGGTGGCCGGCGGAAGGCGATGCCAACGACATTCAGGATAATAATGATGGAACGATTCAAGGAACTGTTACTTTTGCGCGTGGCAAAGTGGGGCAGGCGTTCAGCTTTGATGGGAATACCGCGAACTATGTGTTCGTTCCACATAACACGAATCTCGATCTAACTCAGTTCACTGTTGATGCATGGGTATTTCCTACTCCTTCGAACCCGACAGACGGAGGCTTTGGCACGGTTGTTGATAAAGAATTTTCGAGCGGCGGGATCAACTATAGTTTGTTTGTTTCGCACGATGGCACTGTCGAGGTTGACTTCAACAACGGTAGCCACCAATTCGTTGACTCGCCTCCGGGCGCTGCTCCACAGAACACATGGACGCACATCACCGGGACGTACGATGGCCCTAGCTCTAAGACATTAAAACTCTACGTTAACGGCGTTTTAATCGGGACGCACATCGCCGACGCCGGATTCGAAACCCCTGCAACCGGTCAGAACCTCTATATCGGAGTTAGAAATGCCGCGAGTCCTCAAGGTTCATTTCAAGGTTTAATCGATGAAGTAGAAGTCTTCGATCACGCGCTCACCGGCGCGGAGGTTCTCGCAATTTATAACGCTGGTTGCACCGGTAAATGTCGATCTTGCGCGAGCGCGCCGGGCTCGATGGTGAGCTGGTGGAAAGGCGAAGGGAATACTACCGACAGTGAAGATAGCAACAACGGGATATTCAACGGAACTCCAGCGTACGGCCCGGGTGAAGTCGGTCAGGGATTCAGTTTGAACGGGACAGATCAATACATCGAGGTTCCCGACAGTCCTAATCTGAGTATCACCGGCCCGATCACGATCGATGCCTGGATCAAGGCCAACAATAATACGAGCGAGCATGCAATCGTTGAGAAGTATGACGGCGGTGGCAGCAACGGTTATTTCTTTAGACTAAGTGCCACCGGCCACCTTGTGGCAGGCATCTGTAACGCGTCGACTTTTTCAACTGTGAGCGGAGCCACGCAGGTTACCACTGGCACTTTCCACCATGTTGCTGCTGTCTTTGACGGATCGAACCTTCAGGTCTATCTCGACGGCGTCCTGGATGGCACGGCCCCAAGTGTTGCCCCCACCGACGGCACCAACCCGCTTGAGATCGGAGCTCGTGGGGGCAGCCCCGGCAATTTCTTCAACGGCGTAATTGATGAGGTGGAAATTTTTGATCGCGCCTTAACTCAGCGCGAAGTCCAAAGAATCTACGATGCCGGCAGCGCTGGTAAGTGTCCCTGCATAACTCCGCCGAGCAACATGATCGCATGGTGGCCGGGCGACGATAACGCAAAGGACATTCAAGGCGGTCACGACGCGACGTTGAACGACGCTACCTTTGGTCCGGGCGAAGTGAGCGATGCATTTAAGTTCGATGGTACGGACGACAGTGTCTCAATTCCGGCCAGCAGCGACTGGAACTTTGGCACCGGCGACTTCACCTTCGACTTTTGGGCTTTAGGTAATGGGACAAATCGGATGCACGCTCTCTCTTTTGAGCCAGATCCCACATTCGCCAGCAGAAATCTCGATTTCGATTTTAATGATCCCAGCGGCTCTGGCTCTGGCTTGTTCGTTTTTTGGAACGGTGGCGGAAACAACTTTATTCAAGCAGGGACTGTTGGTCAGTACACTGAGGGGAATTGGCATCACTACGCGCTGACACGAAGTGGATCGACTCTGACTCTTTATATAGACGGCGCAGTTGCCGGCACCGCGTTGAATTACACTGATCCGATCAATCTTTCCGGGGGCAGCAATAACTACATTGGAGCGTCAACCGGCCAGGTCACTTCTTCCCGATTTTTCTGGAATGGGTTGGTAGACGAACTGGAAATCTTTAGCAGCGCACTGAGCGCGGGCCAAGTTGCCGCCCTCTATAACGCCGGCGGAGCTGGTAAGTGCAAACCTCAAGCTACTCCGACCCCTACGCCAAGTCCTACACCTACACCTACACCTACAC
>DASXIC010000166.1:0-45820 GCA_036498205.1 Chthoniobacterales bacterium | reverse complement strand
CGTCGCGGAGTTGGTACTGGTTGCTCCGCGAGAATCTGTCACCGTCACCCGCGCTGTATAGGTTCCCTTGTTCCCGTAGCTGTGCGTGATCGTGGGAGCCGCTTGGGTCACAGCAGGAGACCCGTCCCCAAATGTAAACGCGTAAGAGGCGATGGTATCTCCTGAATCGGGATCTGAAGATCCGGACGCATTAAACGACACGTTCAAAGGCGACTTGCCTGAGGTGGGGCTCGCGCTGAGAGCCGCCGTCGGGGGTGTGTTCACAACGACATCGGCTAAGGCCGTGTTGTTGCTAATCAACCCACGCGAATCGGTCACCTTCAATGTTGCCGAATATTGGCCAGCTGCGCTGTAGGTATGATTAATCGTCGCGCCAGACTGATTTATCGGCTGCGAACCGTCCCCGAAGTCGAATGTATAACTGGCGATTGTATCGCCCGCGTCCGGATCAGAAGACCCCGACCCATCCAAGGTCGCGGCGAATGGCGGAGCCCCGGACGGTGGCTGAGTCGGTTGACCTGCGGGATATACCTTTAAAACGGCTATGGGCGCGGTGTCAGGAGCGCACGCAGCGTTCCCGACAATTGTGTAGGAACCCGCCGGGGCCAGGCCATTGGGCATATTGTCCGGGGTCAGGGTAATGACACCGCCTTGAACCGCGATCCTGGTAAGGAATCCGTTAAGGCTGCTGCCAACCGCCGGATTGCCGATCGCGGTTCGCGGAACAACAATCGTTATTGTCCCATCCGGCGTATAATTGCTTGCTGGATCTGCTTGCACCAGGCCCGTCCCGTCCGCTGTGTGGAAGACTTGGAACTCAGGATTGGTCGTTATATTTGGATTGGTTGGATCGTCTATCGGCGCCGTGGTCATCCGCACGGTGTAATTGATGTTGTCCGGGCCCGTAAACGTGATTGGCCATTCGGTATTGGGCGGAAGCGAGGCAAGGCTTTGCACCTTCATCGTGAAGACCAGCTTATTCGGCGCGAACGCATACGGTTCACCGACCGACACGCTCTGCACGTCATGCCCGGGCTGACCGTCCAATTCATCGTTAGAAGGATCCTGTAGGATCGTAATTCCCGGCAACGCACATGGCGATTGCGGCGGCGTTAAATCGATCTTCAAATCGATCTCGTTGCTGGCATTACTTGTGCCCACGCTATTCACTGCTTTCACAACGTAGAAGTAATCGCTGACGCCAGAATTCGCCGAAGTATCGTCGAACTTGGTCGTAATCGATGACCCAATCGGCGTGACTCCTTCGCCACCAGCAATCGTCCCGCGGTATACGTCATACCGGCTGATGGCGGCGCCGCCATTGTCCGGCGCCTTCCATGTAAGGTGAGACCCAGACGCGTCTCGTGTCCCGAACAGACAGGGAGGTTTGGGCGGATTTGCTGCGCCTCCCGGCAAATCTGTCTGACTATCGTAGCTGGCGAGCAATGTCCTGCCGCCAGATTGCCGCGCCACGCGCATGAAGGCGGTGAAATCATTCGGCGCAGTTCCGGCGATACATCCGGTGGTTACGCACCCATCACTAAACCCATAGAGAACCCGACCTTTGTCGTCGAGGGTGATTTCATTGAAATCGAGAAGATTGCGGTCGAGGTGACTGCCGCCCTGTTGCCAAATCCCGCTCATGCTCTGCACCGGATCGTCAGGCGTGGCGTTCACCGTCGTCCAGTGTGCGCCACCATCGTATGTCATCGAGATGAATGCATACCATTTGCCAGGAAAAGAAATCGCCTGGTAATCACCGGGAATGTCAGTGCCGAGGAAACCGACGGCGGCGCGGCCGGTATCGCCGCCCACTGCTTCGATCTCGGCTGCATTGCGCACACTGTGGCCCGCGCCGATATCGATGTCGTTCACCCAGGTGATCGAGTTGCCGGAGCGGTTGCCCACAGCGACGCGGGCGTGTCCTTCCGGCGGATTACCGGCAGCCACCGGCTCATTCCGTACGTAAGCGTAGTAGATCGTATTGTTCGAATCGATGGCAATAGATGGATCGGCGCCGTGCTGTTGCGAGAACGCATTCGGAACCATGAACTGGACCCAGGTTGTGCCGCCGTCAGTGCTGAATACGCCGCCCTGTAACCCACCGCACTGGTTCACGGGCAGCCATGCTGTGCCATCGGACGCTACATGAATGTGACCGTGCAATCCTCCACAATCACCGCCGGGTATTGGAGGATTTGCTTCCGTCACGCCCTGGCCAGTGTAAGCCAGAGTGCTGGGCCCCCAACTTACTCCTAAAGTATCGCTACGGTAACATGAGGCGGGCCCGACGATATCTTGCGAACAATAGTAAACCGCATGACCCTGATTTACCGGCGTCCCCAACGCGCTAAGCAAAGCGGGATAGGGTCCCGACCCGATGGTTTCATGGTCAGCCCCGCCGTTCGGCGCCGCGATTCCAAACTCAGTCCAGCCGGTGGGCTGAGTGGCGCTCGGATCTCCGTCACTGTCAGTATAGGCGTAGACAGCGTTCGCGCCTACGGTCGAGTTCGACACGAAAGTGCGGCCGCTCTTCTGGTCGGTCCAAAGAATTGGATCCAGCCCAATATTGGCTGTGATCGTCGAGACATTTTCCCACAACCCCTCGCAGCATTCCGGTTGAGCCGGGCTCAATTTTTCCGGCGGGGTAATTCTCCAAATTGGACCGCTATTCATTGTCATGATCCGGCCTGTGTGCGGATTGAAGCCAATATTAAATTCACCATTGCCTACGTCCGCGGCGGGCGAAGGGGCTTCGAAAATTTGAAAGCGCGGCACTCCAGGTGAGACCGGGTCGCCGCTTCCGAAGCCGGGCGTGCCGCAGGCAGGGGAACCAGGAGCGGGCCCCGGTAGCAGCTCAACCTTTACTGTCACGGTTTCGCCTGTGGGCTGGAAGGGAACAATGACAACGGTGTAATCGTGCGGCTGACCATCCATCGCTATGGGCGCGATAGTCGCGATTTCTGGATTGTTCCCGCTTGCTGACTGGTAATCAGCCGAGTGGTTACCGTCGATGGTTGGGTTTGCGCCTTTGTAAATGTAGAGATCGTAGTCAGAGCGGCCCGTCCCAGCGTCAGCCCAGGACATCGTGACCTTGACTGTGGGGAAACAATGAGTTGCGGCAAAGGTTGAAGGGATGTTGACGTGCAGCGTAAAGGTGTCGCACGGAAATCCCGTTCCACATCTCGGACCTGAATCCACCTGGCCGAGGCCAACCGGTGATTGGTTCGCCTGGAAAAATGGACCGGCTGTGTAAGTGATCGATGTTGCCGTGTCGGTGATCGTTCCACTGGAAGGCGTCGAGGCAAAACTGAACATCGCCAGCCAGGCGCCCACGGAGCAAAGGATGAAGGCGGCGAAGATTCGCGGATTAAACGCGCCGGATTCGGCGATGGAATGTTTTTTCATAGGTTGAAGTCTCAGGGGTTCATTGCTTTGGGCGCCGAGCAGACGCTTTGTTTCGGATTAGGCCTTGTAAGTGGACGCTCCGGATATTTTGCAGCGCTTTTGGAAGGCCAATGCCGGCTGCATTGATTTGGAGCGACGCGGATGCTAGTTAGCAGCGCGTTTTGCCATGGCTCAAAACTACAAAGATACGCTCAATCTCCCGCGGACCGATTTTCCGATGAAGGCCAATCTCGCCTCACGAGAGCCGGAGCTTCTGCGAGTCTGGCAGGAGACACGGCTCTACGAGAAGATTCAGAAAGCGCGAGCGGAGAATGAACTGTTCGTGCTTCACGATGGTCCGCCGTTCGCTAACGGGGACGTCCACATGGGCACTGCGCTTAACAAGATCCTCAAAGATATGGTGGTGAAATCGCAGACCATGCTCGGCCGGCGGGCCCCTTTTGTCCCCGGCTGGGATTGTCACGGTTTACCGATTGAATACAAAGTGGTGAAGGAATCGCGCGGCCTTGCGCCGGTTGAGATTCGCCAAAGATGTGAGGCGTTCGCGCGCAAATTCATCGGGATCCAACGGGAGCAATTCAAACGGCTGGGTGTTTTCGGCGATTGGGAACACCCGTATCTGACGATGGACCCCGCCTATGAGGCGGAAATTCTTCGGGTATTCGCCATTTTTGTTGAAAAGGGTCTCGTTTATCAATCCAAGAAACCCGTTTTTTGGAGCACCGGTGCGCAAACCGCACTAGCGGAGGCCGAGGTTGAATATCAGGAGCGCGATGATACGGCAGTATTCGTAAAATTTCCGATCGCAACCGGCTCGCTCGCCGGAAAGGCTAGCGTTGTGATTTGGACAACCACCCCGTGGACATTGCCGGCCAATCTGGCCATCGCGGTTGATGCCAAAGAAATTTACGTCGTCCAGGAGTTTCACCGCGGAGGCGTTTCCGAAGTTCTGGTCCTGGCGGACAAACTGGTTGCTACGTTTTGCCGCGAGACCGGGTTCGAGCCCACGGGCGAACCAATGCAAACGTTTCCTGGTGCCAAACTGGAAGGCTTTGGGGCACAGCATCCCTTCCTGCCGCGTACGTCTATCATTCTGACGGCTGATTTTGTTACCATGGACACAGGCACCGGAGCGGTCCACATGGCGCCCGGGCACGGCGAGGACGACTATTCGCTCGGTGCGAGGAACGGTTTCCCGATTTTATCGCCGGTAGATGACCACGGCCGCTATACTGAAGAAGCGGGTATCCCTGGCCTGGTGGGAAAATATGTTTTCGACGCCAATAAAGAGATCATTCGCATTCTGAAGGAGCGCGGAGCGCTGCTGGCCGAACAGAATTTTCATCACAGCTATCCTTATTGCTGGCGCTCGAAAACCCCGATTATTTTTCGCGCGGTTGATCAATTTTTTATTCGAATCGATGACTTGCGGGCAGCAGCCCTCGATGCAATCACCAAGGTTAAATGGATTCCGGGATGGGGCGAGAATCGCATCGCTGGCACTGTTCAGTCACGACCTGACTGGGTGATTTCGCGCCAACGCAGCTGGGGCGTGCCGTTGCCGGTTTTTTATTCGGCGACAGGGGATCCTATCTTAAACGCTGAATGGATTCGTCGATTAGCCGATCTCGTCAGCCAGCGCGGTTCGAATGTCTGGTTTGAACTGACCGATGCCGAACTCGGACGCGAACTTGGTTTACCGGAAGGAACCGGTAAAAGAAACGACACAATTGACGTTTGGATCGACAGCGGCATTTCCCACCGTGCGGTCTGTGCCAGGCGTCCCGAGCTGCACGATCCGGCTGAGATGTACCTCGAAGCAACCGACCAGCATCGCGGCTGGTTTCAATCATCGCTTATGACAGGCGTGGCGCTGGACAATCGCGCACCTTACAAGACGTGCGTCACGCATGGTTTCGTGGTCGATCTCGATGGAAAAAAAATCTCGAAATCGAGCACTTACGACAAACCGATGGATGCGGCGCATTTCGTCCAGAAACATGGTGCCGACCTGGTGCGGCTGTGGGTGAGCAGTATCAATTACACGGATGACGTTCCGTTCTCGGAAGAAATGTTCGCACGTCTAGGCGATGCTTATCGGCGTATCCGAAATACTCTGCGAATTCTGCATGGCAATCTTTTCGATTTTCCAGACTCCGGGGTTGTCGACATCGCTCCGCAGTCGACGACCGCGGCTGCAACTTTGATCGATCGCTGGATTTCGGATCGACTGGATGAGGTGATTGATGACTGCCGGCGAGCCTATGAAGCTTTCGAATTTCACAAAGTCTATCACGCGATCAATCAATTTTGCGCCGTCGACTTGAGCAGTCTTTATGTCGACATCACAAAAGACAGAATGTATTGCGATGCGCCTGCCTCTCCCCGACGACGCGCAACTCAGTTTGCCATGCACGAGATATTCAACGCCCTATGCCGGCTGCTGGCGCCAGTCCTCGTTTTCACTAGCGAAGAAGCTTGGCAACAGGGAAATGGCGGCAGTTCGGTGCATTTGCAGTTGTTTCCGGAGACGAGTGGAGCTCAACGCGACTCGTCTGTTCGGCAGCGTATCGAACAGCTCCTGAGTTTGCGCAGTACGATTGGCCAGGCGCTGGAAAAAGCGCGCCAGGAAAAATTAATTGGCAATTCGCTTGAGGCGCGCGTGATCTTGAAATGCGATCGCAGATTGGTCGATGGCATTTCAAAGGAAGAACTCGAAGAATTCTTCATCCTGAGCGACTTGGTAATTGAAGAGGCGAGCGAACCTTCCGCGATTGTGGAGAAAACGCCCTTCGCCAAATGTGCACGCTGTTGGCGACATAGAGCGACCGTCGGGAAAAGTACGGAACATCCCGATTTATGCGACCGATGCGAAAGTGTCGTCGTCGCTCACGCCTCCACATGAAGTGGATCCTCTTTCTCTCGCTCCCGCTTTACGCGCTGGATCAGCTGACGAAGCACTGGGTGTTGCACCACATTGATTCAGATTCGCCGTATATCGTCGTTCCCAATTGGTTCGATCTGGTCTACGTGACCAATAATGGAGCGGCCTTTGGTTCCTTTCGGAATAATAATGCGTTCTTTATCGCGCTTTCGTCCGTTGCGCTGATTGCAGTCTCCTCCCTTTTGCTCCGAAAACGAAGCCGCAAAGATGCGTGGCGAGATGTTTCACTCGCCTTATTGCTCGCCGGAGTGCTCGGAAATTTAACTGATCGCCTTACACACGGCCACGTTGTCGATTTCCTGCTCTTCGATTTGCACGTCCCTCTGGCCCACCCCTGGCCCGCATTTAATGTTGCGGACTCCTGCATCTGCATTGCTGTCGTGTGTTTCATTATTCATTCGTTGCGGCAAAACAAAGACGTGGCACCACCTGCCGGTTAGGTGAGGATTGGTCCCGAAAAGTTTGGCGCGCCAATCCGATTTGCATGCGCGGTTCGGTGAACCGCCCATGCCGGGAATTGTCCTCGATAGAGCCTGATCCGGCTGCCAGACCGCAGCCGGGATATTATGGCAGGTCAGGTGGGGGCGATTGACCTCAATCGCCCGGCCCCGCAAGGTAGAACAGGTGGTTTGGCAACCATCTCCACCAAATGACAACCATGGAACAAACGGCGAGGACGATCTGTTCTCGTTTGCGCGACCGGGGCCACAGAGCCTATTTCGCGGGCGGTTGTGTCCGCGACATGGTCCGAGGTTGCTCGCCCAAGGACATCGACATAGCGACTGATGCACCACCCGAAGAAGTTCAGGAGATTTTCCCGCGCACAGTTGCGGTCGGCGCGCACTTCGGAGTCATTGTTGTCCTCGAGGATGGGATGCAATTCGAGGTCGCGACCTTCCGATCGGATGGCGCTTATATCGACGGGAGGCGACCAATTGAGGTCCATTTCTCTTCGGCGGAGGAGGACGCCAGGCGTCGCGATTTCACCATCAATGGAATGTTCTTCGATCCCGGGCGGAACGAGGTGATTGATTTTGTCAGCGGCCGGGCGGATCTGACGGCGAGATTAATTCGTGCCATCGGCGACCCGGCACAGCGTTTCGGGGAAGATCGATTGCGACTGTTACGCGCGGTCCGTTTTGCCACGGTCCTACAGTTCCAAATTGAAGAGCAAACCTGGATCGCCCTCGTAAGAAATGCGCCTGCGATCGCTCAAATCAGCGCGGAGAGGATTCGGGACGAGTTGGTGCGGATTTTTCTTTCGCCGCATCGGCTGCGTGGATGGGATTTGCTCGATGGCAGTGGCCTTTTGCGAGCCATTATCCCCGAAATCGAGGCGATGAAGGGTTGCCAGCAGCCACCACAGTTTCATCCCGAAGGAGACGTTTTCCAGCATACGCGCTTGATGCTGGAAATGTTGCCGGAGCGAATCTCTGTCCCTCTTGTTTTCAGTGTCATTCTGCATGATGTGGCGAAACCACCGACTGCTGCCGTCGACGAGGATGGGCGGATTCGTTTTAATGCCCATGATCGCATCGGTGCGGAAATGGCGGCGCAAATCATGGAACGATTGCGTTTCTCTCGTGCCGAAATCGATGCCACCGTCGAGATGGTGCGGCAGCATATGGTTTTCAAAGATGTGCCGCGGATGCGCGTGGCCAAATTGAAGCGATTTATGGCGCGTCCGACATTCGATGATGAGCTTGAGCTGCACCGCGTCGATTGCGCGAGCAGTCACGCCATGCTCGACAACTATGAGTTTCTTCTCCGAAAAAAGGAGGAATTCGCCAATGAGCCGATCATTCCGCCACCGCTTGTTACCGGTGACGATCTGATCCGGCTTGGGATGAAGCCGGGACCCAAATTCGGCGAGGTTCTTGAAGCCGTTGAAACGCGGCAACTGGAAGGCGTGCTCAAGACGCGCGACGAAGCGCTCGACTGGCTGAAGCGCGAGTACTCGGTAAGATCGTAATCGCATGCGAATTTTGATGATTAGCGCGGAGGCGCCGCCGTTGCAGAGGCCGGGGGCGCTGGTGGATGTGTTGGACGCGCTACCGCGCGAGCTGCGCGAACACGACCATGAAGTGAGCGTAGTGCTTCCCTTTTATCGCGAGATTCGAGAGAACCCCGAAGTCGAGGCCAATGACACGGGCGTGACGGTGGATGTGCGCGTGGGTGAGAAGAACTACGTGGCGGAGTATTTGGAAGGCCGAACGGCAAGCGGCGTGCAGTTGTTCTTTGTTCGTTGTGACGAATTTTTCGATCGCCCGGAAATTTATGCCGAGCATGGAGTGGCATATGAGGACAACGCAGCACGGTTTATCTTCTTTTCCAAAGCGGCGGTGGAACTGGCTCGTCGATTGACGCCCGTGCCGCAGGTCCTGCATGCGCACGATTGGGCGGCCGGGCTGCTGCCAGTCTATATTCGCGCGCATGATCTGCCTTTTTCGACCGTGCTCACGATTCATCGCATCGCCGAGCAGGGCAGTTTTTGGGGACTCGACTTTGCCCTGACAAATTTGCCTCAGCGCTATTTTTCTCTCCGCGGCGTCGAATTCTTCGGACGCCTGAATTTTTTAAAAGCGGGAATTCTGTTTGCCGATCGAGTCACGACTGTGAGCGAACATCATAAACGCGAGATTTTGACCCCGGAATCTGGCTGTGGACTCGATGGTGTGCTTCGCGAGAACGCGCATAAGTTGAGCGGAATTTTGCATGGGGCGGATTACACGCGCTGGAATCCGGAGGCGGATCCATTGCTGCCCGCCCCTTTCAGCGGGGAAAAACTTTGGGGCAAGACCATCTGTCGCGACGCGTTGCTGGCGGATCTGCAACTGGCGCCCGCGCCGCGTGGTCCCGTGTTTGGGATGGTTACGCGACTGGTGCCGGAGAAGGGCTTCGAGATTCTCACACCGTTGTTTGATCGACTGCTATCGGATGACGTCCGGCTAATCATTCTTGGGGAAGGCGAACCCGCCTTTGAAACCGAGCTTGCCATCGCGTCCCGGCGTTATCCGATGCGCTTTGCCTACCGTCGCGATTACGATGAGCGGCTTGCGCATCTGATCGAGGCAGGCGCTGACATCACGCTGATTCCCTCGCGATTCGAACCAGGCGGGCTGATGGCAATGTATAGTTTGAATTACGGCGCGTTGCCCGTCGCTCACGCCACCGGTGGAATTCAAGAGATCGTGGAGGATTATGATCCGAATCTTGATCGCGGCTACGGATTTCTTTGCTACGAATACTCCGCAGAGGCATTCTGGGATTCCATCAAACGCGCGCGGGAGCTTTTCTCGGACCGCGCGGTTTGGTTGGAATTGATGCGAAGGGCGATGGCCCGCGAATTCAAGTGGTCGACAGCGGCGCAGCGCTACGAAGAATTATATCGCGTTATTATCGGTGAAGCGGAGCTCGCAGCCTGAAGCCAGGTTTCACCATCATGTTTACGTGGTATTGCTGAGTGACGAGGCCACGCGGCACCCGTCCGTCTTGCGGTTAAATCCGGCGCGTGATCCCACGAAGCCTTGTGTTTACGTCGGCATGAGCGGACTGCTGCCAGAGCATCGATTCGAGAATCATCGGAACGGGTACAAGTCCGCCTGGGTGGTGAGGAAATATGGCATACGATTAATGCCGGAGCTGTACGCGCATTTAAATCCGATGCCGTACGATGCTGCAGCTCAGATGGAGCGGGATCTCGCGGAAGACTTGCGAGGCGAAGGCTACACCGTTACCGGCGGTCACTAATTTTCCAGGCTCGAGAGGCCTTTTGGGAGCGCGATTGGGGTCAACCGAAGGTTGAGAGAGATTCAATTTTGTCATACCCCCGAGGCCGCTCGTCAGGTGCGAATAAACGGGAGACAGCACCGTCAAAAAACCGCCGTGATCAGTGCAGCGATTGAGAAGAGCAAAGCAACCTCGAAAGAACCTTGCATTGGCGAGACCTTTCGTATCTCCTCTGCCCTTCCACGGACCCGAACCATGTTGCGTCTCTCGGCGACGGCAAATGCCATTCTTGCAGCGTTAACGGTGACGCTTCTGCAAATTGCGATAGCGGTGCTTTTGCTCGCTCCCGAGGGGCCATTGCCATACCGCTATCAAACGCTGGTCCAGCACGATAGTTACTGGTTCGCTAACATCGTTAATCGCGGTTATCAGACGATTGTTCCGCCGATTTCGCATAAGATGATGGAAGTCTCGAACACGGCGTTCTTCCCAGCTTATCCGGCTTTTGCGGCAGCGTTGCGCAGCAGCTTTGGTCTTCGCGCCGAGACTGCACTCCTTATTACGGCTCAATCGGCCGCTTGTGGATTTTGGGCTTACTTCTTCTTGTTCTGCGATCGATGGAACGTTCCCGCCAGCTGGAGGTTTTTTGGCGCCCTGAGTATCGTCGCTCATCCGGCGGCGTTTTACCTGATCGCCGCCTATTCGGAATCGCTCTTCATGATGGCGCTGCTCGGTTTTCTATATTGGAGCGGGGAAGAAACCGGTAGGGCCAGGCTGTGGGCAGTGGTCCACGGAGTAGTTATGTGCGGGACGCGAATCGTAGGTTTGCCATGTGCACTCACGCCCTTGGTGAAACGGATCTGGGATCTGGGGTGGCGCGGCGTAATTAACGTGCACAAGTGGCTCGGAAACTACGGCAGTGCCTTTTTCGTCGGTTTCGCTGCCATGTCGGGCGGTCTGGCCTTCTTTGCCTATTGCCAGCTGCGCTTTGGGAGCTGGAATATTTATATGTTGACCCAGCAATTTGGGTGGGGAATCGAGCCTGATTATTCCGCAGTTTTCCGCCCATCCAACTATCGTTGGTTGATTCCGGCGCTGGAAAATCCGACGCAAGCCAGCCAAATGGCAATGACAATAGGGGCGATCATGCTGCTCGCCATGGGGCTGGTTGAAATTGTGCCCAGGCTCCGCCGACTGGAAACCCGGTCTGTTCGGCTCGCATTTTATTTTGCCGCTGCCGTGCTGTTTTTCGTCTCTGTCTCGGGAGTGGCATGTGTCGCAATGGAAAGCATGCTGCGCTACGAGTTTTGCGTGCATGCACTTATCGTGCTGGCGCTTTTGCATTATTTGCACAATGTTCCCCTCCGCTCGCGACTGGTGCGGGCGAGCGCGGTGACTGCAATCGCGTTGATCAGCGCGGCGGGGCTTAGCCTCGAAAGCTGGTATGTCTGGAACTTTACCCGGGGAAATTGGGTGGCTTAACGAAATGAAAACGAACGTAGCGATCATCGGCGCCGGACCCGCGGGTCTGACCGCGGCCTACCTTCTTTCCAAGAACGACATCACGGTGACGGTCCTGGAAGCGGATCCGATTTACGTTGGTGGAATTTCCCGGACGGCCACTTACAAAGGTTTTCATTTCGATATCGGCGGCCACCGATTCTTCTCAAAATCCAAGGAGGTGAATGACCTCTGGCAGGAGATCCTGCCAAATGACATGCTCAATCGGCCGCGCAGCTCGCGAATTTTCTATGGCGGTAGGTTCTTTGCCTATCCCCTGAAACCGTTCGAGGCGCTCTTCAAACTTGGACCGGTCCGCTCAATCCTTTGTGTTCTTTCCTGGTTCAGGGCGCGACTATTTCCGGTTCGCGACCCGCGAAATTTTGAAGATTGGGTCAGCAATCAGTTTGGCAAGCGTTTGTTCAATACTTTCTTCAAGAGCTACACGGAGAAAGTTTGGGGAATGAGCTGTAAAGAGATTTCTGCCGATTGGGCGGCGCAGCGAATCAAGGGCTTATCGCTGGGCAGCGCAATCAAGAACGCACTCTTTCCGCAACGGCAGCCGAAGGACAGCTCAAAGGTAATCAAGACCCTTATCAATTCTTTCAAATACCCACGGAAAGGGCCGGGCATGATGTGGGAGGCTTGCGCCGAACATACGAAGGCAATGGGGGGCCAAATCGAGATGAGTTGCCGGGTAACGCGCTGCGAATATGACGATACCAGCGGAATGTGGGCGGTTTTTTATCGCGACAAGAGTGGTTGCGAGCAAAGACTGGAAGCGGAACATGTCATCTCCTCCGCGCCAATGAAGGAGTTGGTTAACGGCCTTTGGCCCAAGGTCTCGGATAAAACTAAGCGAGCAGCGGATTCGTTAAAATACCGAGACTTCCTAACCGTAATGTTAATCCTGAAGAATCGGGACGCCTTTCACGATAACTGGATCTATATTCACGATCCGAGCGTGCAGGTGGGGCGGATCCAAAATTTCCGGTCCTGGTCGCCAGAGATGGTTCCGGATCCGGATAAAGCGTGTTACGGCCTGGAATATTTCTGTTTCGAGCACGACGGGCTGTGGGATTCCAAGGACGAGGATCTCATCGCGCTGGCAAAGCGCGAGTTGGTGAAGATCGGACTGGCTCGCGACGGCGATGTTCTTGACGGCTGCGTGGTCCGGCAGAAGAAAGCCTATCCCGTCTATGACGATGACTACGCCAGACACGTCCAGACTATTCGTGACGAGATCGAGTCGCGGTTTCCGAATCTCCATCTTGTCGGCCGTAACGGCATGCATAAGTACAACAATCAGGATCATGCGATGATGACTGCGATGCTTTGCGCCGAAAACATCGTCGCTAATACGAAGCTTTACGACTTGTGGCAGGTAAACGGCGACGCGGAATATCACGAGGCGGGAGATGCCCCGGCCGAAGAAGCGACCGGGACTGCTATTCGCCTCGTGCCGACCCGCGTATCGCCAACGCCGGAGCTCGCTCCGGAAGGCTAGTGCCAATTGGCACGGAACGGCCGTGCATTCGTCAGAAATCTTTCGTGATCGTGAGGAGGCTGGTCGCCAGCTCGCGCAGGAGTTATCTCATTACGCCGGCCGCGACGATGTCATTGTGCTGGCTCTTCCTCGGGGTGGTGTTCCGGTGGGATTTGAAGTGGCGCGGCGGCTCGGTGTCCCGCTCGATCTCTTTATCGTGCGCAAACTCGGCGTCCCAGGACACGAGGAATTGGCGATGGGTGCAATCGCATCTGGTGGCGTCCGCGTCGTAAACGATGATGTAATCCGCGCATTGCCGGAGGCCGATTTAATATTGGACGCCGTTACCGAAATCGAGCGCGAGGAATTGGAACGGCGCGAACTTAGCTACCGCGGCGGCAAAACGCCTCCGCAGCTGGATGGACGAACAGTTATCCTCGTCGATGACGGCATGGCTACAGGAGCCACCATGCGGGCTGCGCTCGCTGCTCTCCGCCAGCAAGGAGTCGCCAAAATCGCAGTGGCCGTCCCCGTCGCGGCACCCTCCACTTGCCGAGCACTTGCTCGCGAGGCGGATGAGGTTCTATGCGCAATATCACCCGATTCATTTATCGGCGTCGGCCAATATTACGAAGATTTTTCGCAAACGACCGACGACGAAGTCCGCGATCTGCTTGCGCGGGCGGCGGCAGGGGAATCGTAAGCGCAAATCGTCGTTCCTTCGCGCGCTATTCCGCTACATCGTCGAACCCCTCAACCGGGACACACGAACAGAATAAGTTGCGATCGCCATAAACGTTATCGATGCGCGCGACGCTTGGCCAAAATTTAAAATCAGTCAGCCAATCAGCGGGATAAGCGGCTTGCTCGCGCGAATAGGGCCGCTGCCATTTGTCAGAACTGATCTGCCTTGCCGTGTGTGGTGCATTTTTCAGAACGTTGTTTTGTTTGTCCGCTTGACCACTGGCGATGGCTTCCATTTCGGCACGAATCGAAACCATGGCGTCGCAAAAACGGTCGAGTTCTTTTTTCGACTCGCTCTCGGTTGGTTCGACCATCATCGTTCCCGCGACTGGCCAGGAGATTGTCGGAGCATGAAATCCGTAATCCATTAAGCGTTTTGCCACATCTTCCACTTCGATTCCGCTCCGCTTCCAATCGCGCAAATCAAGAATGCATTCATGTGCGACCAGACCGTTTTTCCCTTTGAAAAGAACTGGATAATGGGAGCCCAGCCGTTTTGCGATGTAGTTCGCATTTAAGATTGCTACCTTCGTCGCTTTCGTCAGTCCATCCGGGCCCATCATGCGGATATACATCCACGAGATTGTCAAAATGCTGGCGCTGCCGTAAGGCGCTTGCGCGACGGGACCGGTGAATTTGAAATCCGACGCGTTGGCGAGGAGAGAGGGAGTTGCAGGTAGAAACGATGCCAGATGCGTTGCTACACCAATTGGTCCAACGCCCGGGCCTCCTCCGCCATGGGGAATGCAAAACGTTTTGTGCAAATTGAGATGACAAACATCCGCCCCCATATCGCCGGGCCGACAAAGACCGACCTGCGCATTCATGTTCGCTCCATCCATATAAACTTGTCCGCCATGAGCGTGCACGATCTCGCAAACCTCGCGAATCGTGGTCTCGAAGACTCCGTGCGTGGATGGATACGTGACCATTAACGCCGCCAGCTCATGGGCGTGGAGGTCCGATTTGGCGCGAAGATCGGCAAGATCGATATCCCCATCTTTTAGCGTCGCGACCGGGATCACTCTGAAACCGGCCATCACCGCGCTCGCCGGGTTCGTGCCATGGGCAGACTGCGGGACGAGACAAATATTTCGATGCGCCTCGCCACGGGAGGCGTGATAGGCGCGAATAGCGAGTAAGCCGGCGAATTCACCTTGCGAACCCGCGTTCGGTTGCAGTGAGACGGCGGCGAACCCAGTGATCTCCGCCAGCCACAGTTCAAGCTGCTCGCACATTTCGCGATAGCCAAATGTCTGGTCGGCCGGTGCAAAGGGATGAATCTTGGCAAATTCCGGCCACGAAATAGGGAGCATTTCAGCGGTCGCATTGAGCTTCATCGTGCAGGAGCCGAGCGGAATCATTGAGTGACAAAGGGACAGATCGCGCGCCTCGAGCCTGCGAAGATATCGGAGCATCTCGGTTTCTGTGTGATGAGTGTTGAAGACCGGATGAGTCAGGAACGGGGATTTACGCACGGCAAACTGCGGAATCGCGAAAGAGCTCTCGTTCAAATCATCGTCCGCGAAATCGCGCACGTGGGTGCCGCGAAAGAGCGACATGAGGTTTTCGATGTCGTCAGCCGTCGTCGTTTCGTCGAGAGCAATTCCTACCGCGTGCGCCCCAAGCACGCGAAGATTGCACCCGATCCGCTCCGCCCGTTCAACCAGGTCGTGGCTCGCTGATTTACCTAGCTCAACTCGGATCGTGTCGAAAAAATCCTCGTGCGCGATTTCGAAGCCAAGTTTGCGCAGACCTTCAGCCAATTTGGATGCACAGCGGTGTATTCGTTCTGCGATCGCTCGCAATCCAGACGGGCCGTGGTAAACCGCGTACATCGAAGCGATCACGGCCAGAAGCACCTGTGCCGTGCATATATTGCTGGTCGCTTTGTCACGCCGAATGTGTTGCTCACGCGTCTGCAAAGCCAATCGATATGCGGGACGTCCCTCGGCATCGTGCGAAACCCCGACCAGCCGGCCTGGAAGATAACGTTTGAACGCATCGCGTGTGGCCATGTAGGCGGCGTGCGGACCGCCAAATCCAAGCGGGACCCCGAAGCGCTGGGTCGAGCCGACGGCTACGTCAGCACCGAATTCCCCCGGGGGTTTTAGCAGCGTCAGGGCGAGAATATCTGCCGCAACCACCAGTAACGCGCCTGCTTCATGGGCATTGCCGGCGAAAGTCTCGTAGTCGTCAATTGCGCCATCCGTCGCCGGGTACTGGACAACGCCGCCGAAAAAAGAGTCATCGAACCGAAAACCGGCGAAGTCGCTCGATACGATCTCGACCCCGATTGGCTTGGCGCGCGTGCGGATAACTTCGATCGTTTGCGGATGACAATTACTAGCGACAAAGAATCTCTTGCGGTCCGGTTTGGCCGCGTGACAAAGAGTCATCGCTTCGGCAGCTGCGGTTGCCTCGTCCAGGAGAGACGCATTTGCGATATCGAGAGCGGTCAGGTCGGTCACCATCGTCTGAAAATTGAGCAACGCTTCCAGCCGGCCCTGCGCTACTTCGGCCTGATAAGGTGTGTAGGCGGTGTACCAACCCGGGTTTTCGAGAATGTTCCGCTGAATCACCGGCGGGGTGATGGTGTCGTGATAACCGGCGCCGATAAATGAGCGTGCGAGACGATTCTTCGCTGCCAGGGAACGCAAATCAGTAAGTGCACTGTTTTCGCTTTTTGCCTTTGGCAGATCGAGTGCACGATCCAATCGAATGTTTCTTGGCACCGTCGCGTCGATAAACGCGTCGAGATTCTTGAAAGCGAGATCCTGCAGCATGCTGGCGATCTCGTTATCGTTCGGCCCTATGTGACGATCGGCGAAAGTGAATTCCGTGGGGGAATTGTCGGACCTCATCGGACGCTGGCTCCGCGTTTCTTTAGGTGCCAATTTTTCAATCGTTTCCGTTCCGGGCAAAGGCATGTGGGAGATTACGGTGGGCAAAGGGTGCTTCAAGTGTTGTAACGCGCTGGCCAAGGACCGCAGAACGCTCGTCTCTGACAGAGCTGCTACAAACCCAGTTTATCTGGTTTCGTAGGTCTCAACCCCATGCGCACGGAGATTTTCGTGCAATTCTCTCAGATGTTCGTGGTTCCGCGTCTCGACAGTGCAAAGCACGTGTACGGCGGAAACATCCGAGCCCGCGAATGCGCGGTCGTGAACGACTTGTTTCACGCTCGCTCCCGTCGCTGCAATTTCTGCAGCCAGGTCGGCCAGGCCGCCGGGCCGATCGCTGATTATGGCTGTAAAACGGCAAAGCCTGCCGTCGGCCACGAGTCCGCGTTCGATTACACGGCCAAGCACATTCGGATCTATGTTGCCGCCGCAGAGCAGAAGTACGACCTGCTTACCATTCAGCTTGCCCAGCTTGCCCGATAAACAGGCGCTCAGAGGAGTTGCTGCGGCGCCTTCGACGACGCTCTTTTCCAGTTCGACAATTCGCAGAATCGAGAGCGCAATCTCTTCTTCGGTGACGATCACTGTTTCATCGACGCGAGACCGTGCGATCTCAAATGCATTCGATCCCACTTGAGGAATAGCGAGACCGTCCGCTAGGGTCGGATGCAATAGAATACGCGTCGGTTCGCCCGCTTTCATGGCGGCGGAAAAGCTGGCGACGTTTTCGGCTTCGACAGCGATAACTTTTGCGTGCGGACGTTTTGATTTAACTGCGAGTGAGACTCCCGCGAGCAATCCCGCGCCACCGACCGGTACGATTACCGCATCGAAATCCGGGACCTGCTCGAGAATCTCCAAACCCATTGTCCCCTGACCGGCAATGATGGCGGGATCATCGTAGCCATCGACGTAGGCCAAACCTCGTTCCGCCGCGATTTCGTAGGCGCGTGTTCGGGCTTGACCGAAGTCCTTGCCGTACAACACCACGTCAGCACCGAGTTTCTGGCAATTGCTGACCTTGATGAGAGGCGCATGTTTGGGCATGACGACCGTCGCTGGTATGCCCAGCAATTTCCCCTGGTAGGCGAGTGCTTGCGCGTGGTTGCCCGCGGACGCGGCAATGACGCCACGTTTTTTTTGCTCCGCCGGTAATTGCGAAAGGGCATTGCGAGCGCCGCGTTCCTTGAAACTTCCCGTTCGCTGTAGATTGTCCATTTTGCAATAAACATTCATGCCAGTGAGTTCACTCAACGGGATCGATAACCGGCAGGGCGAGTAGTAAACGGCTCCGTCAATCCGCTCTCGCGCAGCCTCAATATCGGCGAACGTGACCACCAAGCTGCATACACTGCCCGGCAGGCAGCGGCAACGTTTCAGCGCGCTGCCACTGATGTTTGGTCTCTGCCGAACTTCTTCCCGGTAAAGGATCGGAGGAGATAGACCGATCCTGCTAATTTTGGCCGGAGGCGCCCGGGATTGCCGTCTGTTTAACTAACTATTGCGGAATCTAGTGCGCCACGAACCGTAGTCGCGAGTTGTTCGGGATCAAAAGGCTTGGGGAGATAAAACGGATAAGAATTCTCGCCGGACGCCGTCAGATCCGGAAGATAACCCGAGATCAACACCACCTGCGTACGAGGACTATGTGCCCGCGTCCACTTGGCGAAGTCGCGGCCGCTGATATCGGGGAGAACAATATCGCTGACGACGAGATCGATGACCTCCGGTCGTTCGGTAATGCAGCGTTTCGCTTCATCGGCCCGCATCGCTTCGATGACATTGTAACCAAGCAGGCGCAATGTCCGAGCAGTAACATGCCGGACGCTTAAATCATCCTCGACCACAAGTACGGTTTCATTTCCAGTCGGCATACTGGAAGGGCGCGTTTTCCGAAATGAGCCAGACCCGGAGCTGGGAGTCGTCGGCAAATAGATGTGCACGGCCGTGCCTTTGCCTTTCTCGCTCTCCACCACGATGCGTCCGCCATTTTTCCGAAGAAGAGCATCGCAAGTCGCGAGCCCAAGACCGCTCACGCGACGTTCGTCCTTGGTTGTGAAGAATGGCTGAAAAAGGCGCTTTTTTACGTCTTCAGTCATCCCGCTTCCATTGTCGATCACGCTCACGATTGCGTAGTTGCCCGGAGCTAGATCAGCGGTCAGCGGGGAAAATGAAGGGGAGGGAACGGTGGCTGTATCGGCTTTCAGAACCAGAGTTCCTCCCTGGGCCATGGCATCTCTGGCGTTCACCGCCAGATTTACAATAACTTGCGCAAACTCATTCGGGTCTATTTTGACGTGCGGAGCATTTTTCTCGGGTAACAGGTTGCAAACAACCGAGATGTTTTCGCCTAACAGGGGCAAAATTGAACGCTCTGCATCGGTCAGCAGGGCGTTTAGCTGTAAAACGCGCGATTGCGGCATACGAGGTTGAGTAAAGGTCAGTAATTGTTGAGTTAGCGCAGATGCACGCGTGGCAGCATTGCGAATCTCATTGATATACTTTGCGATCGTGCTGCGGCCGTCGATTTCTCCCAGGATAATGTCGCTATAGCCCAGGATTGCGGTCAGAAAATTATTATAATCATGTGCCACACCTCCGGCGAGATGTCCGAATGCTTCCATTTTTTGCGAGCGAAGCAGCTGATCCTGTAACTGTTTCCGTTCGGTCACGTCCATCAGAACGCCAACGAAACGTTCCGCAGTGCCTTCTTTTCCGCGCACGATTAGCGCGCGTTCAAGCAGGTTCAGGTAGCTGCCATTCGAATGCCTGAATCGGTACTCCAACACCCAATGTTCCACGTCCGATTTGATGGCTTCGCGGAGAGATGCGATTACTCGGGTTCGATCGTCCGGATGCACTCGGCGTTGCCAAAAGGAATTTGTGCAGCTCGAAGCGTCGACTTTCCATCCGAGCAAGGTGTCGAGTCCCTGCCGCCAAACAAGAGCGTCGGTAACCAGATTCCAGTCCCGAACCGCATCGTTCGTTGCTCGGACAACCAATTGATGATGGTTTTCAATCTTCGTCGCGTCGGCTGGCCGTGGCGAGTCCTGTTTGTGGCCATTCGACCTCTGCCGACGCGCATCGTTACCAATTGTCTGCTGTTCGCGCTTTTGGAAATGAGTTGCAGAATTCGCTGGCATTGCCGCGCGATCAGGCGCGCGCGACAAAAAAGCTATTTCTGTGCCGCTAGAGCGACATCGAAACCGTTGGATCTCCTGATCGGGATCTTGCTGGCCGCGTCGCCGCGAATCGCCGCTCGGCGTCAATCGTGCAAACTAAAAAAGCGGAATGGTGGAAGTCAGCGCCGGGACTGGCATGACCGGGGTTATTGTGGCCGATTTCTTATCGCCGATGTGAAACACAAGTTTCGCATATTTGGCTTCCACACCGACCAGAGAAACATTAAGGACGCGTTTATGGCTAAACTGAATGCTGCCTTCTACCGGTTTCCATCGCTCGCTCGCAGCCGGAAGTTTGTGGTTGGACACGGCGATATTTAATTCACCTCGCGCTCCGTTGTCGTTTACGACAATGAGACGATCGAGCATGGTCTCGCCCTGTGAAGAAACGATAAAAATTGTTTCGCCCTGCCGCAATGGACAGCGAACTGTGTTGCTATTTAGCACGGTGACACCGGGTTCGTCGTTGGAGAAGAGGGACTCCGCCCCGGCTCTATTGGTTGGAGTAAATGACAAACAACTCAATACCGCCGCCAGTACGACAAGGAGAAAACGCCGACTGCCTGGGACACGACGGGACTCCATGCTTTCCAATTATGAGCTTAGATCGCGCCAACTTCTGACCTGGTCGCGGTGCCTGTGGACTTCAACAAGCGGGATGTCGCAGACCTTGCAACGCGGAGTGACCCCGCGCCGCAAGGTCCGACGGATTGTGAACTGGGCGGTGGCCGATCGTCTTCAGCGCGTGTTAGAGTCCGCCCAAATTATGACCGCGGCAGCGAGCATCCGAAAAGTAAACGGGTCGAGCTAAATCCAATCGATGTCGCCGCGAATTGATACGAGATAGTATGGAAACCAATGCCGGCAATGAGACTATTTATCATGCCTCGCCGGCACAATGGGGGCGCAGTCTTTTCATCGCTCTCCTTCCCATTTTTGCCTGTTTCCTCGGTGGCAGCACGACGAAGTGGGCGGAGGGCCTTATCGTCGCGCTGCTCGGTGGCCTTCTGATTTTTCAACCGCCACGCCGGTCACTTGGCTGGCTGATCAATGCGACCTTCATTGCTTTCGCTCTTTGTGCTCTTCTTGCGTATCTGCCACAGAGCTGGTCTGCCGCGCCAGCGTGGCGGAAAGCGCTGACCGGCGAATTCGGAATCGCATTGCCAAATTCCATCACACCGCAACCGTGGTTAACGGCGGGCTGTGTTGCCAGTCTGATAGCGGCACTCTGCTATCTTTACCGCGTTTCTGCTCAGGAGTTGGAGCTGCGCGTTGCGCGATTTCAACTGCGGATGTTTGCCTTTGGGATCGTGCTGCTCGCAGCCCTCAGCATTGTTCTTTATCTAACTCATAATCAACTACCGTTTTGGCAAAATCCGCGCGGGTTTGGGCCGTTTTCGGATCGTAATCAAACCGCAGATCTTTTCGGCGTAACTTCCGTCCTGATTTTAGCTTCGGCCCAGGACGACATTCGACATGGACGAATCCGCTGGTTGCTTTGGGCGATAGCACTCATTGTCGTGATTGCCGCCATCGTGCTGAATTCTTCGCGCGTTGGCGTCGTCATCCTGTTGGCTGCGAGCGCGATCTGGATCGCCGTCATCGTGATGCGTATCGGGTCTGCTAAGTGGATCGGGTTGGCCGTCTCCTTTGTTCTGCTTCTCGGGAGCGTTCTGCTAATTATAGATGGGAGAACGCTGGAGCGCTTTCATTTGCAAAAGCTCACGGGCGGCGATTCTCCATTCGATTTCCGCCGGCTCGGTTTCCCCGATGTCTGGCACTTGGTGCGTTCGTCGCCATGGACAGGTGTAGGACTCGGTAATTTCGAACCGGTTTTCGGCCTTTTCCGCGAGATCTCCGGTGGCAGCGCCGGCGTTCCCCATCCGGAAAGCGACTGGCTTTGGGCCTGGGCTGAACTCGGATTCGTTGGGATATCGCTTATTCTTCTCGGAACGGTCCTTCTGACCCGCCGTGTCTGGCCTTTGCAGATTGGAACGAATCAACGCTTTCGCATTGCTGCCCTGATCGGCGCCCTCATGGTTGCGTTGCACGGACTGGTAAATCTTTCGGCGCACAGCGTAGGGACCGCTTACGCGGCGATGTTTTTGCTCGGGTTGTCGTTGCATCGACCGACTCAGCTCCGGCTATCCAAGATCGTTCCCTGGATTTTCCGAATCCTCGGAGTGTTGCTCGTAGGTGTCGGCATCTCCTGGGTATCGGCATGGCGGACGATGGCGATGCAGCCTGGAGCAGTCGGTGTGCGGAACGCAAAGCAGCTTGCGGCGATTGCCAGTCGCGGGCGAAATTTCACTGAGGCGATCAACCTCTGTACACAAGCGGTCGATTGGGCATCTTTAGACTGGGAACTTTATTACTTACGAGCAACGGCCGAGATCGCTCAGGATCTGCCGCCGCAACTTGCGCGGGAAGATTTTCGGCGTGCGAGATTCCTTGAGCCTACCTCATATTCGGTGCCGCTGGAGGAAGGATTCGTCTGGCTCCGTCGTCGTCCCGAATTTGCCTCGAACGCCTGGGCCGAAGCACTCCGCCGGAGCGGAGCGGATCGACACAATGTTTTCCGCTCGATCATTTTTACCGCCTCACTGCGAGATCCACGGGCGCGCGCTATCATCGAAGAGCTCGCGTTTCGCGAACCCACTCTGGCACTGGAGTACTTGGCGCAATTGCCCGCGACCGAGTTTCATAGCGCGTTGAACAAGTTTCTGGAACCAGATCCTGATCTGGTGGCCTTAAAGCCCCAGGAAAAAAGTGAACTCTTTCGTCTTTGGCGCGAGCGCGGCGGGCTGGCGTCGCTCCTGGCTGTGATCGATCGCCATCCGGAATGGCTTCCTTTGGCTTGGCGGGCGGTAGCGAGTTCGCGGGCGGCTGCAGGAGATTTTCAGGGCGCCTGCGCTTTGATGCAGGAGTTTGGAGGTGACGCAGCCTTTCCACCAATTCAATCCGGACAGTCGATCGAACAGCTGCAAGTGCGTGCTTTCCAAGGCTCAAATAATTTCGATGCCGGTTTTGCCCTTTATCGCGCGCAAATGGATCGCAATCGGGCTGACGATGCCCTCGCAACAGCACAACATTTTACCGGTAACCCGTCGGCGCCGGCCTACTTCCATCTTCTCGAAGCTCAGGCTTTGGCGGCAAAACAAGATTGGCGGCACAGTTGGGCCGCCTGGATAGCGTTTGAAAAAGCCCGCTAACCGGGGGCGACCTTTATTCCGCTAGCGCTGCCTGGGCAGCTGCCAGTCGCGCGATTGGTACCCGAAAAGGGCTGCAACTCACGTAGTCAAGCCCGATCCGGTGACAAAACTTCACCGAGTCAGGATCACCGCCGTGCTCGCCGCAAATTCCCAGCTTGATATCAGGTCGGGTCTCGCGGCCTTTTTTGATCGCAATCTCCATTAATTGCCCAACTCCATTTTGGTCGATCGTTGCAAAAGGGTTCCGCTTTACAATCTCAAGCTCGGCGTAATGCGGCAGGAATGATCCACTGTCATCACGGCTCATTCCCAGCGCCGTTTGGGTGAGATCGTTCGTGCCGAAGCTAAAAAATTCCGCGCTTTGAGCGATCTCGTCCGCGGTCATCGCACCGCGGGGCACTTCGATCATGGTGCCGACGAAATATTTGATTTTGACCTTGCGCTCCGCCTGAACTTCATCCGCGACCCGATTAACAATTTCTGCCTGTAGCTCGAACTCTTTTTTGAAGCCAACCAGTGGGATCATTACTTCGGGATGAACCTTCGTTCCGCTTTTCTTCACTTCGGCAGCAGCTTCAAAAATTGCCCTTGCCTGCATCTCTGTGACTTCCGGAAACGAAATGCCAAGACGACAGCCTCGATGCCCGAGCATCGGGTTTTGTTCGTGCAACTCATGGACGCGCCGCGCGATTTCATCTGTACTCACTCCGATTTTTTCCGCCAGTGCGGTCTGAGCAGCGTGATCTTGCGGCAGAAATTCGTGAAGCGGCGGATCAAGCAGCCGAATCGTGGCCGGTTTTCCGTTGAGGGCTCTGAAGATTCCGACGAAGTCGCCCTTTTGATATGGCAACAATTTGGCGAGCGCCTTCTGTCTATCGTCTGCCTTTTTTGCCAGAATCATTTCTCGCATCGCATCAATGCGATCCCCCTCGAAAAACATGTGCTCGGTGCGGCAGAGTCCGATGCCGGACGCGCCAAAGGCGACCGCGTTTTCCACCTGATCGGGCGTGTCTGCATTTGTTCGCACGCTCATGCGTGTGATTTTCCCGCACCAGTCCATCAACTGCGTGAAGTCTTTGTAGGTCTGGCTCTTCCGCGAAATCTCGTCACCCTGTAGCAGGCCTTGAATGATTTCGGAAGGCGCTGTGGGCAACCGGCCAGCATAAACCGTCCCGCTCGTCCCATCGATTGAAAGAAAATCTTCCCCTTCCCGGAAGATTGCGCCATCGACGGTCATTGTCTTCGCACGATAATCGATGTTCAGCATGGAAGCGCCGCAGACGCATACCTTTCCCATCTGTCGTGCCACCAATGCCGCGTGCGATGAAACTCCGCCACGCGCCGTCAGAATCCCTTCCGCTGCGATCATTCCACGCAAGTCTTCGGGAGAAGTTTCTACCCGCACCAACACCACTTTTTCGCCTTTAGCTGCCGCGCTCGCAGCGCGATCAGCGTTGAAATAAATCTTGCCTGTCGCAGCTCCCGGCCCGGCCGGCAATCCGGTAGCAATCGCCTTGGCTTTCTTCAATGCCGCGCGATCGAAGACCGGCGCAAGAACCTGGTCGAGCTGATCGGCCGGCACCCGGGTGATAGCGGTTCTCCAGTCGATTAATTTTTCCCGCACCATGTCGCAGGCGAACTTGACTGCAGCCACCCCCGTGCGTTTCCCATTGCGGGTTTGCAGCATGAAAACTTTACCGTCCTGAATGGTAAACTCGAAGTCTTGCACATCTTTAAAGTGAGATTCGAGAACGTGACGAATGCGTTCCAATTCCTTCAGCGCGCTGGGCAAATGCTTGTTCAAATCCGCCACTGGCTCCGGTGTCCGCACTCCGGCGACAACATCCTCGCCTTGAGCGTTGATCAAAAATTCACCGTAAAAAATCTTCTCACCCGTTGCAGGATCGCGAGTAAAAGCGACCCCTGAGCCGGAATTGACTCCGGTATTACCGAATACCATTGCCTGGACGTTTACCGCGGTACCCCATTCGCTCGGGATATTGTATTTTCTGCGGTATACAATGGCGCGGTCGTTCATCCATGAACCGAAGACGGCACCGATTGCTCCATCCAACTGTGCCCATGGATCATTAGGGAATTGTTTACCAGTGCGCTCTTTTACCAGCGTTTTGAAACGGGCGACCAACTCCTTCAGATCGGAGAGGCTGAGCCTGGTGTCTTCAATATCTTTATGATGCCGCTCCTGTTTCAGGTCATGGATAACAGTCTCGAAAGGCTCGTGATCTTCCTCCGGTCTCTTCTGAACGCCCAACACCACGTCGCCATACATTTGAATAAACCGCCGGTAACAATCCCATGCGAATCGCTCGTTTTTGGTCGCCCTGGCAACGGCCGATACGGTGTTGTCATTGAGCCCTAGGTTGAGGATGGTGTCCATCATTCCAGGCATCGAATCACGTGCGCCTGAGCGCACCGCAATGAGCAAAGGCATTGCAGAACTATCACCAAACTTCGTTCCCATGATTCGCTCCATGCGACGAATGCCTTCCTCTATCTGCCTTTGCAAGGCCGGGGGATAACCGCGTTTATGAGCGTAGAAATAGGTGCAAACCTCGGTTGAAATCGTAAAACCGGGTGGGACAGGCAGCTTGATGCGGGTCATCTCCGCCAGATTTGCGCCCTTACCGCCGAGCAATGGCTTCATCTTGCCGTTGCCGTCAGCTTTTCCCTCTCCGAAGTAATAGACGTATTTAGCAGGCTTTGCTCGGCTGGAACGTTTCGCTGCGCGATCGCGAGACTTCACCTTAACGGTGGCTCGGCGCGAAGGGGCGGATCTAAGTGGCATAAGCGAACGTCAGTGGGATAAAAGCGCCGCAAAGTAAATCCGAGGTGAGACGTGTCAACGCGCGGCTGGTCGCGCGTATCCTAACCCAACGGATGGCTACACTGTCGCGCGCTCGGTACTGGCGAGGACGTCGTCGATGGCGGCATTAAACTCTTCCAAACCCGTGCTCGGCACGATGATAGTGTTTCGCCGGCCATGCGCTTCCTCGGTAATGCGAAGGAACCGTCCGCGATCGTTCTCGCGAAATTCGACATAAAAATGTTTCCGCTCAATCTGAAGCTCCTTCGCTTCGATAATGTTGTCCATTTTGACCTTACGTCGATTCTAGGCAGCGCCTGCATGTTTCGGAAAGCAAAAAGTTTACCGAAATTTCACGCAGCAAACGGGTAATGCCAAAGCTCCGTTTTATCGACGCGGCTTGCCACCCCTCTTTGCCGGGGTCGTCTTTCGCAGATCGGCAACGGCAAAATCAATCTGTCGCTTAAATTGATCCACTCGCGCCACGTAAACTCGAAGCTTGTCGCCGACCGCGAAACGCCGGCGCGTTTGCCGACCGATAAATTGCCTTTGCGTAGGTGAGAAAATGTAAAAATCGTCAGTCAGAGTTGAGACGTGGACCAGCCCAGTTAGCAACATCTCGGGCAATTCGATCAAGAGTCCGTAATTTCGCACGTCAATCACGACGCCATCAAAAATCTGCGGATCACGCGCGTTAATCTGCGCCTCGAAAAATTCGAGTTTCTTCATTTTCACTGCGTCCATTTCTGCCTCGGCTGCGTTTCGTTCCGACGCCGAAATATGCTCGGCAATGGATGAAAGCTGGGAGAACGTTGGGGCGTTCTTGCGTGACAGATCCCGATCGGCCAGCGCGCGATGCACCGCCAAATCGGCATAACGTCGGATCGGGCTGGTAAAATGAGTGTAATTGCTTTTCGCCAGACCGTAGTGGCCAAGAGGAGCGGTCGCATACCGGGCGCGCTTCAAACTTTTGAGAAGACCGATTTTCAGGGGGTGCTCCTCAGGCGTACCGCGAATCGATTCGAGCAACCGCTGTACTTCGGTCCGATGCGTCAGATCTCCGACCCGGATGCCGTGCGTCAGCACAAACTCGCGAAACTCGGCCAGTTTTTCCGCATCCGGATTTTCGTGGACGCGATAAATCGCTGGCGTTCCTCGGTTTTTAAGCTCCCGCGCAACAGCTTCATTTGCCGCCAGCATGAACTCCTCGATCAGTTGATGCGACTCATCGTTCTCGACCCGCTCGAAACGAACCGGATGCCCTTTTTTGTCGACAATGACTTTGACCTCAGGCATATCGAGGTCCAGCGCGCCATGCTCGAATCGCTTTCGTCGCAATAAGGCCGCCAGCTTCCACGCTGTATGCAATCGGTTTCCAAGTTGATCGCGCGGCGGATTTTTTAGAATCGCATAAGCTTCTTTGTAAGTCAGTCGCTTTGCACTGCGAATGACACTGCGGGCGAAACGCGCTCCGCGCATACGGCCATTTTTGTCGAACTGGATGAAAACCGAATGGGTCAGCCGATCGACCTGGGGATTTAAACTACAAACGCCGTTGCTCAATCGCTCCGGCAACATCGGGATGACGCGGTCAGGCAAATAAACGCTGTTGCCTCGGCGCTGCGCCTCGCGGTCGAGCGCGCCGCCCGGCCGCACGTAGGCGCTGACATCGGCAATGTGCACGCCGAGGCGCCAGGCTCCGCTCGACAGTTCTTCTACATGCACTGCGTCGTCAAAGTCTCGCGCATCATCCGGGTCGATTGTGAGGATGAATTGCGAACGCAAATCCTCCCGCCCTGCCCGCATTTCGGGGCTGATTTGCTCTGAAATTCTTTCCGCTTCCTCGAGTACCTCCCGCGGAAACGCGACCGGCAAATGGTACTTGCGGATGATCGAGATGATGTCGACGCCAGGTGCGGTGCGCGGACCGAGAATCTCGACAATTTTCCCCTCCGGATTGACGTGACGCGATTCCCATTGCTCGAGTTGCACCACCACCTTGTCAGCGGGGTTAGGAACACGCCCGTTCAGGGGTGCTCGCTGAACGTAAATATTGTGGACTAGCCGCGGATCATCCGGGACGACGTAGAAAAAATTACGGGTGTGCTGCAACGTGCCGACGATTTCGTGGTGGGCGCGTGCAAGGATGCGAATGATGCGGCCCTCCGCTCGTGGGCGGCGCGCACGGGAGAGTTCCGCCGGGCGATTGATGCGTGCGACCACCCGATCGCCATGCATGGCCGTACCGGTATTTTCAGCCGCGATAAATAGGTCCGCCTGGCCGGCCTTCTCATTTGTCAGAAACGCGTAACCGGCTTCATGGACCGTCAAAGTCCCGGTGACCAAATCGGCTGTATCAGGCAGGACAAATCGATTCTTCCGAATGCGCGCGATTTCCCCCTCTTGTTCGAGTTCGCGCAACAGCGGGCGGATTTCACTCCGACGCGAAGCATTGTAGCCAAGTGCGTCTGCAATTTCTGTCTTATCGAGTGGTCGGTACTTTGGATCACGAATCAGCTGCAGGATTTGTCCCCGCAATTCGGAATGACGTAATTCCTTTCGGCCTGTCGACATCCCGAATGGTCTCCCCGCTTCGCCGCTGACACCAGCAACATCTTTCAAGTTGCGCTTGACGGCTGCGTCCCCGGGCGAAGGTTCAATTTGTCATGAATTGGCGTGGATTGGGCATCACCGTTTCACTGCTAGCACTAAGCATTTTGAGCTCGGCCAGCGGGTCGAGTTCCGGAATCGCAGTTACCAGTCCCGCTTTCTCGGCCGGCGCGGAGATTCCTGGGAAGTACACATGCAATGGACAGAGTATAAGTCCCGAGCTTCGAATCAGCGGCACGCCCGCGGCAACGAAAACCCTTGCCCTGATCATGGAGGATCCGGACGCGCCGGGAGGTCTTTTTACACACTGGTTGGTTTGGAACATCCCTTCGCCGACGACAAAACTCGCGGAGAATAGCGTGCCCCCTGGCGCCGTTCAGGGCGTGAATGATTTCTCGAAACGAGGTTACGGCGCTCCCTGTCCTCCATCAGGGACGCATCGTTACGTTTTTAGGATTTTCGCGCTCGATCAATCGATCGATTTAAAAGCGGGTGCACGACGTGCGGAGCTGGAGTCGGCAATAAAGGGTCATATTCTCGCGCAGGGCGAATTGATGGGCCGCTACACACACAAGTAATCCCCGTCGAATAATCTGCGACGCGTGGTAGTCTCAATCGTATGGCACAGACGCGCTGGAAAATCGGCGGCGAGATTTTCGACCTTACCGCAAGAGGCTGGCTGATGGGGGTGCTGAACGTTACGCCCGACTCATTTTCCGACGGCGGTAGATTTTTCAGTGCCCAGACGGCAATCGAGCACGGCCGTGAAATGATTGCCGAAGGCGCCAATATCATCGATGTCGGTGGAGAATCGACGCGACCCGGCGCGGAACCGGTCGATATTTCCGAACAAAAACGTAGAGTTCTGCCAGTGATCGCAGCCTTGGCTCGCGAACCTCAGGCTTTGATTTCCGTCGATACGTCAAAACCCGAGGTTGCGGTGGCAGCACTGGATGCCGGCGCAAAAATCATTAACGATGTCACGGGTGGGCGAGGCGACGACGAGATGTTCTCACTCGCGGCGAAATATCAGGCGGGCTTTATCGTGGTGCATATGCAGGGAACGCCGAAAACAATGCAGCTGGCACCGCGCTATAAGAATGTTGTCTCTGAGGTAGCCGATTTTTTTCGACAGCAGTATGACCGGGCCACGGAGTCCGGCGTTGATGGCATGACGATGGCGTTCGATCCGGGTATCGGTTTCGGGAAGACGCTTGAACACAATCTCTTCCTTCTGAGAAAGCTGGAGTCTATCCGCCTGCGTGAGCGACCACTTATCGTCGGGGTCTCGCGCAAAGCTTTTCTCGGAAAAATCAGCGGCGGCAACGGCGCGGTCGAGAAGAGGTTATTCCCGACCGTTGGATTTACATCACTTCTCCGCTTTGGCGGAGCCGACGTTGTGCGCGTGCACGATATCCAGCCTAACTTGGAGGCGCTACGCGTGGCCGACGCGTTGCGTGGGGCAGCATGATGGACCAACTGCTCCAGCTTGCGGTCAGAGGCTGGCGGAGTGCAATCGAGATCCTGCTGCTCAGCGTCGGGATCTACTATGGCTATCTTTACTTCCGCGGCACTCGCGGTGCAAAGGTGCTAACGGGTCTGGCCATTGTTTTCCTTACCCTGACCCTGATTTCGCAGTTGCTGAACCTGGTAGTCATCGGTTGGATCATTCGTAGCTTTTCCGTTTTTCTTGCCATTGCCTTGGTCGTCATTTTTCAACCGGAATTGCGTCGCGGCCTGGCAGAATTGGGTGGGCACCCCATCTTTTCCCTGACGAGCGAAAAGCGCGAAACGGTACACGACCTTGTCGAAGCGGTCACGCAATTGGCAAGCAAGCAATTCGGCGCCCTGATTGCGATCGAACGGGATACTTCGATCCGCGTTTATGAAGAGACGGGGGTGCTGGTTGACGCAGATTTTTCGGTTGAGCTTATGCTCACCATTTTTCATCCCAAAGCGGCGTTGCATGACGGCGGAGTCATTGTTCGAAATGGTCGTATTGCCGCTGCCGCTTGCATTTTTCCGGTGAGCCAGCGCGAAACGCTTGACCGCAGCCTGGGGTTGCGTCACCGCGCCGGACTTGGCCTGACTGAGGAATCTGACGCCGTTGCCGTCATCGTTTCCGAAGAGACGGGAGGTATTTCCATCTGTCATCGGCGACGAATTGAACGCGGTTTCACACCCGAGACATTCCACAAACGCATTAGCGAAATCCTATTGCAGCGCGCTTATGAAGAAACTGATTCTGAACAACTGGCACGCGAAGTTGATCTCCCTCCTGCTCGCGACCACGCTCTGGTATCTGATCAAAAAGAACGTGGCGACGACGCCCTCGCCGTCTGATTTCGCCGCCCCGCCAGCGGCGGCTCAAAGGCGCTAACGGAGAAATCGCGCGAGGTTCTCGTCCTCCCAGCGACGAGCGCGCTTGTAGAAACGGAATTTCCGCTCACGGCGGTTGAATTCGTCAGTATGGACGCAACGGCGCCCTCCGCCGTCAACCTTATCAGGCACGACCGCATGCAGCATTTCGTGATAAAGGACGTATTCCAAAAACCACGCGGGAACAAATCGCTGATCCAGCCACGGATTGATCCGAATGACTCGCTCTTCTTCCTGAATCGTGCCGAAAATAAAGTATTCTCGGGGGCGCTCCCGTCGTTTCTTGCCCCAAACAACCTTGTAACTACGGAGACGGTTGCCGAAATTGCGCCGATTCAGTTTGTCGAATATCGAGCGGAGATCGAAATAACGACCTCCCGTCTCCAGCCCGAGTTGTCTCTGCAGCGGCAGCTTTGGCCGCGCGATTTTTCGTTTGGTTCGTTTCGCCATATTCCATGTCTTGCCCCTAATACCTCCGGCGAGACAATTGATGTTAACTGAAGTGATCTTGCGAAACAATAGGACAAAAGAAGTTTTTCTTGCGATATAAATACCATGTTATTAGTGGCTTATGTGCTTGCCACGGATCTGAGAAATTATCATATTTGATAAATTAGCGTTAAAAATTCCGACTTCATCGCTTAATGGTTACACGGACCCTATTTGGCGATGTCCCGGTTTTTTTAAGAACGACGAGGTTTACGGGCACACGCTGTGCGGTATATTCAGCCGCTCTTTCTCGAAGACGTGACGCCGTTTCTCAGAAAAATTCTCAGCCTTAACTGGCTTCTCATGTCGGTTATGCTGGCGCTGGCGATTTTCGGCGTTATCGCGATCTACAGCGCAACCTATATGCGCGAAGATCCGGTGGCGGCCGAATTCTGGCGCAAGCAGGCCAATTGGGTGGTGGTGGGCTTCTTCGCCTTCATCATTACGAGTTTGATTGATTACAAATGGGTTCGGTGGGGAGCACTCCCGATGTATTTGGCGGGACTGGGCTTTTTAATCCTGACAAAATTTATGGGACAAAAGGTTTACGGCGCTCGCAGCTGGCTGCACATCGGACCTGTCAATTTTCAACCGGCCCAGCTGGCTGTGATCGCCGGAATCATGGTGCTTTCGCTATTTCTCAGTCAGTTCAAGGAAATGCATCCGATGCTGCGGCTGCTTCTTTGCGGGGCCATAGTTGGAGCGCCTTGCCTGCTCATCCTTATGCAGCCGGATCTGGGCGAGGTAATCATTTGGGCGCCGGTGCTGATGGCGCTGCTCTTTGTGGGTGGAATGCCGGTGCGCTATCTTATTTGCATCATTTTGATTGCGATCGCTTTCATCCCGATCGCGGTCAATGTGGGATTGAAACCGTACCAGCAGGAGCGGATCACCGCGTTCATTAATCCTGACATCGATCGGCAGGGCTCGGCCTGGGCGATCAATCAATCCCTTATAGCCATTGGTTCCGGTGGCTGGGCTGGTAAAGGTTTCAAAGCGCCTAACACACAAATCGAACTGGGTTTTCTTCCGGCAACGGCTGTCCACAATGACTACATTTTTTCTGCGATCGGCGAGCAGTGGGGATTTGTCGGCGGAATGTTTTTGCTCGGTGCCTTCGGTTTGTTGCTTCTGACATGCTTATTCGTGGCCTTCTGGGCGGGAGACCAGTTTGGTTTGCTTCTTGTTGTCGGCATTACCGCATTAATTTTTACCCACATCTTTCAAAATATCGGTATGACGATCTCTGTTTTGCCGATCACCGGAGTACCGCTTCCGCTGATAAGCTACAGCGGTTCGTTTGTTCTGATGATTATGTTTGGGCTCGGGATCGTGAATAGCGTTTGGGTCCACCGAAGGTCTCGCCTCCGCTAAGTGGAGTTGATGGCCCCACCGGCACGACCATGAACACCGACTACAAGGTCAGGCTCGAGGTTTTTGAAGGGCCGCTCGACCTGTTGCTTTATCTCATTAAGCGCGACGAGCTGGATATCTACGACATTTCGATCGAAAGGATCACGCGTCAGTACCTCGACTACCTTGAAGCATTCAAAGAGCTGAACATCGACATCGCCGGCGAATTCGTCGTCATGGCGGCAAATCTTCTCTACTTGAAAAGTCGGAGCTTGCTTCCTCTCGATTTGCAACCGCCCGACGAGGAAGCTGAAGAGGATGATCCGCGTTGGGACCTCATCCGCCAATTGATCGAATACAAAAAGTTCAAGGAAGCGGCCGCCCAACTGCAGCATCGGGCAATCGAACAGGAAAATATTTTCACGCGCGGCGGCGTCGCCGCTTCTGATGGAACCGCGCCGATCCCGCTGGGTGACGTCGGAATTTTTCAGCTGATCAATGCCTTTCAGCAGGTGATCAAGCGAGTTGAGGCGCGGCGGGAACTACAGGAAATTTTCGGTGAGAATTTTACGGTGTCGGACAAGATTGAATCGATTCTTGCTCGGGTCGCCACAGGCAGGCCGCTGCGATTTTCGGAATTATTCGCCGATGCCGCGTCGCGTGTCGAGATAGTGGTTACGTTTCTCGCCCTGCTCGAGCTAATTCGGCTAAAACAGGTGCGCGCCACGCAGAAAGACCCGTTTGGCGAAATCGAGCTGGCGGCAGGATCGTGAAATGCGGCGGATTCTGGTCGCCGGTTGCGGCTATCTTGGAACCGCAGTTGCCAAGCGGTTTGTTGAAGCCGGCTGGGACGTCGCGGGCTGGAAGTTACGGAAATTGGAGGAGGAGGTCTCTCAGAACGGGATCCGCGTCGAGGCAGTAGACTTGTCCGACTCCGAAAGCGTCTGTCGGAACAGTTTCGACGCGGAGGTTGTCGTACATTGCGCTGGTGCGGCGAACAGAAATGCTGGGTCCTACCGCCGGGTTTACCAAACTGGTTTGGCGAATCTCGCCGCCTCCTTTCCGCAAGCCCGATTGATTTTCACCAGCAGCACGAGCGTTTATGCTCAATCCGACCGGGAATGGGTAAATGAAGAAAGCCCGGCCGAACCGTCGACCGAGACGGGAAGAATTTTGCGAAGCGCCGAAGAGATTGTTCTGAGTCGTGGTGGCATTGTCTTACGTGTCGCCGGAATTTATGGGCCGGGGCGTTCCTTTCTCCTTCGCAGTGTGGTCGAGGGAACCGCCAAAGCGCCGGACTCGGACCGGATCACAAATCAGGTTCACCGCGACGACATTTCAACAGCCATTTTTTTTCTGGCCGGAGAAAAGGCCATTATGCCGCCGAGAATTTTCAATGTGGTGGACGATTTGCCGGTGCCGCGAAGTGAGATTCTGAAATGGCTTTCACAGCAACTGACAATTCCGCTTGCTGATTCCAATCGGGCCACGCCGCGGCGAAAACGTGGCGATTCCAACAAGCGGGTGAGCAACGCCAAATTGCGTGCTCTCGGTTGGGCACCGATTTATCCGAGTTACATCGAGGGTTTTCGCCGGTCCATCTTTCCCAGTTCCAACCTGCACTTTGCCGATGTTCGCGGTGAAAGTTGAGGCATGCTTGCTGCTCAAACTCTCAGCCATGCGGGACATCAGGTTATCCGGCCGCGAGGCAACAGTGGTTCGGGCTATCGGTTTTACTGAATCGATGCTCGGAGTAGACATTTTAGATGCCACGCGGATGGATCCGGAAGACGTGAGCGACACCTTGAACGGGCTGATCGCTGCCGGTTTCGTCGAAAGCATTCCCTATAGCGAGCAGGTTGATTTGGCGGAAATGCCAACCGTTTCCTTCGAAGTGAACCCGGCTTATTCGCAGCAACTGCGGACCGCAGTATTCCAGCACTAAACCGTCACTGGGAGGGGCGATTCGTGCGCGCTACGCTCGCCGAAGAGTTGACGGATCACCTCTTCGATTGGCATCTCCTGCACATTTATGTCACTGACGTTACAAGCCTCAAGCAGGCGCCGGCACGTCTCCGTCACCTTTGCCCGCGGCACTTTTAGCTGCACCGAGACCGGAGTCTGCGCGACGATTTCCCCAAATGCCGAAAAATCCCGCACCGCCTCTTCAGCAAAGGTGAGACTTACCACTTTATCGGCGGAGAACCGATCAATGATCCGATCGAGCGGCCCGTCGAAAAAAATCTTTCCATGATCGATGATGATGACGCGATCGCAAAGCTCCTGGATATCTTGCATGTAATGGCTGGTTAGCATCGTAACGATGCGATGTCGCTCGTTATAAACGCGCAAAAAATCCCGCACCCTTTTCTGGCTCACGACATCCAGCCCAATGGTAGGTTCGTCGAGAAACAGCACCCGTGGTTCGTGAATGAGCGCGCTGATCAATTCCATTTTCATGCGCTCCCCTAGCGAAAGTTCGCGCACCATTACATTCATCTTGTCGGTTACCTCGAGCAGTTCGCTCAAGCCACCGACCACCTTTTTGAAACGGTCGCGATCGATTCCATAAATCGCCCGGTTTAGTTCGAGCGATTCCTGCGCCGGCAGATCCCACCAAAGCGCATTTTTTTGCCCCATGAGCAGGCTGAATTGCCGCTTCATCTCATTCCGGCGCTCCCATGGTATAAAGCCAAGGACACGGGCATCCCCCGATGTCGGATTGAGCAAACCGGAAAGCATTTTCAGCACTGTCGTCTTGCCCGCTCCATTTGGGCCCAGGAATCCGACGAACTCGCCTTCATCGATTTGGAAAGTGACATGGTCGGCCGCACGGGTTTGATCATAATGCCGTCGGAACAGACCCTTGATTGCGCCGCGCAGTCCGCTTTCCTTGCGGTAGGTACGATAGACTTTCGTCAGCTCGTGAGCTTCGATTACGGCCATTGCGGCAGCTTTCTGTTAACGGCCAAAGTCGGGCCGACGAATCAGGCAGCGCTGGTTTTTGCCACGGGTTTCTGTCGTAGCAACGGCATTACTTTCTCCACTAGTGCTTCCGCCGTGATCCCATGTTTCTTGCGCAAAATTGGAATCGTCCCGTGTTCGATAAAATGATCCGGCCAACCGATACGGACCACCGGCGTGTGGATCATTTTTGAGTGCAAGTGCTCCATCACCGCGCAGCCGAAGCCGTTGTGCAGGACATGGTCTTCCAGGGTCGCAACCACTTCCACGCTGCGGGCAAAAAACTCCAGCGTGCCGGTGTCGATAGGCTTAATCCAACGCGGATTGATCAAGGCGACGGAAACGCCCCGCTCCTCGAGTAGCTTGGCTGCTTCCTGCCCGACTTCGAACATGTTACCCAGGCCGAAAATTGCGACATCTCGGCCATGTTGCACCACCTCCGCCTTGCCGATCTCGAGCAAACGCGGCGATTCCTTGGGCTTGGCGCCTATCCCCGCTCCACGCGGGTAACGAATCGCGATTGGGCCTGAGTCGTAGTTCGCGATCGTCCAGAGCATGTCAACGAACTCATCTTCGTCCTTTGGCTGCATATGGACGAAATTTGGTATGTGGCGCAGATAACCGATGTCGAATAGCCCATGATGCGTTGGGCCGTCGTCACCGCTTAATCCCGCCCGGTCCATGCAAAGGGAAACGTTGAGATTTTGCAGCGCGATATCATGGATGATCATGTCGTAGGCCCGTTGCATGAAAGTGGAATAGATCGTCAGGAACGGTTTCAATCCCTGAGTTGCCAAACCACAGGCGAAAAGCGCAGCGTGTTCCTCCGCGATGCCCACGTCGTAATAGCGGTCAGGATGAGCAGCTTGAAAGAACCCAAGGCCGGTTCCGCTCGGCATCGCCGCAGTAATAGCGACGATTTTTTTGTTTGAATCGGCGAATTTGGCCAGTGTTTTCCCGAGTATCTCAGAATACGTCGGGGTCGGTGTTGGCGCAGTCTCGCCAGTTTCGAGTTTATATTTTCCGAGCCCATGGAACTTGTCCGGTTTTGCAATAGCAGGCTCATAGCCCTTTCCTTTTTTGGTCAGAATGTGCAGAAGCACCGGTTCCTCCTGCGTCTTTAAGAATTCGAAAGTCTTAATCAGGAGCGGAATATCGTGGCCATCGATTGGGCCGTAGTAGTGCAAGCCGAATTCTTCGAAGATGACACTCGGTACGAGCAGGTTCTTTACGCCTTCCTCGAATTTGTGGGCAAGATGCACCGCACTCTTACCCGCTATCGCTTCAATAAATCTGCGCGCCTTCTCGTGCAATCCAGCGTACATCGGATTGGTCGTAAGCGTGTTAAAATAGGAGGCGATGGCGCCGACGTTTTTTGCGATCGACCATTCGTTGTCGTTCAACACAACGATAAACCGTTTCGTCTGCGACTTGGCGTTGTTGAGCGCCTCGTAACTGATACCGCAGGTGAAGGCGGCATCGCCCGCGACGACGACGACATGCTCATCCCCGCCTCGCAAATCACGGCCCACGGCCATCCCCAGGCCCGCCGACAAGGCGGTGCCGGCATGGCCTGCACCATAACAATCGTGCTCGCTCTCGGTACGCAGAAGAAATCCATTCAGCCCCTGGTACTGGCGCATTGTGCTTATGCGATCGCGCCGTCCGGTGAACATTTTATGGACATAACCCTGATGGCTGACGTCGAAAACAAACCGATCCTTGGGCGTATCGAAAACGCGATGGAGGGCGATAGTCAACTCGACGACGCCAAGATTGGGACCGAGGTGGCCTCCCGTTTGTGAAAGCACTTTAATCAGTTCTTCGCGAACTTCCTGGGCCAGCTGGGGAAGGTCCTGCTCGTGGATTGCCTTTACGTCCGCAGGTCCACGAATTCCGTCAAGAAGCGGTAGCGCGCTTTTAGAAGAGGCTGACGTCGTCATTCTTGTTTTCTTCAACTTCGTTACCAGAAGACATCTGCGCTTCCCCGGGCTCGAAATTCTTTAACGATGTCTTCCCCGCATAATCACGGGTGATGACCTGAATTTTTTGTTCCGCATTCGCAAGTCGCTCCTGACAAACCTTTACTAACTTCATTCCTTCTTCATAGCGAACGAGTAAATCGTCGAGCAGCATTTTTCCCGATTCCATCTCTTCGACGATCTCTTCCAGCCGCTCCATTGCGACCTCAAAGCTCATTTCCTGGTTCGGTTTCTTGGTCTGACCGGGCATCGCGGATTACGAATTAAGCATAGGGCGGCCGAGAAAAAAGCCCGACTTCGAGGAGGTCGAGGCGGATCCGGCTGGCAGTTTAGCTTGCTTGAGTGAACGGGTTTTCGTTTGGTCTCGGCGTGAAGCGAATATTTTCGGCAATCGCGAAAATGGATTCGCACCATCGCGTCGCCGCCGCGGTAATGGTTTCGCTTTTTGTTCCAGTGGCGCTTCGGGCCCAGGCGTTTTGGACGGTCGCACTCACAACCTATGATTCCTATGCCTTCGTTTCCTTGCTCCTGATATGGATAACAATTGCGTTTACACCACGCGAAAAAATCCGCGCGGTCGCAAAACGGCAGGATGTCGGCACCAGGCTGATATTTGTCCTGGTCGTAATTGCTACGTCCGCGGCGATGATCGCGGTCGCACTATTGCTTCGCCATGGCCGATCGGAAAAAGGTGGACACTTCACCCTCGATCTCCTGCTCGCATTGATCACGGTTGTTCTCTCCTGGTTGCTCATGCATAGCGTTTTTGGACTGCGCTACGCCCATACTTTTTACGGTGATAGCGACGCCGCGAAGGAAAAACTGGCGGGCGGACTTCTCTTCCCGGGAGAAGAGCCGCCCGACTACAGCGATTTTGCTTACTTCTCGTTTGTTATCGGGATGACCTGCCAGGTCTCCGATGTTCAAATCACGTCGGGACAATTGCGCAATCTGGCGCTTGTCCACGCAATGATCTCGTTTGCATTCAATACCGTCGTTCTTGCTCTCACTGTTAATATTGTGGCGGGTCTCTGGTAGGAATCCGATCGCGATTCCCCTTCTGACTGGCACAACTTGCCCGTGAGGGCGGTCGAGCTGAGACGGAGTCGACCTCTCACATCGTCTTCTGGCACAACCGATGCTGGG
This sequence comes from Chthoniobacterales bacterium, assembly GCA_036498205.1. GTDB lineage: Bacteria > Verrucomicrobiota > Verrucomicrobiia > Chthoniobacterales > UBA10450 > AV69. Next base: position 6,965 of record DASXIC010000166.1, on the reverse strand, counting down.
CAAACCGCGACGGTTGTGAAGGTTCTCAAAAAAATCCTGCTGATCGATCACGAGCCACGTGTCACTGGATTAGTCCGCCAAGCCCTCGAACGTGCCGGCAAATATTCCATCCGCGAGGAACACGACACTGCGTTTGCCGTGCACGCAGCCCGCTGGTTTCGACCCGATTTAATCGTGGTCGATATGACAACAACCGCCACCGATGGCGACATTATCGCCCAGCAATTACAAAACGATCTTGAGTTGTCCGCAACGCCCCTGCTTTGTTTGAGCAGGTTTGTCTCTGACCGCGAATTTCATTCCGCGGGTATTTTGTCCGGCTACAGCTTTCTCGCTTCACCAGTCCCGATTGAGCATCTGCTTCGAGCGGTTGATCAACTGTTATTTCGATAAGGCAGAAGCCCGCGCGCGAATCTAGCCAATCTGCTGCCGGTAAGCCGCTGCGTCCTTTAGATTGGTGAGATCGTCTGGCTGATCCAGTTTGAGGACAAAAATCCATCCTTCTCCGTAGGGATCGGTATTAATCAGCGCCGGATTAGCTTCGAGCGCAATATTTGCCTCGACGATGGTTCCTTTGACCGGGGCGTAAATATCGCTCGCCGCTTTCACCGACTCGATAACTGCGATCGCTTCTTTGGTGTTTGCCGCTCGTCCCACTTTTGGCAGCTCGACGAACACGACATCGGTTAATTCCGCCTGGGCGTGGTCCGTAATGCCTACCCGAATGTTTTCACCTTCGCGCTTAATCCATTCGTGGCTTTCGGTGTAACGCAAATCCTCGGGAACATTCATGATTTTTTGTAAAACGGTTTCTTTTCAATCGCGGCCGGAAATTTCTGACCGCGAATTTCTATTTCCAGGACCGACCCTGTCTTCGCGGACGCGGCCGAGACATACCCCATGCCGATGCCGATGTTCAAGCTCGGCGAGAGCGTGCCGCTCGTAATCTCGCCAATGCGCCGTCCTTCCTGAAAAATTGAATAGTGCGGACGGGGCGGCGGACCTTTCCCATTCATCCTAAGAGCGACCAATCTTTGAGACGGTCCATTCCTTTTCGTCTCGATCAATTTCTCCCGGCCAATAAACTTGGGTTTTTCGAGATCGACAAAGAAACCCAGTCCGGCTTCAAGCGGATTCCGTTCCGGCGATAGATCGGATCCGTTTAACGGATAACACATTTCAAGTCGAAGAGTATCGCGCGCGCCGAGGCCACACGGCTTTATTCCAAATTGGGCACCGATTTTCAGCGCACTTTGCCAAACTTCCAAAGCAACCGTCGTCGGAAAGAAAACTTCGAATCCATCTTCACCGGTATACCCAGTCCGCGCGAGAGAGATCGTGCTGCTCGAGAATGGGAAATCGGCGATGTGATTACGTGCTGGCGCCATTTGCTCTGGCCCGATCCATTCCCGGAAAAATTCCATTGCCAGCGGTCCCTGCAATGCGATCCCCCCAAACTCGGCACTGCGATTGCGTAATTGGATTGCATCAGGCCTATGCCTCTCGAGCCATGCAAGATCTTCATCGATTTTCGATGCATTTACGACGAGGAGAAAGTCGGCCTCGCCGATTCGATACACAATCAGGTCGTCAATGACCCCGCCAGTCTCGTTCAATAGAAAAGTGTACTGTCCGCAACGCACTTCCAATTTCGCCAGATTGTTCGTTAGCATCGCATTCAGCCAATCGCGCGCTCCGTCGCCCGAAACAAGGAATTGTCCCATGTGAGAGATGTCGAACATCCCGATTGCATGCCGGACCGTCTGATGCTCATCGACGATCCCGCTGTACTGCACCGGCATCAACCAGCCGCCGAAAGGCACCATTCTTGCGCCGAGCCGCATATGCTCATCTTTGAGTGCGGTAGTTTTGAGGGTGCCGACTGACACGCGAGCAAGCTAGACGTCACGATTGCGCACGCAACCATCACCATCTTTGTCTTCGATCAATTTGAAGAAGGGCGACGCATTCGCTAGCGTCCCGCGCACGATGACCTGGCTCGACAAACTCGAACGCCGTTTGGGCTCTCTCGCCGTTCCCGGATTGCTGCGCTACGTCGCATTCTTCAACGCGCTCACATTCTTGCTGGAAAAGATGAGCCCGGGATTTCTGCGCCTGCTCGATCTCGATCCCAGCGCCGTCCTTCACGGCCAGGTCTGGCGACTCGTCACTTACATTTTCATCCCGCAAATGACGAGTTTCCTGCCTTTACCCGATTGGGCGAACGTCGCCTTTTACGTCCTTTTCCTTTGGTGGATCGGCAACGGGCTCGAGGCGGCCTGGGGAGCATTCAAACTCACGCTCTTTTTTTTACTAGGAATGCTCGGCACTACGGTTGCCGCCTTTTTCTTCGGCACTGCCTTTTCTAATTTCATGCTGACGGCATCGCTTTTCTTCGCCTTTGCCCGTTTTTACCCCGATCTCATCATTTATTTCGCTTATGTTTTGCCGCTGAAGGTGAAATGGATTGCGTGGTTTTCCGCGGGGCTCTTGCTCCTGCAAATTGTTACCGGCTCCATGCAGTTTCGGGCTGCAGCCATCGCGGCGATGGCGAATTATCTGATCTTCTTTGGCCCGGAGATCGTTAACGACGCGCGCAACCGTCGCCAGACAAGTGCGCGGCGGAAACGTTTCGAAATTCAATCGCATGAATCCGAATCGCAAGCGCTGCATCGCTGCGCTGTTTGCGGCGCGACCGAACTGACCGATCCCAATTTGGAATTTCGGGTTGCCAGCAACGGTGAAGAGTATTGTCTGCCGCATCTGGCCCAGGCGAAGGTCACACGCGCTTGACCCGTCCTGCGCGAGGGGGAGACTAGCGCCATGGCTGATAAAAACGTGCCATTGATTCCGGAACGGGGCTGGCACTGCCTGCATCTTTTTTACCGCGTCGATTACGCGCAATGGCAGCTTTCCAATCTCAGCGAGCAGCGCGCCGCCAAGACTACCCTGGCAGAGATCGTTCAGGAAATTCGTGCGACTGAGAACACTCAGCTGCTTACTCTCAGCATCGTTTCCCCAAAGGCAGACATCGGGTTTATGTTGATCACGCCGGACCTGCAGGTGGCGAATTTCTTCGAAAAACGTCTCACCCTTTCGCTTGGACCGGGCATTCTCGAACCCGTTTACAGTTATTTCTCGCTCACGGAAGAAAGCGAGTATGCCACGACGGCCGAACAATATGCGGAAACCCTTCAACGCGAACAGAACCTAACGCCCGGAATGCCCGAATTTGACGCTGCGATGAGCAGTTTCGCCGAGCGGATGAAACATTATACTCGCGAGCGTGTTTATCCGACCCTGCCCGACTGGCCAATAGTCTGCTTCTATAATATGAGCAAGCGGCGAGGCGAACAGCGGAACTGGTATGCGCTCCCATTTGAGGATCGACGGAAACTCATGGGTGGCCACGCGAAAGTAGGACGCGAGTTCGCCGGGAAAGTAAAACAACTGATTACCGGCTCGACCGGTCTGGATGACGCCGAATGGGGCGTGACGCTGTTCGCGCGCGATAGTTTTCAAATCAAAGCAATCGTTTACCAGATGCGCTTCGACCCGGTGAGCGCGGAGTTTGCCGATTTTGGGGAATTTTTCGTCGGCCTTCAGCTACCGCTCGACGAATTGTTTCGGCGCTTGCAACTTTGATTGCGGCAGTGTTCACGAGCGCCCAAAATTTTGCGCGCGGGTTCCGCGACAACGGTCAAGGGATGGGTGACAGAGCGGTCTATTGTGCACGCCTGGAAAGCGTGTGTGCCGAAAGGCACCCGGGGTTCGAATCCCCGCCCATCCGGTCTCTTCGTATCACCCAGAGATTTCGCGACGCGACAAGGTTTGTTGATTTTGCCGCACTTTCAGAATAGTGCCGCTCGCTAAAACGCCGCGAAAATTCGCGCCTGGATAAATAATACAATCTCGCCCGATCACTGCGCCGGGATTAATTACCGCATTGCAACCAATCTCACTCCGATCACCAATGATCGCGCCGAATTTCGTCAGACCAGTCGCAATCGTGCCGTCCGCAGCCACGACTGAGATTTCGCGATGGTCCAACTTCACATTCGACAAAATCACGCCGGCCCCGAGATGTGCCCGATATCCAAGAATGGAATCGCCGACATAGCTGAAATGTGGGATCTGCGCTTCGTCGCAAATGATGCAGTTCTTGAACTCACATGAATTGCCCAGCACTACGCCCTCTCCCACAATCACGTTCTCGCGCACGTAGCAGCCACTGCGGACGTGACAATTATCCCCGATCCAGGCGGGACCCTTTAACACCGCGCCTTGCTCGACGATCGTGCCGGCCCCGACGAACACCGTATTGCTGATAAACGGCTTCCCCATCAGTTGTCCCAAAATCGCCGGTTTTAACCGGAACTGGAGATAACTCGCGATCTGCTTCAGCGCATCCCAGACGTATCGCTGATTCTCGAAGAGCTTTGAGTGCGCCGTATGTTCAAGGCTAATGAACTCGGCGGGCGCGAAAATATCTTCAGGGCTGAATGCCGGCACGACGTGTAATTTTTTGTCCGTCTTTGGTGTCCCGCACCTCCCAGCCGCGGGCGCTCAATTTGTCGCGCAATTGATCACTGGCTCGCCAGTCTTTTGCAAGCCTCGCTTCGAGGCGATCCCTGGCCAATACCTCGATTTCATCGGGTAATGGTACCGCCGTCGTCTCTTCCAATTCGAGCACCTCGTTAATCCTTTCCCACCATTTAAGCCAGGTCCGGGCTGCCTCCGCCCCGAATTGGTTCGCATCCAGCGCACGATTTGTCTCCCGGATCGACTCGAACAAGTAACCGAGCGCGGCGGAGATATTGAGATCGTCATCCAGCGCGTTATGGAAATCGTCGCCCGGCGCACTCGTCTGGCTTGCGTCTGATTTTGAGGTGCTAATTTCGTGCAAACGCCGCCGCCATTCGTCAATCCGGCTTAAAGCCTGCCGTGCCTCATCCATTCCAGACCAGGTGAAATTCAAAGGAACGCGATAATGCACGCGGAGAAGAGCGTAACGCAGCTCGCGGCCGGTGTACCCCTTGGCCAGTACATCTGGCAGGGTGTAGAAGTTTCCCAGCGATTTCGACATCTTTTGATTGTCGACCAGCAAATGGGCGCAATGCAGCCAGTAGCGCACAAACTTTTTTCCTGTACAGCCTTCGCTCTGCGCAATCTCGGCCTCGTGATGCGGGAAAATATTATCGACCCCGCCGCAATGGATATCGATCTCATCTCCCAGAAGCGCGGTGGCCATGGCGCTGCACTCAATGTGCCAGCCCGGACGCCCGGGACCCCAGGGTGAATCCCAGCGAATTTCGCCATCTGCTTCGTCCCACGCTTTCCACAGTGCGAAGTCGCCAATGTTTTCTTTGTCGTATTCATCGCTCTGGATGCGGCCAGTCGGTCGTAACTCATCCAAATTCAAATGCGCGAGCTTGCCGTAGTTGGGAAATTTATTAATGCGAAAATAAAGGGATTTATCGTCCGCCTGATAGGCAAGATCGCGGGTCATCAATTGGCCGATCATTTCAACCATTCGCGCGATGTATTGGGGGTCTGTCGCGGCAGGAAATTCGTTGGCTCGTTTAATTCGAAGCGTTTCCAAATCTTGGAAGAAGGCCTCCTTAAACGGCCTGGTATATTTCTCCAGCGCGACATTGGCTTCCCGAGCGCCTCGAATCGTCTTGTCATCGACGTCAGTAAGGTTCATCACGCGATTGACGCGATAGCCCCGCGATTCGAGGTGCCTTTGCAGCAAATCTTCGAAAACGTAAGCACGGAAATTTCCGATGTGAGCCCGACTGTAGACAGTTGGCCCGCAAGTATAGATTGAAACGTTCGGCGGATTGAGCGGAACGAACTCGCGTACTTCGCGTGTGTAGGTATCGAAGAAGCGAGGTGGCATCGAAGAAACACCCGAGGGGGCGTGTCGCTTCAGCTGCGCGTCTAGTGTCACCGGCCCCAACTTCGCGCAGTGAGGGCGAAATCGCCTGCAGCTGTTTCCGCTTTAGACATCTTCCACCAATGCCATGGCGATCGCCGCCATTCCTTCTCCGCGGCCAATCGTACCGAGCCCTTCGTTCGTGGTTGCTTTGATGCTGATACTCGACGGCTCGCAGGCCAGGGCGGCAGCGATTTTTTTTCGCATGGCGTCGATATGCGGCTGAATTTTCGGTGCCTCGGCGATCAAGGTCGCATCGATGTTGATCATGCGAGCGTTCTTCTCCGCCAGGAGTGTGCGGACATGTTTCAGGATTTCCAGGCTACTGATGTTCTGAAACGCCCGGTCCGTGTTTGGAAAATGCCGGCCGATGTCACCTTCGCCCATCGAGCCGAGAAGAGCGTCGGCGATTGCGTGAGAAATGACGTCCGCATCGGAATGGCCGTCGAGACCTCGTTGGTGTGGAATCTCCACACCGCCAAGGACGAGTTTTCTCCCCTCGGCCAGGCGATGTGCGTCATAACCAATTCCGCAGCGAATCATGTGTTTAAATCTTTAAATCGATTACCCCATTTGAGGCAATCACGCTATAACGGTCTTTCATATCTCGCCGCGGCGTTAGCTCAACCGTGCCACCCGCTGTTTCGACCAGAATCCAGCCGGCCGCGATGTCCCACAAACTGATGCCCTGTTCGATATACGCATCCATCCGTCCGCATGCCACGTAAGCCATGTCCAGCGCCGCGCTTCCGAGCAAGCGGCATTTGCGCGCCCGGTGGACCATTGCTTGCAGCATGGGTATGCCCGCTTCGATCGTGACTCCTGTTTTGGACAGACCCACCGAAACAATCGCCTCAGCCAAATCTACGCGCTCGCTCACCCGAAATTCGCGTCCGTTCAACTTCGGCGGAGCGCCTTTTTGCCCGGTCCAAAGTTCATCGCGCATCGGATCGTAGATCGCCCCCACGATAATCTCGGCCTTCCGCCGTAGCGCAATCGAGACGCAAAAATGAGGAATGCCATAGAA
>DASXIC010000165.1:0-3905 GCA_036498205.1 Chthoniobacterales bacterium | reverse complement strand
AGGAATGCGATTTTTTCAGTTCATAAGCTACCAGGAATTCGCTGCTGTACAACGCCAGATCTTTCGCGACCATGCCTTGGTTCGAAGGTACGCTGCTCACCCAGGGAGCGCCCGCGGCGTACTCGCGTTCCAGTACCAGTTTGCGCGAGGTAAAGCGGAGACTTTCAGCTGCCCCCAACGATCCCATGACCGCGAAAAACTTTTTGTCAAATACTTTTTCCGGCTTCGCCGCGGGTTCAAGGAATGAGGTTTGAAGCGGTGCCTCGGGAAATGCCTCGGGAGAAATTTTGTTGGCGTTCAGATTTTGTGCGGCCATCGAGCTTACCAACAACAGTGCGATCATCGGCAACTGAGCTACGGTCAACTTGGTCTCCTTCAAACAAAGCCGAAATGGGCGCACACGTGAAACGGTCCATCGCGGGGTTTACTGCGATGGAAACACGCGGCCCACTCCTGACATTAGGAGCAAGTGCGTCTCCAATGCTGCGGGCTGCGTTCGTAAGGCGATGCGCCTGAATTCTGCGTCTTAGTCGATTCGACGCGGCTGAAGGTGCAAAGAATTTCGTCGCAGGTATGTCTAATGTTTCCGATTCGCGAGATTATTAGAAAGATTATTAGAGAAAATCGCAGACACAGGTAGAACGAGCTTCATCTTCAATTATCAAGAAAGTTTCGTGCAAATCAGTTTTGTCCGCATCAAGTTTATGCGAATCATTTTTGTGCGAATCAGTGAGCCATGCAATCGTCGCCGATCTTGCCCCTACCGAATGCCCCAGCTTAAAATCTAAATCGTCATCAAAAGGAGGAATCTCGTGCGAGTATTTTATTTTTCTCCAGCTTTGTTGCTCTGTCTGGTTGTTGGCAGCCTCGGCCAAACATCTTCCTCTGCGAAACCCGCGCCGGGCTTCAGCCTTGATACGATCGACAAAACCATCGATCCCTGCGTGGATTTTTACCAATACGCCTGCGGCAACTGGATCAAGAATTCCGAGATTCCTCCTGACCAGTCGCAATGGGGGAGCTTCGTGGAACTGCACGAACGCAATCTCGACATCGAGCGCGAAATTCTGGAAAAGGCAGCGGTCGGCGGCTCCGGCCGGAATGGCGTTGACCAGAGAATCGGCGACCTCTACGGCTCTTGCATGGACGAGAAGGCCGTCGATGCAAAAGGCATCAACGCGTTAAAGCCGGAGCTCGGCCGCATTGCGGCAGCGCAAGACAAGATCTCGCTGATGGACGAGCTTGGGCGACTGGACCTGGTTGGCGCTGGCTCGCTGTTTAACTTCTATTCATCCCCGGACCTGCACAACGCCGATCAAGTCATCGCCTACATTGACCAGGGCGGTCTCACCCTGCCCGATCGCGACTACTACATCAAAGACGATAACCCGAAGATGAAAGAGATGCGGCAGCACCTGATCGAATATGTGACCCAGGTATTTACGCTCACGGGTCAGTCGCCGCAGCAGGCAGCCGATTCCGCTCAAACCACGCTTCGCATTGAAATCGCATTGGCCAAGGCATCCATGGACCGCACCGCCCGCCGCGATCCCAAGAACCGCGATCACAAAATGAGCCGCGATGAGGCGGTCGCCCTTGGACCTGATTTCTATCTAAATCGTTATTTCGCGGCTGTGGGTGCGCCCAATTTCTCCGAGCTCAATGTCACCAATCCTGATTTTTTTAAGCAGGTAAATGCGGTGCTCGAATCCGAGTCGATCGACTCACTCAAAACATACGTCACTTGGCACGCTCTCCACGCAGCCGCACCATGGCTCTCGCAGCCCTTCGTCGATGCCAACTTTAAGTTCCAGCAAAGTCTGACCGGGCAGAAGGAAATACAGGCGCGCTGGAAGCGCTGCGTCAATCTCACCGATCGAGAACTTGGTGAGGCCCTGGGCCAGAAATACGTCGACGTAACTTTCGGCGCGGAAGGCAAGCAGCGCATGCTCAAGATGGTCGACGCGCTCGAGAAGTCTCTGGCGGAAGACATTCACGATCTTTCCTGGATGAGCGACGAAACTAAGAAGCAAGCCAAGGTGAAGCTGGATGCTGTTCGGAACAAAATAGGGTATCCCGATGTGTATCGCGACTACAGTTCAGTCATTATCAAGCCCGACGATTTGCTGGGAAACATCGCCAGCGCGAACACCTTCGACGCGAAACGCGAGATCGCAAAGATTGATAAGCCTCTTGACCGTAAGGAATGGGGCATGACGCCGCCGACGGTGAATGCCTATTACAGCGGCTCATTCAACGAGATTGTCTTTCCGGCGGGAATTCTGCAGCCCCCGTTTTTCGATAAGAGCATGGACGATGCGGTGAATTTCGGCGGTATCGGCCTGGTCATTGGACACGAGCTCACTCATGGCTTCGACGATCAAGGCCGCAAGTACGATCCAAAAGGAAATTTGCACGACTGGTGGACTGAGCAAGACGGCAAAGAGTTTGAGAAGCGCGTCAGTTGTGTGGCCGGGGAGTACTCAAACTTTGTCGCGGTCGACGACTTGAAGCTGAACGGCCGTCTTACCCTGGGCGAGAACACCGCCGATAATGGCGGCGCCCGCATCGCATTGATGGCGCTCGAACATATGATCCATGACGACAAGACCGGAAATGAGGGCCGGAAGATCGACGGCTACACGCCCGAGCAGCGCTTCTTCCTGGAATTCGCCCGCGTGTGGTGCGAGAAGCGGCGGCCAGAAACCGCGCGTACTCGCGTGCTCACGGATCCCCATTCCCCAGGAAAGTATCGGGTCGATGGCGTTGTGCAAAACATGCCGGAGTTTCAAAGAGCCTGGGGATGTAAAGCGGGGCAGCCCATGGTGGCCGAGAACGCCTGCCACGTTTGGTAGATGAAAGCATCGCCAAAAATGCAAAGAGCAGCATGTTGCTAAATATGGCCAACGTTTCAAACATTTGATAGTGGTTCTCTTTGTGCGCAAAACTTGTGTAAGTTGTTGATTAAGCGGTTGGCGGGTAATCATACGGCGAATTCTCATCAGCCACGCCCCTCGACTGACATGGGCCTAAGGGGCAGTTCCCATATCTCGGGTAACTAAGCTCAGTGCCGACCCCAGTGAATATCCAGTTTGACCCTATATTATGGATGTACCCGATCACCGAAGTCGTTTCTTGCTCTTAGACGTCCTAGGAAACGACGTGGATCTTCCATGGTAATGCCAAGCTTGAACACTGGCCCTGATGCCGCTCGCCGCCGATTCTGGTTGGCGATGTTGGGGTTTGTCATGGCGCTTGCGCTGCTGCCCTTTTCCTACAAAGTCGAACGTCGCCTGGAGACAGCTGTTCACATCAAGGGCGGAGAATCCGAAAAAGTTGATGTGGAACTAGCGCAGCGCTTCCACTCTCCGTACGCCCAACGCCTGGTTCTGGTGATCACCGGTATTCCCGAACCGGATTCCGCCAAAGGCGCCGATGCATTGGACTTCTTAACCACTTCGTTGCGTAATGTTCCTGGAGTGGCGGGTGCCGTGTCGAGTCTGGATTGGCCTGATCCTCTGTTTACTGGGGACAATGGCGGGGCTTTGATTATCGTTGGCTTGGACCCGCACGATGAAACTGTCGAGGCGTTGGTCCCCAAACTGAGAGCAAAAGCAGACTGGATGGAGGGTCAGCTTAGGTCGCAATATCCCAATATCAAACTGGAGATTACAGGTGACACGCCACTGAACTTCGATCTTCGCAAGGTTAGTGCAGATGATGTCAACCATGCCGAGAAACGAGCGATGCCGGTAACTCTCGTACTGCTGTTGCTGGCTTTCGGCAGTCTTGTGGCCGCACTGTTGCCCCTGGGAGTTGGCATGCTCTCAATCTCCATGGCAATGGGTGCGGCTGCGCTACTCGCGCACTTTCTGCAGCTTTCGATTCTAGTGCAGAATCTGGCG
>DASXIC010000164.1:0-5394 GCA_036498205.1 Chthoniobacterales bacterium | reverse complement strand
AAAGGATTTTTTCCGCAACAGGACACCGGTCAATTGATGGGAACGACGGAGGCGGCGCAGGACATTTCGTTCGAGGCGATGAAGGAGAAACAGCAGCAGGTGGTCCAAATTGTGATGGATGATCCCACGGTGCAGGCGGTCGGATCTTTTTTTGGCGGCGGCAGTGGCTCAGCCTTGAACAACGGCCGGATGTTTATTTCCCTGAAACCGAAAGGGAGCGGCAAAGGCCAGCGCAAAGAGGACGTCGGGGTTATCATCGCTCGGCTGCGGCAGAAACTTTCGAAAATCCCGGGCGCGTATCTTTTTCTTCAACCCGGTCAGGACATTCGCGTTGGCGGCCGGTCTTCGAAGGCCCTTTATCAATATGCGCTGACCGACCAGAACGTCGATGAGCTAAACACATGGGCTCCGAAACTGGTGACCAAACTGCGCGACTATCCCCAGATCAAAGATCCCACCAGCGACCAGCAATTTCGCGGATTGCAGGAGAATGTCGTGATCGATCGCGACGCGGCGGCGCGGCTTGGGATTCAACCGCAGGCAGTGGACAGCACGCTTTACAGCGCGTTTGGGCAGCGCCAGGTCTCAATCATTTATACACAGCAAAACCAGTATCACGTCGTGCTCGAAGTCGATCCCAAGTTCCAGCTTGATCCGAGTTCGCTTGACAAGATTTATGTAAAGTCGAACTCGGGAAGTCAGGTGCCGCTGAGCACGATCGCGCACTTCGAACTTGCGAACACTCCCCTCTCCGTGAATCACCAGGGTCAGTTTCCCTGTGTTACGATTTCCTTTAATACGGCGCCTGGTGTTTCACTCGGAGAAGCAACCCAGGTCATTCAGCGCGCGGCGCGCGAACTCGGCATGCCCTCAGGCATTCGAGGCAGTTTCGCCGGCACGGCGCAGGTATTTCAGGCGTCGCTGTCCACGCAGCCGCTGCTGATTCTAACCGCCCTGATCGCAGTCTATATCGTCCTCGGGATGCTTTACGAAAGTTTGATCCACCCGTTGACAATTTTGTCCACGTTGCCTTCAGCGGGACTAGGTGCACTTCTTGCCCTGCTCGTCACAGGCGATGAACTATCGATTGTCTCGACCATCGGCATCATCCTCCTTATCGGTATTGTAAAAAAGAATGCGATCATGATGGTCGATTTCGCTCTTGACGCCGAACGCCACGAGGGGCTCACGCCCGAAGAATCAATTTATCAAGCCTGCCTTGTTCGTTTCCGGCCAATTATGATGACGACAATGGCCGCTCTGTTCGGCGCATTGCCGCTCGCCATAGGCATGGGCGTTGGGAGCGAACTGCGGCGACCGCTTGGCATCGCCATCGTCGGAGGCCTGATCGTTTCGCAAATGCTCACGCTTTATACGACACCGGTCATTTATCTTGCCCTTGATCAGCTGCGACAGCGCAAGAAAAGACCGCGAACGACGCGACTACGCCCGATTAGTTTGGGTGATTTGACGGAGTCCCCCGCGGGCTAATTGGGCGTCCAGGCGCTCGCTCGGATCGCCTTCACTGCCAACAGAGATTTCTCGGCTTCATAACGAAGACAGCTATAGTCGCGCGATGAAGTTTTGCGTTTTCCTCTCACTCTCTCTTGCTCCTGCGCTCTCGCTATTGGCCGAACAAACGACGACCTCACAAATTGCCGACGCGGAGTTGCCGTCCCTGCTAACAATTTACAAGGATATTCACACACACCCCGAGCTTTCGACGAAAGAGGAACGTACCTCTGCTTTACTGGCGAAAGAATTGAAGGCGATTGGGTGTGAAGTGACGGAGAATGTTGGGAAATACGACAAGCCAGGCCAGAAATGTTATGGCGTCGTCGGACTCCTGAAAAATGGAGACGGCCCCGTCGTGCTGGTGCGGACCGATCTCGATGCGCTACCGGTGCAGGAGGAAACCGGCTTGCCTTACGCGAGCACGGTCACAACGACGGCCGAGGACGGCAAAGAAGTGCATGTCATGCACGCCTGTGGACATGACGCACATGTCTCGATGATTATCGGAGTTTCGCGTGCTCTGGCCAAGATGAAGGACCAATGGCACGGCACGATCGTCTTTGTTGGTCAGCCCGCTGAAGAACTTGGCATCGGCGCGCGCGCGATGTTGAAGGACGGCCTTTACACGCGCTGGCCGAAGCCGAATTACGCGCTCGGTTTTCATGATAACGCGCAAATGGAGATCGGTCACATCGGTGTAACGGAGGGCTATACCTACGCGAACGTCGATTCGGTAGACGTAACCGTGCACGGCATCGGCGGGCATGGCGCCTACCCTCACAAAACGAAGGATCCCATCGTTCTCGCGGCTGAAATGGTTAATCAATGGCAGACCATCGCCAGCCGTGAAAACAATCCGATCGATCCGGTTGTCGTTACCGTCGGATCGATTCACGGCGGGACGAAGCACAACATCATTCCCGATGAAGTGAAGATGCAGCTCACCGTCCGCACTTACAAAGCGGACGTGCGTGAAAGGGTTCTCGCCGCAATCGAGCAGATCGCAAAAGGCTGCGCCTCCGCCGCCGGTTTGCCGTCAGATAAAATGCCCACCGTCACAGTCTTGCGCGACCAGTTTACCCCTGCCACCTACAACAATCCCGAGCTCACCAAACGACTCGTCGCGGTCTGGAAGAAAACGTTGGGCGACCAGAATGTGGAGGCCAGCGACCCAACGATGGGCGGCGAGGATTTTTCCGAATATAGCCTGCTACCAGAGCACTCGATCCCGGCAGTCGATTTTCATGTTGGCGCGGTTGACTCGGCAAAAATTGCCGAGTCGAAAAAACCTGGCGCGTCACCGTTGCCGAGCCTGCACTCGAGTAAGTTCGCCCCTGTTCCCGAGCCGACCATCCGCACTGGCATTGTTGCGATGACTACGGCGGTCTTGGATCTGATGAAGAAATGAAACGGTGGAGGGAGAATTTCTTCATTTACGCCCGTTGAGCACGCGATAACCGGGCCTGGCTGGTCACTTCACCCGGACGTTTTTGCGCAAGAACGTCGGCACGTCGAGATCCTGACCTTCCACGATTGTCGGTTCGCTCTTTTCAAAGCGACCACGCGTTACCGGTTCGAACTGCAACACCTCCTGCTTCGCCGCTGCTGATTTTTCGCGACTCCGTTTTTCGACCGGAGACTCCGGCGGTGGCAACACCTGGGGCGTCGTCGGTTTCTGAGCGACCGCAGGCTTCTTTTTGGGTGGGATAATTCGCGGTGGTGGTGCTTCTACTACTTCCTCTACCGGCTCTGACTGGGGCTCGGATTGAAATCTCCCTTCCGCTTCGATCAAGGTTGATTCTTCAACCTGATCTGGCGGCACCAGACTATGTATCGAGGGTGTCGTTTCGACGTGAAGGACCTCCTCGGGTTCGCGGAGCTCCACCTTTGGCTCCTCTCCGAATCGCTGCTCAGGTTGCATAGGCGATGGGGTTTCTGGTTGCGGCACTTCGCGGACCACCGCCGACATGATTGCGGGTTCGGGCGTCCTGACAATCGGCTCGGGGGCCGTCACTGGAGCAAAGGTCTGCACCGGTTCGGTCGGTTCACACGCGAGCGAACTGATCAAAGTCACGCTGAGACGATTGCCCATTCTTCCGTCAACCGCGGTGCCAAAGAGCAATTGCGTGCGATCGCTGATATGCTTGTTCAGCTCGCGCATCAAAATTTCGACTTCGGACAGCGTCATCGCCGGACCGCCTGCAACTTGCACCAGCACCCGGGAAGCTTCTGCCAGCATCCGCCCGCGATCCATCAGGGGATTTTTTAATGCCTGAGCCAAAGCTTCGTGGGCGCGATTGTCCGACTCACTCTCACCGTAACCAAACAGACAGCGACCGCCCCCGCCCCGCAACGCTGCCAGCAAATCATCGAATCCAATCCGCATGATTCCCGGCCGCTGGATCAGGTTCACAATTGAGCGGACACTTTGGCTGATCGTCATGTCCGCCACGGCGAAGGCCTGATGAATTCCCGCCTTTGGCGCGACCATATCGCCCATTCGGTCATTCTCAAAACAAACCACTGCGTCGACAATTTCGTGGAAGCGGGCCAGTGCTTCCTGCGCCTGAGCAGTGCGACGTTTCCCCTCAAAAGAAAACGGCATGGTTGCGAAGACGATGACCAGAGCGCCCATTTCCCGCGCTGTTTGTGCTATGACCGGACCGGCGCCGGAGCCAGTGCCGCCCCCAAGGCCCGTGCAAATAAATATCAAGCGTGCATCCGTTAAGGCGGCACGGATTTCATCGGACGATTCACGTGCTGCGCTGAAACCCAGTTCCGGATCGCCTCCCGTCCCAAGGCCGCGCGTGGTCGAACGGCCAAGCTGCACTTTTACGGCAGCGACCGAACTGGCGAGCGATTGGACGTCGGTGTTAGCGGCAACGAGATCGGATTTATCCAATCCGTCGAGCACCACCCGGTCAAGCGCGTTTGAGCCGGCACTGCCAACTCCGATTACTTTGATCGGAATGATGTCGCTCTCGCGCTCCGGCAGGCTGTAATTTCGATTAAGTTGAATCATGTGTTCTCCTTGGCTATCGCATTCCTGGTATAAAGCGGCTGAAAATACGGGTGAGACCGCGTCTTTGCGGCCGATCGACCTGCACCGCTTGTGCGTATTTAATCAGGCCGATCGCAGTTGAAAATTGCGGGTTTTGAAAAGCGGAGGTCAATCCCGACATCGTCTGCGCGTGCGCCACATTGGCCGGAATCTCGAAGATTTCTTCGGCCAGATTGTCGATTCCCGGCAATAAACTGCAGCCGCCGGTGATGAAAATTCCCTCGCCGACGTAATTGATGAATGATTCCTCGTCCAGATGGCGTTTGAGCAACTCGAAAGTCTCCCGCATCCGCAGGTGAATGATGGTATTGAGGGTCTCGCGCTCGATTTCCTTGCCGGCGAAGCCGGAATCGTCCTTTAGCACTACCGTTTCTCCCGGGAGACAATTGCCAAGAGTAACGCTGCCTTCCTCGAGTTTTAATTTTTCCGCTCGGGCCATCGGAATCCGCAATCCCATCGAAATATCGTTAGTGATGTGATCGCCGCCGATGCCAAGGGCACCGCTCTGTTTCACCGCTCCATCGACATACAAAATGTAGTCGGTCGTGCCGCCTCCTATATCGATGACGATCGCGCCCAAATTTTTTTGCTGCTGAGTCAGGACCACCTGTGCCGAGGCAAGTGCGGTAAAAACCACGTCCTCCACTTCGAGCGGCAATTCTTTGACGCAGCGAATCGTATTTTGGATGCGGGTGCGCACCCCGTGAATGATGTGAAAATCGGCTTCGAGTTTCTGGCCCAGCATGCCGATGGGATTAAGCACACCGTCCTGGCCGTCGACGTGATAATGCTGAATGATGGAATGCAGAAATGCGTTT
>DASXIC010000163.1:0-3120 GCA_036498205.1 Chthoniobacterales bacterium | reverse complement strand
GATCAAGTGCGCGGTATCGCCAAGGTTGTGACCGCGGTCGCGAACGGCGATCTCAAGCAAAAGCTGCTGGTCGAAGCGAAAGGCGAGATTGCCGCATTGGCCGACACGATTAACAGCATGACCGATACGCTCGCAATTTTCGCCGATCAGGTGACGACGGTGGCCCGCGAAGTAGGAGTAGAAGGTAAATTGGGCGGTCAGGCCAGTGTGCCAGGCGCAGCCGGGACGTGGCGCGATCTGACCGACAACGTCAATCAGCTTGCTGGAAATCTGACATCGCAGTTGCGGGCGATCGCGGACGTGGCGACCGCGGTTACCAAAGGCGATCTGACCCGGTCGATCCAGGTCGCAGCCGAAGGCGAAGTCGCCTTTGTGAAGGACAACATCAACGAGATGATTCGCAATCTGAAGGATACCACCTCTCGCAACAACGAGCAGGACTGGTTGAAAACGAATCTCGCCAAGTTTACCCGCATGCTCCAGGGCCAGCGCGACCTGCTCACCGTCGGCCGTCTCATTCTCTCCGAACTCGCCCCGGTGGTTTCCGCGCAGCAAGGCGTCTTCTATATTATGGATAGCTCTCGCACCGACGCCGAGCTGAAGCTACTCGCGAGCTATGCATTCCGTGAACGGAAAGGCGTCAACAACCGGTTCAAACTAGGCGAAGGATTGATCGGGCAGGCGGCGCTGGAGAAGGAACGTATTCTCCTCAATCACGTGCCCAACGATTACGTTCGAATCAGCTCCGGCCTGGGCGAAACGCGGGCCGTGAATATTGTCGTTCTGCCTGTTCTATTCGAGGGCCAGGTTAAAGCGGTGATGGAACTCTCCTCCATCGAAGAGTTCAGTCCCACACACCAGGCGTTCCTTGATCAACTGACTGAGAGCATCGGGATCGTGCTCCACACCATTGAAGCAAACACCCGGACGGAAGATCTGCTTAAGCAGTCGCAATCGCTCGCTTCGGAACTGCAAAACCGCCAGGAGGAACTACAACAAACCAACCAGGAGCTGGAAGAAAAGGCGCGTCAGCTTTTCGAGCAAAACGCCGAGGTGGAAAAAAAGAACCGCGAAGTGGAGCAAGCCCGACAGGCCCTCGAAGGCAAGGCGCAGCAGCTTTCACTTACCTCCCGCTACAAGTCGGAGTTCCTGGCCAATATGTCTCACGAATTGCGGACGCCGTTGAACAGCTTGCTGATTTTGGCCGAGCAGCTTTCCACAAATCCGGACGGCAACTTAACGCCGAAACAAGTCGAATTCGCCGAGACCATTCGTGGTTCAGGCAAGGATCTGCTGAAATTGATCAACGATATTCTCGATCTGTCCAAGATCGAATCCGGCACGGTGACAGTCGATGTCGGCGAAGTTCGATTCGACGAAATGCGGCAAAATATTGAGCGCACTTTTCAGCATGTCGCAGATGGCAAAGGTGTTTCGTTTGAGATCGATATCGATCCGGCCACGCCACGCTCGATCTATACCGATGCGCAGCGGCTGGACCAGGTCTTGAAAAATCTCTTGTCCAATGCTTTCAAGTTTACCGAGCGCGGTTTTGTCAAAGTGCGCGTTGCCTTGACCTCCAGGGGCTGGAGTGCTGATCACCCCAGCCTCGCTCAGGCCAACCGCGTGTTTGCAATCTCCGTCAGCGATAGCGGGATTGGAATTCCGCCGGAAAAACAATCGACGATTTTCGAACCCTTCTTGCAGGCCGATGGAAGTACGAGCCGCCGCTATGGCGGAACCGGTTTGGGTCTCGCGATCAGCCGCGAGCTGGCCCGACTGCTTGGAGGCGAAATCAAGGTTGAGAGTAGCCAGGGAGGCGGGAGCACATTTACCCTCTTTTTGCCCGATTCCCATGCCGCGGCTACGACAGATAGAATCGGTGTCCCGCGTCAGCCGGAGCAAGCAATTCGTTGGTCGCGTCCAAACGGCGCCGATGCGGTCGCGATCGATGAGGAGATTTCCGTGCCCGACGACCGGGCCAATTTTTCACCCGAGGACAAAATAATTCTGATCGTTGAAGACGATCGCGATTTTGCGCAATGGATTCTCGATGCCGCCCGTGCCGCGGGCTTCAAGGGCATCGTTACCGCGCGCGGCCACTCGGCGCTTGCCTTGGTTCGAGAATTTCCGACCACGGCAATCACGCTCGATATCAGCCTGCCCGACATGGACGGCTGGAAAGTTCTGGATCGCCTGAAAACGGATTTGGCGACGCGACACATTCCTGTTTTCATCATTTCCGCTTCGGACGCAGGCGCGCAGAATGCGCTAAAGCATGGCGCCGTCTCTGCGTTGACCAAGCCAATCGATAAATCGGCTATCCAGGAGGTTTTCGCCAGGGCCCGGGCCATTGCGGAAACGCCCTTGAGAAAATTGCTTGTTATCGAGGACGACCCGCGGCAACGAAACACGATTCGGGAGTTGGTGGGAAATGGGACGGCGGAATTAGTAGATGCGACCACCGGCGGAGAGGCTCTCACCGCGCTGCGCGAGCACCAATTCGATTGTGTCGTTCTGGATCTGATGTTGCCGGACATCTCCGGCTTTGACTTGATCCAGCAGGTGCGTGCAGAGCATCCACAATTGCCGATCATTGTTTATACCGGCAAAGACCTTTCTGCCGAGGAAGAGGAACAGCTGAACCGCGTTGCGCAAACGATCATCGTGAAAGACGTCCGCAGCCCGGAACGGCTCTTCGATCAAACCGCGCTTTGGTTGCATCGCGATCCAGCAAAACTTCCGCAGGATAAACGGGCGTTGCTACGCCGCCTGCACGATCCGGACAAGATCCTGGCGGGAAAGAAAGTGCTCATCGTAGATGATGACATTCGCAACATCTTTGCCATGACCAGTCTGCTGGAGCGCTACAAAATGAATGTCCTTTCGGCCGAGACTAGCAAAACGGCCCTTGAGTTGCTGCAAAACACCCGCGACATCGATCTGGTCTTGATGGACATCATGCTTCCGGAAGTGGATGGCTACGACACAATGCGGGCGATACGCAAAATGTTCGGCTTTGAGGCACTGCCAATCATTGCTCTTACAGCGAAAGCAATGAAAGGCGATCGCGAGAAATGCATCGACGCCGGAGCAAGCGATTACATTTCGAAGCCGGTC
>DASXIC010000162.1:0-19983 GCA_036498205.1 Chthoniobacterales bacterium | reverse complement strand
CGAACGCGAAGGTATCCGTGCCCTTAACTACTTCGACTTCTTCAACACTCCGACGAAACTGGGTCCGGTAAGCGACCCGTCGTCGTGGATGGTAAAGTCTACCTTCTCGCCCTTAGGGCTACAATCGAGAAGAAGCTTATCCCCATTGACCTGGTAAGAACACTCATAGTCCTCGCCCATCATGGTAAACCTGGCTTTACCTCCGGATCGAAGGTCGAGCGCGATCGTGCCGTTGCCGCCGCCTTGCGCATAGGTACCTTCGAGTTTCGCTTTTGAGCTGCAGCTCGCGATGAAAGAAACTATCAATGCCAAAGAGGCGATAAGGGCGATTCTGGGGATAATTTGAGTCTTCATGGATGCATTGGGTTCGAGGTGAAAAGTGTGAGATGGGTGAAAAAGCTACCGTGTGTCAAGCGCCATTTTTTTGCAGTTTTTATCAGATTAGTATACTAACAGTTCCGTTTGGAGATGGTTGGAGCGTTCTGTTTCTCATGAATCCTCAAAAGCAGTCAAATGTAACGCAAAAAAGAGCGGCACTCCTACACTCGGCTTTTCCCGCGGCAAGCTTCAACATTCTCAATAACCGAAGAGCTAGTTAATTAAAACGCAGGACGAATGATGTCTGTTCAGGATAAGTGTTGTACGCTCGCACCTTACTTCAAGGTATCGAAAGGTAATCTCGAACCTTTCAAAGAACTTTGCAGGCAGTTCGTCGCAAAGACGAATTCGGAAACGAAATGCCTTTATTACGGTTTTAGCTTTAACGGGGATGAAGTTCATTGCCGGGAAGGCTATCAAGATGCCGATGGACTCTTAGCGCACTTGGAGAATATCGGAGGGTTACTCGAGGAGGCGTTAAAAATAGCCGAGCTTACCCGCCTGGAAGTCCACGGACCTGAAGAAGAACTGGCGAAACTTCGGGAACCTCTGGCTACGCTAAAACCGCAATTCTTCACCCTGGAGTACGGGTTTCGCCGATAGATTGCACCGGGAAAGAGCTCGCGCGCATCGAGATGAAGCCAACGTGGGAGATTGCTATTTGTGAGAGAGCTCGATTTCGGTAAGCTGAGGAATTCGACAAGTAGGTTTCGTGCAACGCCGTTTTCTGCCTCAGCTTTTGTTCGGTCTGGCTGGTGTGCTGTGCCTGGCAATCGACAGTCCTAAAGAGATTTCCTCGAGCGAGGATTGGAAAGTGACGAGCCAGAGCGGTGGCGTCACCATTTACAGTCGTCCGCATGCCGGCTCTAAACTGAAGGACTTCAAAGCGATTGGCCAAATTGACGCGTCCAGCGGGATCGTTCATGGAGTCATCGCGGATTTCGAGGCCTACCCGAGTTTTATGCCTTACACGGCTGAATGCCGTCTGGTTAAGAGAGAAAACGATTCGATAATTACCTATCAGCGTCTCTCGCCCAAAATCCTGCATGATCGTGATTACACGCTTCGGGTTCGCTGGACATCGCGGCCCGGAGACGGCGGCCAGGTTTACTCAAATACCTGGGAGCCCGCCAATGAACTTGGACCTTCGGAAAAACCCGGCGTTTTGCGGGTAAAGATATGCGAGGGCAGCTGGTTACTTGAGCCGGATGGGCCCAACAGGACGCGCGCGACCTATTCGATTTATACCGACTCCGGTGGAGCTATCCCATCATTTCTCGCCAACAAGGTCAGCGTCATAGGCATCGGTAAGCTTTTTGCCGCGGTTCGAAAGCAGGCCACCAATCCAAAGCACAGCGTGCCGGAATCTTAACGGCAATCGGTTTCCAAGCGCCTCTTAAATATGAGGTGCCGCCCTTGCCACCAGTTGGAGTCTCTCGAAACCGGGAATTGAGCAGGCGCGTCTCGGGCAAAATTCGAGGCACAAGTTTGAATTCACCGCCGACTTTGGGTCAACACACTCAACGTCACCTCCAATTCCGAATTTTGTAAATGGAGGTCGCCGGAAAGAAAACCGGACGCGGACGATTGGGAATGGGAAAAGGAAATCAGGTCGCTGATCCATGGAAAGAGCGGATCAGTGCGCGTCCAAGTCAGATCGGCCCGGCGGGTAACTTGCGCACAAGAAGTCTAATCGTTGCCCTCGTTCTGGTTGGTTTTAGCGCGGGTGGAAACGGAGCCGAAGCAGGTTCGCTTGGCGGTTTGTTGAGATCACTTGGTTATCAGCGACATCATCGGCATTCACATGCGATAAAATATAGTGGGACGGAGAACCCGATCCCGCCGCCCCAGGCGGATTCCAGTAATGTTGCGAACGATACGGTTGCTACGATAAGACCGGTTGCGCCGCCCTCGACGGTGCCAACTCAATCAAATACCGCTTCCACTGCCGCTGTTGGAAGAAGTGCAGAGAACAACTTCCCTCATGCAGTGCCAATTCCGAATAAGCAGGGTTTTGTCGCGAGTCCATTTGCGGCCAACAAGGTAGTAGACGTGCGCGGATTTCCAGGTGGCACTGAAGTCAAGGATCCTTACACCGGGAAAGTCTTCATCACGCCCTAAACGCGGTTTTCGCCGCGTCCGGGTTCGGTCGGCAGCTTCAAATAACGAGCGATCCAGTTTGCTTATTTCGACACGGTGATCGTCGACAAATGCCAGCGCAGTTGCATATGTTCGCGGCATGTCGAAGAAGACCAGGACCTCCGAGCCGCACAAGATGCGCCTGGTCGCCGCGATCCAGTCCGATTATCCGCTGATCATCGGACTCGGTTCTGCCGCAGCATTCCTGGCCGCAGGAAACCAACTCCTGGAAGATGTTGCTCATCCCCTGGCCATAACCGGTATTTCGATTTGGCTGTTTGTTGCTGTTCTTTGGTCGGCGATGTCAGTAGCGCGGCATGCCGATTGTCTCGCTGTAAAATCCGGCGAGCCTTATGGGACGCTGATCCTGACGCTTTCCGCCATTACGATCGAAGTAATGATGATTTCCGCTGCCATGTTGCACGGGGCCAACAATCCGACGCTGGCGCGAGACATGATGTTCGCTGTGATCGTAATCGCGCTCAATGGGTTGGTCGGATTATCTCTTCTCCTGGGTGGGTTGAAACACCATGAGCAGCATTACAACCTGCAGGGAACCAATGCCTACCTCAATACCATCATGGCCCTGGCGGTGCTGGGTTTGGTGCTACCGAACTACACTACCTCCCTATCAGGCCCGAAGTTTTCACCAGTCCAGGAAATCTTTTTGGTTGTCACGTCTTTGATTCTTTACGCGATTTTTCTGCTCATCCAGACGAAGCGGCACAGCGAGTATTTTATCGAATCGGAACGCGTCGTGGGGAGCGGGCATACCCCTCATCATCAGATGGAGATTCGCTCCGGCACCTATCACGCAGTGATGTTGGTCCTCTATCTCGTCGCCGTGGTCGTATTGGCCGAAAAATTCGCCATCCCACTGGATAACGCGATCGAGCGGTTTGGCATGCCGCAGGCGTTTGGCGGAGCAATTGTCGCCGGATTGGTTCTCGCGCCCGAAGCATTGGCCGGAATCAACGCCGCCATGCGCAATCAACTGCAGCGGTCGGTCAACATTCTGCAGGGATCGGTTCTCGCCTCGATCGGGCTGACCATCCCGGCCGTTCTCGTAATTGGAATGACGACACACCGGTCGGTCACGCTCGGACTCGAAGGCGGCAATCTTCCATTGCTGTTACTAACACTGGTGGTCAGCGTAGTAACGTTTGCGAGCGGAAAAACGAGCATCTTGCAAGGCTGCATTCATCTCCTCCTTTTCGCCGTTTTTTTTCTGCTGATCTTTGCTCCGTAAACCCGAGGTGGACTGATACTCCGAGCGAGTCTCCTTCTAAATTTGCTCAGTGATAATGCAAATGGATCAAGCGCGCTGTTCCATCGAGCACGACGAGGAATAGCTCGTTGTAATCGCTGTCTCCGATGTTGACTGATGCCGAGATGCCAAGGGCTTTTAGCAAATCGGGGATGGTATTGCCGTGGCCGACGACGAGGATATTGCCTTTTGCATCGCGCAACTTTGCAGCGAGGGTGGCGGTATCTTTCGCAGGCACACTTACTGGCGTAATGCCAGTAGCTTTCGCCAAGGGCGCCGCAGTTTCCTGAGTTCGTTTGAACTCTGTTGTGTAAATCGCGGTAATGTTTGCATCCTTCAAGAGGTTCGCCAGTGCTTCCGCGCGGGTACGACCAACTTCCGATAACTCAGGATTTTCGCCCGCGGTATCTGCTTTTTCCGCGTGCCGCACAATAAAAATGGTAGGTTGCGCGCCGGCGGTGGAAAGGGCAAAGCCGAACGCGAGCAGAAGAGACAAAAGACGGGTCATGCGATCGGTTGCAATCTCGGCCAAGACCGAGATTGCGCTTTCTTTTGGTTCGCTGTCACGTTTGATTCGATTAAATCGGCGGATCTGCCCGAGCATGCCTGCCTTCGGAAATTTGGCGCTAACTTAAGGAGTTTATGAATCGTATTTGCACCTGTCCGCTAATTTCGGCTGCAATCGGATTTTCTTTGCTGGTGACCCAGTCGTCCAGCTCGGCCGTGGTCGCCGAAACGGCAGACACAAACATCGTTTCGCGCACGGCGGAAATTGATGGGGTGAAACTGCATTACCTGACTGCGGGTCAGGGCCCGGCGGTGGTTTTGCTACATGGCTACGCCGAAACTTCGCGGATGTGGCGACCCATCATTCCTCTGTTGGCGAAGCGATTCAAAGTGATCGCGCCGGACCTGCCGGGGATTGGCGAGTCGGCCATCCCGACCAATGGGTTGGATATGACAACTTCTGCAACTCGAATCCATGCTCTCGCGCGCTCGCTTGGGATAGAGAAAGCCCGCATCGTCGGCCACGATATCGGTTTGATGGTTGCCTATGCGTATGCATCGCAGTTTTCCCCCGAAACGGAAAAACTTGTGGTGATGGATGCGTTTCTTCCCGGCGTAGAAGGGTGGGAACCCATCTATAATAATCCCAATACCTGGCATTTTCGATTCTTCGGGCCAACTCCGGAAGCGCTGGTAGCAGGACGGGAACGCATCTATTTCGAGCATTTCTGGAACGATTTTGCCGCCGATAAAACCCGCTCGGTTCCAGAGGCGGATCGCAAAGCTTACACAGAAGCATACGCGCGGCCGGGGCGGATGCGAGCAGGGTGGGCCTATTTTGCTTCCTGGCCGCAACTCGCCAAAGACTTCGCGCAGTTCTCGCAAAACAAACTGGCTATGCCTGTCCTGGCGATTGGCGGTGAAAAATCGTTAGGAAATGAGCTGGCGGCACAAATGAAACTGGTCGCATCTGATGTGACCGTTGTAGTGCTCAAGGATACCGGACATTGGATTTTGGAAGAACGCCCGAAAGAGACAACCGATGCATTGGTTAAGTTTCTTTGAGCGAGAGGACCTGAACACGGACGAAAAGCATTTTTTGCCCCAAGGTGCGTGGAGGGCGCCATAATTTGCCGGAGGTAAAATGATAATCGTCGTCTTCGGCGTCTCCGGTGCGGGAAAGACCGTCGTCGGCCAGCTTCTTGCGCAAGAACTCGGCTGGCAATTTTATGATGCCGACGATTTTCATTCGGCAGCTAACATCGAAAAAATGCACCGGGGCATTCCGCTGACAGATGAAGATCGACAGCCCTGGCTGAAAAGCTTGCGCCAACTGATCGAACGCTGCCTTGTCGCGGGAGAAAATGCAGTTCTTGCTTGTTCAGCGCTAAAGGAATCATATCGGCAATATCTTCGCATCAATGCCGAGGTGAAGCTGGTCTATCTTCGGGGAGATTACGATCTGATCGCCGCCCAACTTCGGCAAAGGCGCGGACATTTCATGAATCCGGCCTTGCTGCAAAGTCAGTTCGCCGACCTGGAAGAACCACGGCCGGGGGAGGCGATCGTCATCGAGCTGGGACGAAGCCCGGCCGAGCTTGTCCAGGAAATCAAAACCAAACTTGAACTTGGTTAGTTCAATCCGAATTCTCGTGAAGGCTTCACCGCCTTGTAATGCCCGAGGAAGGGAAACGGAATACTTTGTCCCTATTTGAGAAGCGCAGGGGATGCGACGTGAAGGACGAGATCCGCCGTGAAATGCGCAACCATTGCCGCTTCCAATCCGCGTTCCCAATATAAATAGCCAAAGGCGAGCGCTGCGATGCCATTAAGCGACAAAATATAAACGATAGTTACCGCCGTAACGGGCATGAGCTGGCTAGCCAGAGGCATATGTCCCAAGCCGAACAGAACGGCCACGATGATATTTGCTGTCCAAAACGCTGTGCGAGTTGGCCGCCCATCGGGTCGGCGCCAGACCTTCGAAATCAGCCAAAGAAAAAGCGATAAAATGAAAAACCGCATTAACAATTCCTCGTAAAGGCCGCCGTAAAAACAAGCGAGGAATCTCTTCCACAATGGAATCGCTGCTTCCATTGCGACCGGGAGCTGCGGCATCAGGCGAAGGAAAACGAAGTAAACCAACAACACTATTAAGGTGGCAATAGCCGCCCCGGAAATTATCGAGATTTGAAATGTGCGCGGCTTAACAGCGGCTCGTTGATAAAGCCATGCTTCGAGCGCGGGAGCGCCCAAGCCGATTTTGCGGGACAGGAGCAACCCGAGTCCAACCGCAATGGCGAGGACGACAGCGCCTTGAAGGAACTGCAAACCAAGAAGAAGTGGCAGTGGCACAGGCAACGCGACGCGACGCAGAATGCCGCCGATAAGCGCAACGGTATAAGGCATGGCGGCGGCTAAGCCGATCAAGCCTGCGGTAAAGAGCACCCAAAAGAGTCTCCACGGATATTTCTCTTTCGCGTTCATCTTTGTGCCTCGGCGGATTTAATTGCAACGGGCGTCAGCTGCGAGCTCACCAAAGTAACCGTCTAGGCGAACATTTTGTGCACAGTAAAAGACTATCGACAAGGTTTGCGATTTAGCGTGGAACTTAAGTAGACTGATGGCACCGCCTGGCCAGTGAAATCCAAATGGCGAGTGCGGCGGAGAAACCAGCAATGCGCATCAGCGACATGAATTGGAGAATGGTGGAGGAGTATTTGACGCGCGACGATCGGTGCCTTCTGCCACTTGGAAGCACGGAGCAACATTGTGCCCTCAGCCTTAGCGTCGATAGTATCTTGTCGGAGCGGATTTCGATAGAGGCGGCAGAACCACTCGGCGTGCCGGTCTTTCCAGTCATGCCGTATGGAATCACTCCTTATTTTCGTGCTTTCCCCGGCACGATCACACTTCGGGTGGAAACCTATTTGCGCGTGGTAGGCGATATTTTGAACGCGATGGAAGAGCAGGGGTTCAGGCGAATTCTTCTTGTCAATGGACATGGCGGGAATTCGCCAGCGCAATCTTTCGCCAGTGAGTGGATGGCTGATCATCCCGATGTCCGGATCAAGTTTCATAATTGGTGGAATGCACCCAAAGTTTGGGCGCAGGTGGAGGCGATCGATCCCATGGCATCGCACGCCTCGTGGATGGAAAACTTCCCTTGGACGAGGCTTGCGAATGTTTCCTCACCGGGGGGCCAAAAGCCAATGAGTGATCTGGCTCATATCCGCGCGTTGAATCCGCAATCATTGCGAGCCTATCTGGGAGACGGCAATTATGGCGGCTATTACCAGCGCGCGGACGAGGAAATGATGAAAATCTGGCGGGTCGGCGTGGAAGAAACCCGGGCACTACTGACAGAGGCCTGGGCGTAAAGCGAAGTGGGAACAGGAGGCTGAGTGCCCTTGGGAGCATTGTCTGTAGCACTCGACTGAGCGGACAACGGGCCTGTTCGAGATCCGCTGGGTTCACAGCTTCCTCGATCGCCTTTCTCATGAGCAGATACTGAGGCAACGGACTCGCTGTCCCGGCGCAGACTGGAAGTAATCCGGCGATATTTCGCGGAAATTACACGCAAATTTGGTAATCGCGTTCCCGATCCTCCTCGAAGGCAATCGCTTGAGGCTCGAATTGAGAGCATTTCCTTCCCCAGCCAGCTTGCTGGAACGTGACGTGCTTGGGTTGAGGACGTGGATTTCGCTCTGCAATCTCGATCGCGCGGCCTTTTTGCTGTGCAGGTAAAGGCCACACCGGCCCAGTGCTGCTTTAGCGTCGGCACATGAGCAGCGCGATCGCCAACGGAGCTCGCAATGGCAGCGGCGTTGGTGACCACCTGCGTCGCGCGGCAACTCTTTCCCGCGAGATGGTCGGCACCGCCGGATTCGACGGTTATTTCAAGCGGGTAAATGGAGCAGCCAAGAAGATCCTCGGCTACACGAGCGAAGAATTACAATCGCAACCGTTTATTGATTTTGTCCACATCGATGATCGCCCGGCAACACAAAGAGCCGCTGCCGATCTCGCTGCCGGTACTGATCTGACCAATTTCGAAAATCGTTATCGCTGCAAAGACGGTTCGTTCCGGTGGCTGCAGTGGCAGGCGCGCAGCTCGATTACAGAACAACTGATCTATTTTGCGGCACGCGATGTTACCGAGCAGAAAACAGCTGCCCAGGGATTGCGTCGCCAGGAGGAACAATACCGCCTGCTGTTCGAAACGAATCCGAGCCCGATGTGGGTTTACGATGCGGCAACGTTGAAGTTTCTAGCGGTCAACCAGGCCGCGATTCAGCGCTACGGATACTCACACGCGGAGTTTTTATCGCTTAAACTAACCGACCTGCGACCGCCAGAAGACGTTTCGAGCTCGAGAAGCGATGCGCCGTCACCGCACAGCGGCATGTGGTGGCATTGCACCAAGGCCGGCAAGGCACTGGTGGTGGACATCTATTCGAGTCCGGTTGTCTTCGAAGGCAACGTAGCGCGGATGGCGACCGCGATTGATGTGACCGAACGCGAGGCAGCAGAACGCCGAGTCCGTGAAAGCGAAGAAGCGCTCGCCCTGGCCCAGCGCCTGGCTCACATTGGCAGTTGGGAAATCGACCTGACTGAAAGAAAAGACCGCTCCAAGCGTCCACCGCGGTGGTCGGACGAAATCTTCCGAATCTTCGGTCTGGAGCCGGGCAGCATCCCTGTTACGCACAGCACTTTCCTTGAATTCGTCCACCCGGCGGACCGTGAGGAGGCGAAGCGTGCTTACATTGATGGAATTCGAACGGGCAAACCTTACACCGCCGACTACACCATAGTAACTCGGGATGGGACGAAACGTTTTGTTCACGTGGAATGTTACCGGGTCAAAGACTCGGACGGACAGCCAAGCAAAATGGCCGGAACTATTCAGGACATTACGGAACGCCGCCGGGCGGAGGAGTTGTTACGGGAACAGGCAGAACTGCTGAACCTGGCTTACGACGCCATCGTCGTCCGCGACATGGAAGATCGAATCCAATTTTGGAATAAGGGTGCCGAACGAATTTATGGCTGGTCGGCTGCAGAGGTTCTCGGAAAACGAACAAGCGATTTTCTCTACCAGGACATGGCCGCATTCCTCGCCGCCAAAAATATTCTACTGGAAAAAAATGAATGGACCGGGGAATCCAAACAGCGGCGGAAGGACGGCGGCACTGTCATTTTCAATAGCAGGTGGACGCTGGTTTCCGACGAGTATGGCCGGGCCAAATCCGTCCTGGTTATTAACCAGGACATTACCGAACAAAAGAAATTCGAAGCGCAATTGCTGCGGGCGCAACGCCTGGAAAGTGTCGGCACGCTGGCAAGCGGAGTGGCGCATGACCTGAACAACATTCTTACTCCGATCCTTTTGACCGCTCCGCTCTTGCGCAACGAAATGAGCACGCAGCAGAGAGAGGCGCTGGTATCGCTGGTGGTATCGAGTGCGGAGCGCGGGGCTGGGATCGTACGGCAGGTATTAACGTTTGCCCGGGGCGCGGAAGGAGATCGGGTGCTGATTCAACCGGCCCATTTGATCAAGGAAATTGAAAGAATCGCCCGGGAAACATTTCCAAAGTCGGTTTTGGTGAGAACCGATTATGCCGAGAACCTCTGGACAATCGAAGGAGAGCCGACGCAGATCCATCAGGTCCTTTTGAACCTGTCGGTTAACGCGCGAGATGCCATGCCGCAAGGTGGGACGCTCTCGATTTCGGCGGAAAATATTCACCTTGACGACCATTTTGCTGCGATGACGCCCGATGCGAGCGCGGGCCCACACGTCGTTTTAAAGGTGAGCGACACGGGTGCCGGGATTCCGCCGGGAATCATCGACAAGATTTTCGACCCGTTTTTCACGACGAAGGAGGTAGGTACCGGTACCGGCCTTGGACTCTCCACCGTGATCGGGATCGTGAAGAGCCATGGTGGCTTCGTCAATGTCTACAGCGAACCTGGCGCGACTACGTTCAAAGTTTTCCTGCCGGCGAGCAGTCGCGTCAAGGCGGAGGAGAAACCGAGCGATCTATCGATTGCGAAGGGGCAAGGTGAAACCATTCTGGTAGTTGATGATGAACCCAACGTTCGGCTGGCAGCGGAAGCGCTTCTCCTGGGTGCAGGTTACAAAGTGCTTGTGGCCGAAGATGGCACGGAAGCGGTCGCGGCATTCATGCAACATCGCGACGCTATCAAAGTTTTGTTAACCGACGTGATGATGCCTTTTATGGACGGACCGACCTTGGTGCGCACTTTGCGTCGGATTAACCCTGACCTGAAAGTGATTGTTTCGACCGGAAGAGCCGACAACGCCCATGCCGCCGATCTTGAAGCGCTACGAGTGCAAGCATGCGTGGCCAAGCCTTACACGAGAGAAAAGCTGCTTTCGACTCTGGAGGAGTTGCTGAAGGACGAGCGGGAGTTGAGCTACGCCGGTTCGTGAGCTGACTCTGCGACTGATAAGCACCGGTTCGGGTCGGCGCCGCTCCTTGAGATAACTTTTCGTCAGTAACTGCCTGCGGCTGGAGCTCTTCAGCATTTGAACCGCCTGGGGTTCGCACGGTGCGGTACAAATCGCAGGCTGGTACGGGCGACTGACTCAGTCGCCCATGGGCGGTTAGGGTCAACCGCCCCCACCTCAAGGCGAAGAGCGACAGAAGTTGTCGACGAAGTACTGTTCACGATTAGAAATTTCATTTGCACTACAGACGAGAACCGCTTAATGATTAACCATATGGTTAAATATCGGTCAGGCATAAGAGGCATCGGAAAAACAAGATCAAAGGAGGTCGAAAGTGAAATTAGGTGGACTGGAAATGGAAACACAGACAGATGAACTGAAAATCGTTTCGAAGGATGAGTGGCTCGTTGCGCGCAAAGATTTGCTGGTGCGGGAAAAGCAGCTGACGCGGCTGCGCGATGAAGTTAGCCGCCATCGCCGCGAACTCCCCTGGGTCAAGGTCGAAAAGAGGTACGTCTTTCGTGGACCGGATGGTGAAAAGACTCTGGCTGACCTTTTTGAAGGTCGAAGCCAGCTCATTGTTTATCACTTTATGCTTGGACCGGGATGGGAGGAAGGTTGCAAAAGTTGCTCCTACCTGGCCGATCATTTCGATGGCGCCAACCTGCACCTGCCACATCGCGATGTAACTTTTGCAGTCATCTCGCGTGCGCCTTTTCCCGAGATCGAACGATTCCAGAAGCGCATGGGCTGGCGCTTCAACTGGTTGTCATCCTATGGAAACGACTTTAACTTCGACTATCACGTCTCCTTTACGAAGGAGGATGAGGCGAGGGGCAGAAGTTTTTACAACTACGAAATGGCGGAATTCATCAATGATGAACTTCCCGGTTTAAGCGTATTCGCGAAAGACGAAGGTGGTGATATTTTTCACACTTATTCTACCTACGCGCGGGGGCTCGATACCTTGATTGGCGCCTATAACTTTCTCGATCTGGTCCCGAAAGGCCGCGATGAAGATTCGGATTCGACAATGTCGTGGGTTCGCCACCACGATCGCTACTGAAGGTATAGCGCAGCCAGGCGAATTTCTCTGGAAAGGATTGAAAAATGCCACGCGTAGTTCATTTCGAAATTTACACTGACGATCCGGAAACCGTCCGACCGTTTTACGAGGATGTTTTCGGTTGGAAGTTCAAGAAATTTGAGGGCGGTCCGATTGAGTACTGGCTCGTTACAACTGGAGACGACAAAGACCCGGGAATCAACGGCGGCCTGACCCGGCCCCGAGAGGGGCAGAACTCGGGGACGCTCAATACGATCGGCGTCGCGTCGCTTGATCAATCGATAAAGAAAATCGAGCAAGGTGGCGGAAAGATTTGTGTGCCGAAAATGGGGATACCGGGCGTTGGCTGGTTAGCCTATGCCGAAGATCCTGCCGGCAATGTGTTTGGAGTCATAGAGCCGGACACGAAAGCGAAGTAACGCGTCATCTGTTCGAACAGCAGATGAATTCGAAAGACAACCCACCGAAAAATCCGGCGAACGCTAACCAAATATTCGAAGCGAAATAGCAACAGACAGCCACATTGAAGGAATGCCATGAAAGGAAAGACATCCAAAAAATTTTCACTGGAAATTAAGCGACTAATCAAAGCGCCACGCGACCGCGTTTATGCTGCCTGGACCGACCCGGCGCAATTGCGCCAATGGTTCGGTCCGCAAGGCGTACGCACTACCGATGTCGTCGCCGACGCACGGGTGGGTGGTGAATTTCGGTGGGACCTGACGAATGCGGACGGGGAGAAGATGACCATGCGGGGGGAGTACCGCGAATTAACGCCGGGTCGAAAAGTCGTTTTTACCTGGCGCTGGGACGACGACGAGGCGTGGGAAAATCACACCAGTATTGTGACGGTGGAACTCAGGGATAGCGCTGGAGGGGGCACCGATCTACGCCTAATTCATGAACAATTGCCCAACGAGGAATCACGTGCCGGTCACACTGGAGGCTGGAACAGCGCCCTCGATAAGTTGGAGATTTTCTTTCAGCAATAGAACAACAAAAAAAACAAAAATATGAATACGGAAGAGGTTGCGCAAAAAGTAGTGGAGTTAACTCGTAAACAAGCTTGGAAAGAAGCGATCGATACTCTTTATGACAAAGGGATCGTCAGCGTGGAGGCCAGAACCATGGATGGAAGCTCGCCCGAAACAAGGGGGATAGAGGGAGTCCACGCCAAGACGGATTGGTGGGTGAAAAATATGGAAGTGCATACCGCCAAAGTGAGCGGTCCCTTCGTTGCACACGATCGGTTTGTGGTGGAGTACGACATCGATGTAACGGACAAGAATTCGAAGAAACGAATGCAGCTGTCGGAAGTAGGGGTTTATACCGTTAAAAATGGAAAGATTGTGAGGGAGGAGTTTCTGCCATTGGCGGATACAAAGTAATGTCCACCCGTTAGAAACAAGCTTCCCGATTTACGAACGGTTTCGTCTGTCGATCTGTAAAGGTCCTGGTTTAATATGGAGTTGGTTCCGGCCGTGACTCTGGTCGCGACCGGACTCTCCATCGCTTGATGCAGGCTGGCTCTTATGAAGATCGTTTCTTTGCTGCCGGCTGCGACTGAAATTGCCGCTGCGCTGGGGCTGATGGATCGAGTAGTTGGCGTTTCACATGAATGTAATTATCCCTCCGCGGCGAATCAGCGGCCGCGGGTGACGCGCTGTGCGATTCATCACGCCGGTCTTTCAAGTGGCGCGGTCGATCAATGGGTCCGGGACGCGCTGCGGAATAAAGGGACAATCTATGCGATTGATGATTCGTTGATGCGGGAGCTGCAGCCCGACGTCATTCTGACGCAGAAGTTATGCGACGTCTGCGCGGTCGGTTACGGAACGGTCGCGCGATTAGCCGCGACATTGCCGGGATCGCCGACGGTGGTGAACCTGGAGCCATCATCTCTGTCCGACATTTTCGGGGACATTCGTCGCATTGCAGCGGTTTGTGACGTGGCGGAATGCGCGGAAGAGCTAATCACGGAGTTATCCGTCAGAGTGGAAACGGTCCGTTTTAGGGCCTGTAAGACCGCGTATCGCCCACGCTGCTTCCTGATGGAGTGGGCTGATCCGCCATTTTGTTCCGGTCATTGGGGGCCGGAGTTAGTTGAAATTGCCGGTGGCCACGATTCGTTAGGTCGCAAAGGCCGGCCTTCGGCGCAAATCGCCTGGGAGAACGTACTAGAGGCCAGGCCCGAGATCATCGTGCTCGCCCTATGCGGTTACGATGTGGCGCGGGCACGGCAAGATGCCGCTCTGCTTCGAAACTTTCCTCATTTCGATTCCCTGCCTGCCGCGCAAAATAATAACATCCATATCGTTGACGGCAGCGCCTTCTTCGCGCGACCTGGTCCGCGTATTGTCGAGAGTCTGGAAATACTCGCCGGGATTCTGCATCCGGAAGAGTTTCCGGAGTTCGCATCTCGCGGCTCAGAGGATGATCGCGTTGTAAAGTTCGAGCTTTATTATCGGCGCTGACTGAATAGCTGATTCAGTTCGGCGGAACGAGTAGCATCGGCAAGAGCCTTGAATGATCCGCTGGTGAGACTTTGAGCCGCGCGGATGAAAGCGTTCCACGCTACCAGTGCCAGGCCGGAGCCAACTGAAACTCGCCGCACGCCGAGGTCCGAAAGCTGTGAGAGAGATAGATGATGGTTGAAGCCTGACACCAGAACATTTACCGGCTTCGGAGAAACTGCTCGCACAATCTCCGCAATCTCTTTTGGATCACTTGCCCCCGGGGCATAAAGACAATCCGCGCCCGCTGCTGCGTAAGCGACAAGCCGCTCGATAGCGACCTCGAACGGCTTAGGTTGTTCAACGAGCCACGCTTCGCAGCGGCCGGTCAATAGGACGGGAATTCCTGAATTATCAATCGCATCGCGCGCCGCGCGTATACGTTCGACCGCCAGTTCAGTTTCATAAAGTGGCATATCGCTGCGGCCGGTGTTGTCTTCGATCGACAAGCCGGCGACTCCGGTTGCAATGCACAGCGTAACGTTTGACGCCACACCCTCGGGCTCATCAGCGTAACCCGACTGATAGTCGGCATTCACTGGCAACGGTGTCGCTTCTACCATGTCCCGGACATGCGCGAGCATCTCATCGCGGGGAACAGCGCCATCGGGTCTTCCACGGGAAAAAGCAAAACCGGCGGAGGTGGTAGCAAGAGCCTCAAACTTGAGATGGTGGAGATACAGAGCGGTTCCTACATCCCACGGATTAGGAAGGAGAAAGCATCCTGACCGGTGGAGTGCATGAAATGTTTCCACAGCGGAAGTTTGGGTGGGCCGGTTCATAGCATGATTATAATGAGTTAGTAGTTGGCTAGGTGGGGAACTGGTGTTCCACGCAATTGAGAGCGGCTGGTCGGTAAAAGCCTCAATATTTCGGGATTTCGTTTGAGATACGAAGTCAGTTGTCGTGCAACGGCCGCAACACCAAATTGCTTATACTCTTGCAGGCTTGCAACCCTCGAAAACCAGACAAAGACATGCTCTCCTTCGCGCACCGGCAAAGCGGGGAAGTTATTAACGCTATCTTCGTTGATAAAGTAAGCTAAGACCGATGTGTCGCTGGCTCTCAACACAGGACTTAATTCGAGCTCGAAAAAGTCAATGAATTCCATGCTTACCGGCGCGTTGAAGTAGTAGATCGTTGCGATCACGATTCCCGGGACAAGGTTATTCGTGATCGGCGGACGACGTCCTCCAGCCCCGAGTTCAAATCCTGAGGTCGGGCGCACCCGACGCAAAAGCAGGACGTTATCCGAGTCGATCATCGTCGCATTGGCGGCGTCGCGGTGCTCTTTCCAAACAGGTCCGCCATAGAAGGTCCGCAGCGCCTCCGCCCGTCCAGCCATGTCAGCGAACCCTCGCAGCCAGACGAATCGATCGGGATTATCGAGATCGCGAAATTGGCCGATAATTCGCATGCCTAACGCCTCCTGGCTTTCGACGAATTCTCGATCGAAAAGTTCGATCAGAATGTCCCGCTTGCCTGGATGCAAAGTGTACTGGCGCAGCTCCACGATGGGACAACAGTTCATATCCAAACGATCGGTCACTTAATGTTTTGCCGAAAACAGTTGTGTCGTTTTCTTTAAAGCTCGGCCGACGTGCGCTGCGTCGTTCCCGAGAGGCCAAGTCTGTCGGCGTCCTTTTGCAGCGCCGTGACGACTCCGGCTATCACTTCGGGCAACGGCATGCCGAGTTCGGCTGCTCCGCCGACAATGTCTTCGCGATTCACCGCGCGGGCGAATGCCTTGTCCTTCATCTTTTTTGTCACCGATTTCACATCGACATCGTGAATGCTTTTCGAAGGGCGAACAAGGGCCACCGCCATGACGAATCCGCTTAACTCATCCACGGCATAAAGCGTTCGCTCAAGTGGTGTCTCTCGCGCTACGCCGGAATAGTTGGCGTGGGAGAGCATCGCGCGGCAAATCTGCTCGCTCCATCCCTGCTCGCGGAGCCATGCTACTCCGGCAAAAGGATGCCCTTCGGACGCGCTTTGTTCCTGATTAGGATACCGTTCGTAGTCCATATCGTGCAGCAATCCCACGGCGTGCCAGGCGTCGACGTCACCGCCTTGAAGTTCGGCGAAATGCCGCATGGAATCGGCTACAGCATAGCAATGCCGGCGCAAACTCTCGGATTGAACCCACTCGTGCAGAATAGTCAGGGCGCGATCGCTCAGGCTGGGCATGATCGAACCTTACGCGAATCAGTTCTCGTTCAAACCGCAATTGAACCGGTTCAAATTATCCAAGCAATTCTTCGCGATTGCGCCGCGGCAGTGCAGTGTCAACTTGCGCGATGTTTTTGCCTTACCGAATCTCGTCGACCTTCAGCCTGGCGCGCGCAGGGACATTCTTCTTCCCGATCGTTCTCGTGGCTGTCTTTTTCGCAACATACGTTGCAGCCGCCGACAAACGACCTGTCAGTGAGAAAGATCTGTTCGATTTTATTTGGATCGGCGATCCGCAGATATCACCCGACGGTTCTCGAGTCGCGTTCGTTCGAGTATCGGTGAACGACAAAAAACTAGGGTACGATACCTCCATCTGGTCGGTAGCGACTGACGGGGGAGAGGAACCGCATCGCTTGACCACCGGCAACCACGACAGTGCGCCGCGATGGTCACCGGACGGAAAATACCTGTGTTTCATGCGCGCAGCAGAAAAAGAAGGAAAACCGGAGCCGCCCCAACTATTCATGCTGCCGCTAACTGGAGGGGACGCATTTGGATTCACCACTCTGCCCAAAGGGGTAAGCGCTGCAATTTGGTCGCCCGATGGGAAACAGATCGCCTTTACCAGCAGCACCAATCCGGATGACCTTGCCAAACAAGAGAAGAAAAAACGCAGGGAAGAGGAGCTGAAGAAAGCGGCGGCCCAGTCTGGTGACGTCAGTGGCGGTCAGTCGCCTCAACCCTCGCAATCTCCATCAGGTAAAAGTACGGAGGAGGGTGCGCATGAAAGCGACATTCACGTGATCACCCGGGCGGTTTACCGATCAAATGACGAAGGCTATCTCGACCCCAAGCATCCGCAGCATGTTTGGATCATCCAGGCTCCGTTCACAGCGGACGCAAAGGTTGAGCCAAAACAACTAACTACCGGCCGCTTCGACGAGTCCGACCCGATCTGGTCGAAAGACGGCGGGACAATCTATTTCGCCTCACTTCATGTTGACGAGCCCTACTACGAACTGCCGAAAAGCGAGCTGTATTCCATTCCAGCTTCAGGGGGTCAACCGCTAAAGATGACCACGATAGACATGGATATTAACTACCTGGCGTTGAGCCCGGACGGGAAACAGATTGCTTTCATCGCTGCCAAGACTCAACCGGTGAACTCCTACACTCAGCCCGATCTTTGGACGATCGAGCTTCAGCAAAACGCCAAGCCGCATAATCTCACAGCCGACTTCGATTACGATGTTGGCAACGGAGTTTTTGGCGATAGTGCTCCTCCACGCGCCGGCGGCATCAATCGGCCGATCTGGAGTAGGGACGGAAAAAGCATCATCGAACTCTTCGGCAAGGAAGGTCGAACGAACCTGGCCAGGTTCGATTCCGCGACCGGTGTAGCGACCGAACTGACAAAAGGGAATCAGGCGGTGGTCCGCGTTTGCGCGACTGCCGACGGCTCGAAGCTGGTCTATCTCGCTTCAACTCCCACCCGAATAGGAGACCTGTTCACTCTCGACCAAAGCAGCGCGCAGGTGCGTCAAATTACTGATGTTAATCGTGAATTGTTCAGCCGTCTGAACCTGACAGAACCGGAGGAGATTTGGTATCAAAGCTTTGACGGAAAACGGATTCAGGCCTGGCTGCAGAAACCACCGGACTTTGATGCGCACAAAAAGTACCCGCTTATTCTGAACATTCATGGCGGGCCGCACGCGGCTTACGGCTACATCTTCGAGCACGAATTCCAATGGATGGCGGCGAAAGGTTATATCGTGCTGTTTCCCAACCCGCGTGGAAGCACAACCTACGGCCAGGATTTCGGCAATGTGATCCAGTACCATTATCCGGGGGACGATTATCAGGACCTCATGCGTGGCGTCGATGAAGTCGTTGGGCGAGGTTATGTCGACGACAAGAAGCTCGGTGTTACCGGTGGAAGCGGAGGCGGCCTTTTGACGAACTGGGTGGTAGGCCATACGCAACGATTCGCGGCAGCCGTATCGCAGCGTGACATCGCAAGCTGGGAAACATGGTGGTACACAGCAGATTTCACTTTATTCCAGCCAAATTGGTTCCATGCGCCCCCATTCGACGAACCCGATGAATTCAAAACGCGTTCGCCGATTACTTATATCAAAGACGTGAAGACTCCGCTGATGCTCATTTTAGGCGAAACCGATTCCAGGACTCCGCCCGGCGCAGGTGGCGAAGAGATGTTTCGCGCCCTTAAATTTCTTAAAATCCCGACTGTCATGGTCAAGTTCCCGAACGAGACGCACGATTTGTCCCGGTCCGGCCAGCCCTGGCATCGAGTGGAACGGCTGCAGCATATAGTCGGTTGGTTTGATCACTGGTTAAACGGAGTTGCCAAACCTGAATATGAAGTCGCGCCTGAGCGCGAGGTATCAATGACGCGTCCGTCACCGATGAAGGCAGCCAACGCTCCGGAAGCAAAGCCGAATTGATACTCGGAGCGGAGGAGCCAATTGGATCCTAGAGGCGTTTCCCGCGCACACAATTTTCGATCAATTTTTGCAGGCGTTTCTGGCGTGTTTCCTCTTTTTTTGCGCTGACTACCCACCAGGCAACTTGTTTTTGATACCAAGCCGGCTGGGATCGAAAGAAACTCCAGGCTTTTTTGTTCTTCTCCAGAAGGTTTCGGTATGCTCCCTCCATTGGTCGGTGTCGCTGTTCGTAAGAGTAAATGCCGGATTTGTCTTCGCGGCGCGCTGCGAATGCGTCCCGGCCGGCCGCGCGCATTCGTCTCTCGCTCGTAAGTACGCTCACGCGCTTCACATTAATCGCGCTCCAGACACTGCCTTTCCGGCGCGGAGTAAACCGGATCATATAACTGAGGTTATCTACCCGTTTGCGGATACCATCAATCCATCCAAAACAAAGCGCTTCGTCAACTGACTCTGGCCAGGTGATACTCGATCGACCGGAATCCTTCTTATAGAAACCCACCCATAGCTCCGATCCGGTTTTGTGATGAGTCTTCAGCCATTCGCGAAACGCGGCCTGAGTGGGGAAAAAGCGCGGTTTGGCGTTCGTCGATTTCACTGCAATGATTTTGGCAGAGCTCAGAAAAGAGCAAACAGATTTCTTCTCAGCCTCTTTCTAACGATTAGCATTTTTGATTACGTGCAATAGGGATGCGACGCCTTCCACAACCAGCCTTCGGATGTTATATCAAGACATGGAGTCCAAAGCAGGGCGCGTTGACAAACCGGAGCCGCGTTGGCAGGCAATTCTCGCCTTGGTCGCGGTGGGCGGCATTTACATGGCCCTGCCAAGCGCGCTCGTTATCGGTCCGACCTGGTTATTGCCGGCCCTGATATTCTTATTGCTCGTTCCGACCGTATTCGCGCATCGTACGGGCCGAGCTTCGCTTAACCGTGCTCTTGGCCTCGTCACGGGAAGCATCATTACTATCGCATTGATCGGCTCGGTGGTGCTG
>DASXIC010000161.1:0-2607 GCA_036498205.1 Chthoniobacterales bacterium | reverse complement strand
TCCCGTGCTACCGCCGGTATACTCAATAATGGTGTCTCCCGGTTGCAATCGACCATCTTTCTCTGCCCCGGAGATGACGGCGTCCGCCATCCGGTCTTTCATGCTGCCTGTAGGATTTTCCCACTCGAGCTTTGCGAAGATGTTCGCAGAACGGGCTGGAACGACGTTGCGAAGACGAACCAGCGATGTGTTACCGATAGCTTCGAGAATATCCATGAGATCAGAAATCATAGATGTGAAATTCGAGGCCGCTGCCGTTTTATTTTATCAAGGCGGCGATTACCGAGCCACCGGTTTCGGCCAGCGCCCGGTGATATGGGAATCGCCTTACCGAACTCGACCAGCGCAATCCACCGAAGGAGGTTCATCCCCTGGCGAACAGGTGAAAGTTGAGAGTTGATAACAGCGACATATTTTACCTGCGATGAGACGAAGAACATTTTTGGTGGCGATTTCTGCAAGTACTGCTGGCGTTTTAACCGGAGGATTGGCGAAAGTTGTGCATGCGGCCGCGAGCATGAGCGCGAGTAAAAGCGAGGAAACATTTTTGCTGGGCGGAGATCTATCGGTCAACCGGCTCGGGTTTGGAGCGATGCGGCTGACGGGCGAGGGGATCTGGGGTTGGCCGCCCGATCGCGAGAACGCGAAGAAAGTTTTGCGGCGCGCAGTCGAGCTGGGCGTGAATTTCATCGACACAGCCGATGCTTACGGTCCGGAAACCGATGAGCTATTAATTGCGGAGGCGCTTCATCCGTATCCAAAAGGCCTGGTCATCGCGACCAAGGGTGGCATTACTCGCCCCGGCCCGGGACAGTGGGTGCCGAACGGTCGCCCCGAGTATTTGGCGCAATGCGTCGATAAAAGTCTTAAGCGATTGAAACTCGATCGGATCGATCTCTACCAGTTGCATACGGTAGATCGTAAGGTGCCGATCGAAGATTCGCTCGGCGCACTGAAAGCCGCGCAGGACTCCGGTAAGATCCGGCACGTTGGATTATCGAACGTCACGACGCGGGAAATCGAGCGAGCGAAAAAGGTTTTGCCTATTGTCAGCATCCAGAATCGATACAACATCACCGACCTCGAATCGGAGGACGTGCTAAATTACTGCGAGAGAGGAAAGATGGGATTTCTACCATGGGCTCCAGTTGGCGGGAGTGGAAGAGGTTCATTAACCAAGCCCGGTAATCCGCTCGAAGCCGAAGCGAAACGTCACAACATCAGCGCCGTGCAACTCGGGCTCGCCTGGTTGCTCCATAAATCGCCCGTCATGTTGCCGATCCCGGGCACATCATCGCTTGCCCATCTGGAAGAGAACATGGCAGCGGAGAAACTTCAGCTCAGTCCGGACGAATGGAAGACGATCGAAGATCTGGCGCGGACGAGTTGAGGATTGATACGAGGGTGCCATCGCGAATCCTTTGAATCTTGTACATTCGTCGGTTTGACGAATCCGGAAATCGATTCGCGTCCAGACTGGACCGGTGGCGCGCGCGATAGAATTTTAAATTCGACCTTGGCTAGGATTCTGCGCGAGGTTTCTTGCGCTTTAGAAGGTGATCCAGCGAAAATTCGCCTGGGCCGGTTACGGTCAAGGTGGTGAAGATGATCAGGTAAAGCGCCGCCCTGAGCCAGTCTTCGCCGAGTCGAACACTGGTATAGAGCGCCCCGGTCATTCCAAGTGCGAGACTGGCCGCAAATAATCTTGTAAAAAGGCCGCACCCGACGAGAAACGCGCCAATTGATTCATTGAACGTGATCCAAACAGCCAACGCGACCGGGATTGGGAAACCCATTTTTGCGATGAGCGGGGCCAATCCCATTGATGAAAAAGATTTTCCGGCATGAAAGCCCGACCAATACCAGCCAATCTTTTGCACGCCAAAATTCAGAGCGAGCAAGAGTCCGGCTCCGCGCAAAA
The DNA here is from genome assembly GCA_036498205.1 of Chthoniobacterales bacterium. GTDB lineage: Bacteria > Verrucomicrobiota > Verrucomicrobiia > Chthoniobacterales > UBA10450 > AV69. The sequence goes on along the minus strand of DASXIC010000161.1, from coordinate 686 downwards.
TCAGTAATCCCAAATCCTTCTGTTTTGTCATTGTGGATAGAGCGAAAGAATAAGGAGCCAATCAATTCCGCGCGATTCCCAACTCATCACCAGATCCACAGCTTTGGAAATCGATCGCCTAGCAATTTGTCGATGCCAAGAATGCGGCCCGCATCGCTGAAAAGGATGATCACTGCCAGAATGATATCCGATTGATCGATGCCCGGGCCCCAAGGCACAGCTCCTTTGGCGCACAGATAATTAAGCAGCAAAAACAGCGCGATGCAGGTCGCGACCCGCGTGGTGAATCCGATTACGAGCGCGATCCCGACATATATTTCCGCGACGACAACGAGTGTTCCGAAAGTCGCGCTGTGCGGGACGACGAAGGAATTGAGAACGTGTTGATACCAGGAATAACCGTTCTTGGCAGCGAATTTGAGGAAACCGGTCAGTTCATTGGGCCGGGCATTTCCGTGATCGCTAAAAAAGAAACTGACACCCAAATACACTCGTGCCAGAACGAACAGCCATTGTCGCTTAGTTACCAGCTGTTCGCTCATGGTTTTTCGCGGCTGAGTCGAGGAATTGCACCTTTCGGGATAGCGAATTAGAGAAAATCATTTGTTCTCAGGCCTGGGCTTCAACTCCCAGAGCACGTTGATGATCTTCCAGTCGCCGCTGACCTTCGCCATTTCAAGATAATC
>DASXIC010000160.1:0-25695 GCA_036498205.1 Chthoniobacterales bacterium | reverse complement strand
CCGAAGCGATTTTCTTCCGAGGCAATTTGGGAATGCATCATTATTAACAAGAGCAGGTCGCCGAGTTCCTCGCGCAAGTTTGCGTCGTCGCGCGTCCGAACGGCCCCGGCCACCTCGTACGCTTCCTCCAGCAAAGCGGGTAGCAGCGAATCATTGGTTTGCTCACGGTCCCATGGGCATCCCTCCGGTGCGCGTAAGCGCGCAACGATGGCGCGCAATTTCTCTAATTCGCTCATCAGATGCGCCAAAGCGATCGATGGGTGCCGAACTCGGAAATTTCCCCCGACGTTTTCTTACCGACATAAATGGTAATCCCGATGACACTGGCGAAGGTGGCGAGAAAGATGGAAGCGACTAGCCAGGAGGGAATATGCCCTACTCGCAAGGCATGATAGAACCCGGACACGCTGTCCATTGAATGATCCGCGTGCAGAAAAATCTTCGTCACCCACGCCACCATGATGAGAATAAAAATGAAGACATAATTCCGCTTCAACCGCCGGCCGATCGCTTCCAGCTTGCTGATCTTGAACGAAGGTAAAATCAAATCCTCGCAGACCAGCTTCTTCCATTCTCCCTGCAGCATTTGCCGATTTTCCATTACCATCGGCACCAAAAAATGCGCTTCCAGCATGCGGACACGGGCACGAAAAGCGTCGTAAAACCGATATCGACGCGCCTCGATCCAAAGCATGACCCAAACGATGGCAAGATTAAAAAAGAAGATGATGTGAGGAACATCGCGGTTGGAGAATGCGATGGTAATGATGGCGGTGCTACTTGTAATTGCCCAGTTCGTCGTAATGTCGAGCCGTTGTCGCCAGACCATAATCCGCCCGAGCTCGCCGCGATAGAAATGCGACATTGCGTTGACATAGCCCGGGTCATAGATGCTGCGTTGCAACGAAATCGTCGTTTCGTCGTTCGTACCAGGCGCGCTCTTTTCTGTTGCCACGGCTCTTGCGTTAACTGGATAACTGCTCCGCCTTAAATATCCAACAAATCTCGATGGCCATTTCGCTCTCCGATATTCTGAAAGAACGCCAGATCGCCCTGCATCTGAAATCGCGGTCCAAGGCGAGCGCGCTGCGCGAATTGGTGGATCTTTTTAACGCAACCGGCACGCTGCGTCAGCCCGCTCATTTCCTCGAGCAGGTCATCGCGCGCGAAGAGGCAAGCTCAACTCTGGCCCAAAATGGCGTCGCCTTCCCGCACGCCAGGACCGATTTGGTGGACGAAATCGCGCTGGCGGTTGGGCGCAGCAGTACCGGAATCCCGTGGGCCGCGAATGGCGACAGGGCCCATCTGATTTTCCTTGTCGCCGTTCCAAAACAACTGGTCAATGACTACCTCGTCGTGGTCGGCATGCTGGCGCGAATCACGAAGAGCAAAGAGCGACGCAATGCGCTACTGGCCGCAGCCACCCCGGCGGAATTTATCGCTGTTTTGCGAGAGGCCCCCTCACTTTGATTCTTTGAGAAGACGATTGCGCGCGCGGTCAAGCATGCGGCGCTCGCTCGGTGTCAGACTCCCGATGCCGGACTTTGCAATCTTGTCCAGAATAGGGTCGATCGATTCATAAACGTCATCTTCTTCGTGACGTGTGGGCGGCTGCTTGGGCACAACTTTGAATTTCGGTTTCGGTTGCAAGCGTGTTTTGAAATTCTCCCACCAAACCAATTCCGGGCCGACCCCGCGCAGGCGAATAAAGAAAAAGGCGGTGGCAATGCTGATCCAGACCACCGCCAGGTCCGTCCAGGCGTGGAAAGCCACTAACTGCAGGGTATAGATCGCGGCCAGGATAAGCGTCATCCATTTCGCCGTAATTCGAAGGAGTAATTCGGCCGAGGGATAGATCGTAGCAAAAGCCACGAAGATTCCGAAATGCAATGCGGGCGAGCCGGCCAGACCGGTTCGCTCGGAAAGGCCCCAGAGAGTGAGCATGATCGATGGTGCGAACAACAGCACCAGATAAAGCATTATGTAAGGCCTCTGCCCGATGAACTTCTCGACCTCGCGTCCAAAGACAAAGAGCATGTACATTTCAATGGCGAACCACAGCAGCATCGAAGGCGAGTGAACAAAGGCATAGGTGCCAAGGCGCCAGACCTGGCCGCTACCCAGGACGCGCGCGCTGTCGAAATGGAGGAAGTCAAGCACTGCCGCCCCCCCGGAAGCGACGAGCAGAGCGGTCATGATCGCCATCAAAACGTGCAGACCGACGAGGATGGTCGTCACATCGACGGGAAAACGCCCCATCCAGGTGACCGGCTTGTAATCGTCTGAGGTGGTCACCCCGAACATGAGACAATTAACGGCTGCCATTAACGGTATGCAAGAGTCCGTCGGCGCCGATGGAAAAAAATCTTGGAGAAGCGCCCGAAGCAACGAAGATTTCCAAAGCCCTCATGGAAAAACTCGCCGCCGCCATCGCCCCGCCTCCCGGACTCGGTGATCGCCGGCCGCAAAATCGGGCCGTACTCGATTGGGTGCAGTCGGTCTCGCAGTTAACGCAACCGGAAAATATCTTCTGGTGCGACGGGTCGGAAAAGGAGAACGATTTCCTGCTGGGAGAGGCGCGTCACAGGAACGTCGTCATCAAACTCAACGAACAAAAAGTTCCGCACTCCTACCTTCATCGGTCAAACCCAAACGACGTCGCGCGGATCGAACAGTTCACTTTTATTTGCACTCCGACACAAGAGGAGGCGGGACCGACGAATAATTGGACGGAACCGGCAGAGATGTATCAGAAGCTGCATCTCCTGCTCAAGGGCGCGATGCATGGGCGCACCATGTTCGTCGTTCCCTACATCATGGGGCCGGCAAATTCGCCGCTGACCAAGGTCGGTTTCGAGATCACCGACTCGATCTATGTCGTCCTCAGTATGCGCATAATGACGCGGATGGGGGAAGTCGCAGTCAAGCGGCTCGGGGATGATCCCAGAGCCGAGTGGAACCGCGGAGTGCATTCGCTCCTCGATCTAAACCCCCAGCGGCGCTTCATTGTCCATTTCCCGCAAGATAACGCCATCATCTCGGTCGGCTCCGGCTATGGCGGTAATGTTCTGTTAAGTAAAAAATGCTTCGCCCTTCGGATCGGGTCCTACCTTGCCCGGAAACAGGGCTGGATGGCCGAGCACATGTTGATTCTCGGCGTCGAATCGCCGGAAGGTAAGAAGCATTACGTCGCCGCCGCATTCCCAAGTGCGTGCGGCAAAACAAACTTTGCCATGTTGATTCCGCCGAAGCATTTCGCCGGCTGGAAAGTAACTACCGTCGGAGACGACATTGCCTGGATGCAAATTCGCGACGGCCGTCTCTGGGCCGTCAATCCCGAGAACGGGTATTTCGGCGTCGTGCCGGGAACAAGTTACAAATCAAATGCAAATGCAATGCGCTCAATTGAGCACGACACCATTTACACGAACGTCGCGCTCACCGATGACAGCGATGTCTGGTGGGAAGGAAAAGACGGAGCACCTCCAGCACACGCGATCGACTGGCGCGGAAACGATTGGACTCCGAGCTCAAAAGAAAAAGCGGCACATCCGAATAGTCGATTTGCGACACCGATGCGCAACAATCCCGCTCTGGACTCGCACGTCGAGGACGGTAACGGCGTGCCGATCAGCGCGATGATCTTTGGCGGTCGCCGCAGTAACACAATGCCGCTCGTTTTTCAGGCGTTCGACTGGGAACACGGTGTTTATCTGGGGGCAACGATGGCGTCGGAGACAACTGCCGCCGCAGCGGGAACTATTGGGCAGGTGCGCCGCGATCCGATGGCGATGTTGCCCTTCTGTGGCTACAACATCGGGGATTATTTCCGCCATTGGCTCGAAATTGGTAAACGGCTGACAAATCCGCCCCTCATTTTTAATGTTAATTGGTTCCGCAAATCGGCCGATGGAAAATTTCTCTGGCCCGGATTCGGCGAGAACATGCGAGTGCTGAAATGGATCATAGATCGATGCGAAAACCGGGCCGACGCTGGTGAATCGCCCATCGGCCACGTGCCGTCGGTGCAAGACTTGGACTTGAACGAGCTGGAGGGCGTGTCCGACGAACAAATGGAGACGTTACTGGCGATAAACCCGGAGGAATGGCGAATGGAACTTGTCGGTCATGCCAACTTCTTCAACTCGCTTGGCGGAGTTGTCCCAGACGAGCTGCTGCAACAGCGGACGAAACTGGCCGAGCGGCTTTCTTAGCGTTGCCTCAGGTCCGCAAGCCGCAAAGGCGATGAGGGATGTCGCCCTGGGAACGAACACGCCGGCCCTTCGCGTGATCTTCGCGCGAATGAGAGATCGCTGTCTTCGTTCGGGATGACCACTCCGAGATTTGCCAATTACGCGCCCCGCTCGGATACTTTCCAGTGGGTTCGAAAATTGCCGGGAAAGAATGTGTTGCTGCCCCCGCGGAACGCGGTTGCGTGGAGATTCGGGGCGCTCGCCAAAACAATCTCAAAGGCGTCGATCTCGATCTTTCGCTTGGCAAGTTGACCGTTATCACCGGTCCGAGCGGCAGCGGTAAATCGTCGCTCGCATTCGATACCATCTACGCGGAAGGCCAGCGCCGCTACGTAGAAACCTTCAGTCCTTACATGCGGCAATTTCTCGACCGCATGGACAAACCACGAGTTGACGAGATTCGGGGAATTCCGCCCGCGATTGCGATCGAGCAATCAAACCCGGTGAAATCATCCCGTTCCACCGTGGGAACGATGACCGAGATTAACGATTATCTGAAACTACTCTGGCCTCACATCGCGCACGCCTTTTGTCCGAACTGTGGCCGCGAGATACAACCCGAAACGGCAAAATCAATCGCTGATCAGGTGTTCAGCGTGTTCGGCGGATCAAGAAACGAAGCGGAGCGCCGAGATTGTCATATCGAGCAAAGTGAGAAACCTCACGATCGTCCTCGCCGCGAGACATCGAGACGTTCTACGGCCCCAGGGCGCGCCGCTATTCCGGATAATAGTGGTGGGGGCGGTTCACCGAACCGTTCGGATGCGACTCGGAGGCGGACTGGCGAGGCCAATCGCGCCTTCCTCGGGCCGACGAATCAGATCACTGTTCTCATCACTTTCTGGGTTTCCGTCCCGCCAAATAACAAACCGCGCGATTTTTTCGAACTGTTGCAGCAGCAAGGTTATCTGCGGCTTTGGTTGAATGGTGAGATCGTGCGCGTAGACAGCGATCAGCGCGTCGAACGATTGGGGGCCCGGGTCCAGGTAATTCAGGATCGAATTACTGTGACGGAACAAAATCGCACTCGGCTAACCGAGGCGATCGAAACCGCTCTGCGCTTCGGCAAGGGCAAAATAAATGTCATTCCTTTGGCCGAAAACGGATCGGGAAATGCGATTCCACAATCCGAAATGCCTTTTTCCACCGGTTGGCACTGCGCGCATTGCGACCTCGATATTCGTCCAGCGACACCGGGACTTTTCAGTTTCAATAATCCACTGGGCGCATGCCCGGAGTGCCGGGGGTTCGGTCGCACGATCGCGATTGATTTGAATAAGGCACTTCCCGATCGATCCCTCTCGATCGCACAGGGTGTCGTGCGCGTTTTTCGCGGCCAGGAATTTGGCGAATCGCAGAAGGATTTATTGCGAGCCTGCAGCCGTGAGGAAATCAACATCCATACGCCGTTTCAGGAATTGCCAGCCGCGGATCAGAAGTTCGTGATCGACGGGGAAAAGCGCGGTGGCGAGTACACCGATGAAGATTACGAGAGCGAGCGTTGGTATGGGGTGCGAGGCTTTTTTCGCTGGCTCGAAAGTAAAACCTACAAAATGCACGTGCGGGTGTTACTCAGCCGTTATCGCGCCTATACAACCTGTCCTTCCTGTCATGGCGGCCGGTTTCAACCGGACGCGCTTAATTATCGCGTCATCGCGGCGGTTTCCGAGGGTGACAGTAATAAGAACGGGCATCGGAAATCGCCTCCGCAGTTCACTTTGTCCGGTTTCGACGCCCTCTCGATTTCCGAAGCACTCGCTCTGCTGGAGAATATCGAGATTGCGCCGACTGCAAAGACTGCCCGGACTTTGCGCGGTGAAATCTGTGCGCGCTTAAATTACCTCTGCCAGGTCGGACTCGGCTATCTGACACTGGATCGCCCGACGCGGACACTCAGCGGCGGAGAAGTTCAGCGGGTCAATCTCACCACTTGTTTAGGCGCTTCACTTGTTAACACGCTTTTCGTAATGGACGAACCGAGCGTCGGCCTCCATCCGCGCGACGTAGGAAGGCTGGTGCGGGTGATGCACAATCTGCGCGACCGAGGCAACACGCTGCTCGTTGTCGAGCACGAGGAGCAAATCATCCGTGCAGCGGACAATTTGATCGACATCGGACCGGGTCGCGGCGAACGCGGCGGAGAACTGGTATGGAGTGGCAGGCTCGATGAGTTTATTGCGCCCGGAGCAAGGATGCGGCAACGGGCTACGGCCGCTGGCGTTCGGCAAGATACCGAACGAAGCAGGCAGGATCCGTGCGCTCCTCCTTCACTGACGCGAGATTATCTTAGCGGCCGCAAATCAATCGCTGTTCCCAAATCCCGGCGGAAATTTTCATCGGTTCTCAAAATCAGCGGCGCGCATGAGCACAATCTCAGGAATATCGATATTGAAATTCCGCTGGGAGTTTTTAGCTGCGTCACGGGCGTTTCCGGTTCAGGCAAATCGACGCTGATTCACGATGTTCTTTACCGTAATGCGTTGCGCAAGAAGGGACAGCCGGGCGACCAGGAACCCGGTTTGTGCAAAGGTATCACCGGCTGTCACCATTTCGGTGAGATTGTGATGGTCGATCAGTCACCGCTCGCGCGGACTCCGCGGTCGACGCCGATTTTGTATCTCGGGTTGTACGATCGCGTCCGGGAACTTTTCGCAGCGTTGCCTCAGGCAATGTCCCAAGGTCTCACCGCCAGTGCGTTTTCTTTTAACTCGGGAAGCGGCCGTTGCGAGCGATGTTGTGGCACCGGTTTCGAGAAAATCGAAATGCAATTCTTGAGTGATCTCTACGTTCGCTGCGCGGAATGCGAAGGTCGCCGTTTCCAGTCGCACGTGCTCAAGATTCAACTTCACGGCAAATCGATTCACGATGTGCTTGACCTAACGGTCACTGAAGCAGCCGCCTGGTTCGCTCAGATCGGCGAAAAAACATCACTCTCGGACCCGCTCGAAATTCTCGAGGAAGTAGGACTTGGTTATCTGCGCCTTGGTCAGCCGCTCAACACATTGAGTGGCGGAGAATCACAGCGCTTAAAACTCGTTCGACATCTAACCGAAAATCAGGAGGCCACCAACGGCGATCGCGGTCGTATCGGCAATTTCTTTATCTTTGATGAACCGACCACCGGACTCCATTTCGACGACATCGCAGTCTTGTTGCAACTGTTTCAGCGGCTGGTCGACGCCGGCCACTCCCTCGTTGTCATCGAGCACAATCTGGAAGTGATAAAATGCGCCGACTGGATCATTGATCTCGGACCGGAAGCAGGCGCTAAAGGCGGCGAAGTCGTGGCGAGTGGTACGCCGGAACAGGTCGCAAGGAGCCCGCGTTCGCACACAGGAAATTTCCTGCGTGACGTGCTGGCAAGAGAGAACGAGCAGCCGGCTTTTTCAGTCATTCCGAGTTGCGGAGATGGCGAGAGACCCGGCAATAGCGCACAGGAATTTGAAACACCCTTCGCTTACGCTCCGGACGATAGCGCGGCGCTAGCGCGAGCTGCGGAAACATCGCCGCCTTATCGCACCAGCGGTGCGATCGCGATTCATGGTGCGCGCGAACACAACCTGAAAAATATACATGTTGAAATCCCGCGCGATCAGATGGTGATCATTACCGGCCTGAGCGGCTCGGGTAAATCGACATTGGCCTTTGACATTCTTTTTTCCGAGGGACAGCGCCGATTCCTGGACAGTTTGTCTCCCTACGCGCGGCAATTTGCGGAACAGCTGGAGAAACCTGATGTCGATTTGGTCGAAGGATTGCCTCCGACCGTTGCCATCGAACAGCGGGTTACGCGTGGCGGTGGAAAATCGACGGTTGCCACGGTGACGGAGGTTTACCATTTCTTGCGCCTCCTCTTCGCCAAGACCGGCACTCAATTTTGCCCTGAGTGCGATCTGCCGGTGGAGAAGCAGAGCCTCGCTGCAATTGTGAAACAACTCGAGTCCGCGGCAAAACGTGGTGCGCTGAAGGTTCTGGCGCCACTGGTTAAAGCCCGCAAAGGGTTTCACGGCGACGTCGCGCGTTGGGCCGAACGCCAGGGATTCGACACCCTCTACATCGACGGCCGTCTGGTGGCGCTGTCGCAATTTCGCAAACTTGAGCGCTTCAAAGAGCACAGCATCGACGTGGTCGTCGGTGTGATCGACGCAAAGCGGATCGCCAAGGCACGCAATCTGACTGAACGTGCTCTTGAAATTGGTCGCGGCACTGCCCATCTGCTGGACAGTAAGAACCGCCTTACTGTTTTGAGTACCGAGATGAGCTGTCCCGGTTGCGGTCGAGCGTTCGAAGAACTCGATCCCCGTCTATTTTCATTCAACTCACCTCATGGTGCATGTGAAGAATGCGGTGGCTTTGGCGAAATTTGGAACCAGTCGCTCCAAACCGGCACGGGCGACGATGGCGAATCGGTTTTGGAAAATGAACTGGCGGCTGAGCGTGAGTCGGAATGGATCGAGGAGAAGGAAGCGCATCTATGCCCAAGCTGTTGCGGATCGCGCTTGAACGCAGTCGCACGCCACGTGCGAGTACAGGGTTTTGCAATCAACTCTCTTACGACTCTCTCCGCAGCTGCGGCGCTTGAGCAAATCGCCAAGCTGAGATTTCGCGGAGCCGCCGGGACGATTGCTGCGGAATTAATCCCGGAAATTGTGCAACGATTGCAATTCATGGAAAACGTTGGTCTCGGTTATCTTTCCCTGGCTCGTTCGGCAAAGACCTTAAGCGGCGGCGAATCGCAACGGATTCGGCTCGCCGCCCAGCTCGGATCGAATCTGCGCGGCGTTCTTTACGTGCTCGATGAACCCACCATCGGACTACACCCGCGCGACAACTCGCGCCTGCTCGAGACACTCACTGCGCTACGTGAAAAAGGAAATTCGCTCGTCGTCGTCGAGCACGATGAAGAAACAATGCGCCATGCCGACCACATTATCGACCTGGGCCCGCGCGCAGGGAGTCATGGGGGAGAAGTAATCGCCAGCGGAAAACTGGCTGACATTGAACGCGCCCAAAACTCCGAAACCGGCCGCTGTCTTAAATCGCCGTTATGCCATCCCATTCGCAAAACGCGGCGATCGCTCAAGGACGCAGAGAGCTGGATCGAGATTAGCGGCGCCCGGGTCAACAACTTGAAAAAGGTGAAGGTACGCTTCCCGGTGGGCCGATTGTCGGTCATCAGCGGAATTTCGGGCAGCGGAAAATCGACCCTGATGGGCGAGGTTCTCCTCCCGGCGGTGCGGCAACAATTGGATCGCAAACGCGAACGCCTCGGCGAACTCTTCGAATATGTGGGTGGAATCGAAGCGATCGATGCGGTTTACGAAGTCGATCAATCACCGATTGGAAAAACTTCGCGCTCGACTCCGGCAACCTATGTCAAAGTCTTCGACGCGATTCGGGAGCTGTATGCTCAGCTGCCGGTTTCGCGAGTGCGCGGGTATAATGCCAGTCGGTTTTCCTTTAACACCGCAGGAGGCCGCTGCGAGATCTGCGCGGGCCCGGGTGTGATCAAGCTGGAGATGAATTTTCTGCCGAGCGCTTACGTGCCGTGCGAGGATTGCGATGGAAAACGTTACAACGCGCAAACGCTGGAAGTTCTCTACAAGGAGAAATCGATCGGCGATGTGATGGAGATGACGATCGAGGAGGCGGCGCAGTTTTTTAAAGCTAATCCGAAGATCGCGCGTTCCCTTTCTCTTTTGGTCGATACCGGACTTGGCTATCTCAAGCTTGGTCAGCCGAGCCCGACACTAAGCGGCGGGGAAGCGCAGCGGCTCAAGCTGGCAACGGAGTTGACGCGGGGAATTGGTCGAACGCAAAACGAGCGCCTTCGTAAGATGCGCAAACCAAAATCGACGTTGTATTTGCTGGAAGAACCGACCATCGGGTTGCATATGGCGGACGTCGAGCTTCTGCTCAAGGTCCTGCATCGGCTGGTTGACGACGGGCATACTGTCATTGTCATCGAACATAACCTCAGCGTAATCGCTGAAGCCGATTACGTGGTGGATATCGGACCGGAAGCAGGCGACGCCGGCGGCGAAATTGTCGTCACGGGCACACCGGAAGAGGTGGCGAAAGATCGCGTCAGCCGGACCGCGCCATTTTTGCGAAAGGTATTGCGCGTTGAGACAAAGCAGCGCAAGCGCCGGCAAACTTTGTCTTGCTGAGCGAAGCGAAGGATCTCTCTAAATCCGATAATTTTTGGCGAGATCCCTCGCCAGCTTTGTGGCTCGCGATGACAGCGTCGCCTCACTTTTAGCCGTCCAGGCCCTCGACTTAGACCGTAACGACGGGATAGGTTCGCGGTTCGATGCTCTCCTACTTCGTCGATAACTTCGATCCGTTCATTTTCCGCCTCTGGGACAACGTTGGGCCGCGCTGGTACGGGTTTGCCTATGTTCTGGCGTTTATTTCCGCCTTTCTGATCGTTCATTTGTTGGCGAGACGAGGGTATTGCGATTTACCGCCGAATCGTGTCAGCGATTTCATCACCTGGACCGCACTATTCGGAGTGTTGCTCGGCGGTCGGATCGGTTACGTATTGTTTTACAAGCCGCAGATGTTGCGCGAACCGCTCTCGATTTTGCGGGTGTGGGAGGGCGGTATGGCCAGCCACGGAGGCATGATCGGCATTCTCCTCTTAACTCTGTATTACGCGCGCCGGCATAAGTTTTCCTGGATGAATCTTGGAGATGCCCTCGTCATCGCCGCGCCCATCGGTCTCTTTTTCGGTCGCTGCGCCAATTTTATTAATGGTGAGCTCTACGGCCGGCCAACGAATGTAGCGTGGGCCATGCAGTTTCCGAAAGAACTGCTCGAGAGTCCTGCCGAAGCTGACCAGGCCGTAGCTCTCGCGACGAAAATCGACCCGTCGTTGATAGATCCCGAGTTGGTTATTCAGGCTGCGCGCCATAACTCTTCGCTCACGGACCTTATGCGCGGAATTCTCACTCCACGTCATCCCTCGCAACTTTACGAAGCGTTTTTCGAAGGAATCGTTCTCTTCGCCATTCTATGGCTGGTGCGCACGCGAACGCGACCGCCCAATGGCGTACTCACCGGCGTTTTTTTCATCTGCTACGCAATTTTCCGCATCATCGTAGAAAATTTTCGCGAACCGGACGCGCCTCTGGTTGGTGTGTTCACGCGGGGACAATTTCTTTCGTTTTTTCTGATCGCAATCGGGCTCGGTTTTATCGTTGTCGCCAGAATGCGGCCAGCCTTTCCAAGGCGAGCGGCGTAACGGGCTTTTCCTTTTTCCGAAATCCGTTATTACTTAGGCAACTTGTCACCGCTTCTGTTTTCGGAATTGCTCGCGAGCGGCGGGCTTCTTTTCGCCTTTGAGCATTCCACGGTCGCGGGCAAGATCGTGCTCCTGACCCTTGCCATCGGCTCGATTTTCAGCTGGTCGGTCATGATCACGAAGCTGCGGGTCATTCGCTTCGCAGGTAGCCAGACGAGGCGTTTTCTCGAGGCGTTTCGGCAGGATCGACAGCCGTTGCGTTTGTTCGAGAAGAATGCGCGCTTTCCCGGCGCGCCTCTTTTCAATGTCTACCGTGCCGGTTGCGAGGAGATGACGTTTCAGCTGCTCGGTTCTGCGGAAGTGGACGAAACGTTTCGTGCCCGATTAGGCGTGGCCGACAAGATTTCGCCTGCACAAATGAATGCTGTGAGAGCGGCGATGGAGCGGGCGGTTGGCGAAACCGCGCTCGATCTTGAGTCGCAAATGATTCTCCTGGCAACTGCCGTGAGCGGTGCACCGTTCCTTGGATTGCTGGGTACCGTTTGGGGAGTGATGGACACCTTTACCGATGTCGCTGTCGCTGGTTCGCCTAATCTTGCCACAATGGCCCCTGGCGTTTCCGGCGCCTTGATTACGACCGTGACTGCGCTGTGCGTCGCAATTCCGGCCATGTTTGGCTACAATTTCCTGGTGACGCGGATTCGCGGGATGATTGTGCAAATGGACAATTTCGCAGCCGAGCTCGCATCGGAGTTCGAGCACAAATACGTCGAACACAACAGTCGTATGCCGGAGTTCCGCCGATGAAGCGCTACTCCAGCCGGAGCAACTTCTCCACCTTGAGCGAGATCAATGTAACCCCCCTACTCGATCTCGCTTTCGTCCTCCTGATCATCTTCATGATCACCACCCCGTTACTCGAGAACAGTATGAATCTGGTCATCCCATCGAGTGGGGCTGCTAACCCGCCGGTAAATCGTTCCGACGTGCAAACCGTCTCCATTGATCGCTCTGAAATAATCAAGATTAACGACGAAATTGTGGATGCCGATTCACTGACAGCGCGTTTGAGTGAATCCAAACGCGCTAATCCTGATGTCGCCATTGTCATTCGCCCGGATCGGGAGTTGCCCGTGCAGAAGCTCGTCACGGTGATGGATGCGGTGCAGCGCGCAGGAATTACGAAGGTCGGCATCGCAACCAAAGCAGAATCAAAATAGATAATGTCGCGCGAGGCACGTTTCTGGCGAAACGTCATTCTGATTGCGATCGCGCACACCGCTTTGCTTCTTGCAATTTTACACTGGAGCGGTGGATCAAAAACCGCCAATGCCCAGACGATTACCTGGCTCAGGGGCGAATCGGGCGAATCCTCCGAAGTAGTATCTGCTTCGCCGGTCGCTCTGACACCAGCTTTACCACCAGAGGAGACACCGCAGAGCAAGAGCCCGCCTGAAAAACTGGAAGAGGACCATTCAACATCCGCTGTTCCGAAAAGCGATATTCAGCTTCCAGCCGAAACTCCTACTCCGACGGCGACGGCGGCGCCAAAGGCGACTCCCAGAGTTTCGCCCAGAGCCACACCCAAGGGCACTCCGAAGAAGCCCCTCAAAACGAAACCGTCAGCCAAGCCGAAAACAACGCCATCAGAGAAATTACATGCCGGCGCGAGTCCGTCTCCAGCGGCCAGGAAAAAAACCAGTGAGAAAACGACCGAAAACAAAAGCAATAAAACCGGCGGTGGCGATGGAAGCCACGGCAGCGGTCACTTGGGTGTAGCAGCCAAAAGCTCAGGGGAGTTCAACTGGTACGGCAATATGCTGCACGACCGCTTCTATAAGGAATGGGCCCAACCGACAACGGTGGTTGCTTCGGGCGCAAAACTTTCGGCTGTCGCCAGGATCCGGATTGAGAAAGACGGACGCATTTCCGATTTCAAGATCGTGCGATCATCCGGCAACGTGGTTGTTGATGAATCGATCGAATCGGTCGCAAAGCGCGTAACGAAGGTGGATGCGCTCCCGTCCGGGCTCGGCGGCGACCACTATGACGTTAACATCAACTTCGAACTGAATCCGGAGCAGTAAGAATCTGCGTAGTGAACGATCGCGTAAAGGCAAGTTTCGATGGCCCGCATTTACAGCAAGTCGATCGCTTGGCCCTCGCGATGGGCAACCTGGTCCATCGTGCATTGACGCGGGGCCTTGTCAGGTCGCCAGCGAATAATCTTGGTGCCGTGTCGAAAACGCTCACCTGTGAAATGATCATACGCTACTTCGACGACAACTTTCGGATCGACTGGCTCCCATTCGCCGGTGCGCTCGGTACTCCACCGACTCGGACCACCGGGCGCATTGCCGGTGAATCCGGGTGGTTTCCTCAGAGCTTCAAACTTCCGGGTCAAGGCACGTTTATCAGCCGCTTTGAATGCGGAGGTAAAACCAACGTGGTGAAGCAATCCGGCGTCATCGTAGAGACCGAGCAGGAGCGAGCCGATTAACTTCGTGCCGGCGGCGTAACGAAATCCGCCGATCACGCAATCAGCGCTCCGAATATTTTTCACCTTAACCATCGCATCGCGTTCGCCGGAGGCATAACCCGCGGCAAGTTGCTTCGCGATAATGCCGTCGAGATTACCGCCCACCCTGGCGAACCATTTCTTTGCCTGTGCCAGCGATGTTGTCGCCGGCGAAAGGCGAATCGCGCGTTGCCCTTTTAGGTTTTTCTTACTGAAACGCTCGAGCGCACCGCGACGCGTCCGCAACGGAAGCGCTAACAACGTTTTCGCGTTTTCCTCCGCAAGCAGATCGAACAAAATAAAAGTAGCCGGATGCGCGGCCGCTAATTTTTGCACGCGACTGGCAGCGGGATGCAGTCGCAATTGCAATTCATCAAATGACAGTCGCCCATCGACTTCGATGACGATCTCGCCGTCTACGACGAATTTTTTCGCAGGCAAAGAGGAGAGCGCCTTAACCACATCGGGAAAATAACGCGCCAGCGGTTGACCCGACTTTGATTGCAGAAAAACATCCGACCCGTCGCGGAAAGCGATGCACCGGAACCCATCCCATTTTGGTTCGTATTGCCATTCGTCGCCGACAGGAATTTGATCAACCGAACGCGCCTCCATCGGAGGGATGGGCGGCTTCAAAGCACGTGCTGTCATCCTTAAAAATTGGAAAAACCGCTCGAAAGTTTCCCGTTCCTGATCGACTTCTGACCGCCTGGGCGTGCCACTCTCGTTTTCCCGGGCTGCGTATAACGGCGAGGCTCGAGTTTCGGCGGGCGTTTCCCACTGCGCACCGCGCCCGCAACGGAAATATAAGTCAGCTCCGTCCTGTCGGCGGCGCAACGCAACATCAAGCCGCCCCGGCTCATGTCGCCACGGCCGACGAAATCCGCCGGAAAGCGCAGGCGCTCCTGAAAATTCTCCACCAAAACGTCGATGTATTTTCCCGTAGCGACGCTACCGAGCAATATCACCTCGGTAGAATCAGTCAGCTTTTGGGCAAGGCTTCGCGCGTCACGCGCCAGCGGCTCGCGATAACGGGGATCGTTTTGGTGGATATCGACCTCCGCGAATTCGCGCAAATCATGCAGGCTGATTTTTGTCCTCGCATCGACCAGACCACGCGTAGGGGTGATCACGAGAACACCGCAGAGACCTGCCTGCGGACGCGCAAAGGTATTTGCATAAGCGAGCTTGCCGCGAAAATAGAGTCCGCTAAGAAATTCGAACACCTCCCCGATGGTGGCGCGCTGGCGGCTCCGTAATCGACGCGCGAGAGCGAATTGCGCGCGTTCGCTTAAAATCATCTGGGCTCGCAATCCGCCGGCGTAAGCGGGCGAGAGGAGAAAAATTCGGCCGCAATCGTTTTTGTCCACGTCGTTCTCAATCTTGCAGAATTTTCCCACAATGCCCGTCCGTCGCAGGTGAGACGAGCTTCGGTAACAACGGAAACTAGGTTTTGCAATGAAACAGCCTGTGTTGCAACCCGCGCCATAGGCTCTAAATTAACTGTATGATCGAAACTAATGGTATTATCCATTATGACACCTTAAGCGCCCTTCAATCGCCCGAGAACAATATTGAGCTCGGGGCGCACGATTCAGCAACGCGAGCGGATGACGCGGCGTTGCTGGACGATTACTCGCGGACAGTTGTCGGTGTGGTCCAGCGCGTCGCCCCTTCAGTCGTAAATATCGAGGCGCGCACCAGAAACGCCGCCAATGGCAGTGGCTCGGGATTCATCATCGCGCCCGACGGATTTATTTTAACCAATAGCCACGTGGTCCACAGTGCGTCTGCCCTCACTGTCAATTTGTCCGACGGCCGCGAATGGCCGGCGGAATTGATCGGCGACGATCCCGACACCGACCTGGCGGTAATCCGGATTAATGCAGCGCAGCTCCCGCACGTGCGGTTGGCTGACTCGGAAAAACTGCGCGTGGGTCAGATTGCGATCGCCATCGGAAATCCGCTTGGCTTCCAGGCAAGTGTAACGACGGGCGTGATCAGCGCGATTGGTCGCTCGATGCATGCACAATCCGGTCGCTTGATCGATAATATTATTCAGACCGATGCTTCCTTAAATCCGGGAAATTCCGGTGGACCGCTGGCGAATTCTGCGGGCGAGGTTATTGGCGTCAACACGGCAATGATCCGGCCCGCCCAGGGGATCTGCTTTGCCATTGCGAGCAACACCGCCAAATTCGTGGCTGGCTGGCTGATTAAGGAGGGGCGCATACGCCGTGGCTATGTCGGGATAGCCGGGCAAACGGTTCCATTGCACCGGCGTATTACGCGTTACTACCATCTGCCACTCGACACCGGTGTTCTGGTCGTCTCGATCGAGAAAGGCAGCCCAGCGGAACAGGCCCGCATCCAAGCTAATGACGTAATCGTGGCCTTCAATGACGAACCGATCGGTAGCGTGCATGATTTGCACAAGAAACTGGTTGGGGAACGTATCGGCTCGGTCTGCAAATTGACCATTGTCCGCCATACGGAGCAGCTGGAAATTTACCTTATGCCGCTCGAATCGCGCTGATTCTTGCTATCGCCTTCGGCCTGAAGCACGCTCGCGCCTGTGAGAATTCTTGTCGTCGGCGGTGGCGGCCGCGAACACGCCCTGGCTTGGAAGCTTGCCCAGTCACCAGAGACGGAAAGGATATTCTGTGCTCCGGGCAACGCCGGGACGGAGACGGTGGGCGAGAACCTCCCTATCCCTGCTAACGAACTGGTCGAGCTTGCGCGCTTCGCCAAAGAAAATCGAATCGATTTAACTGTAGTTGGGCCGGACGATCCGCTCGCGGCCGGAATTGTGGATCTTTTCGAAGCAGAAAAGCTCCGCGTCTTTGGGCCACGCAAAGCTGCGGCTCAGTTGGAAGCGTCGAAAATCTTTGCCAAGCAATTGATGAAATCGGAAAAAATCCCCACCGCGACGGCGCGCACGTTTTCATCAAGCGAAGAAGCACTGGAATATTGCGCCGAGGTCAAAATGCCGGTGGTAATCAAGGCGGATGGCCTCGCTTTGGGGAAAGGAGTGATGATGGCCCACGATCAAGCGGCCGCCCGGCAGGCCATTCGCGCGATGATGGAAGAGCGTCTCTTCGGCGACGCGGGCCGGCGTGTCGTAATCGAGGAATTGTTGCGGGGGAGCGAGTGTTCGGTTCATGCCCTCGTAAGTCCGGAGAATTTCCGAATGTTGGCAACAGCGCGCGATCACAAGCGCGCTTTCGATGGCGATCTAGGACCGAATACCGGAGGAATGGGCGCGGTCAGTCCGGCTGATAATTGGAATGCGAAGCGTGAAAATGAATTCGATGCTCAGATCATGCGGCCGCTGCTTTCAGCCTTAAACAAGCGCTCCATTCAATATCACGGACTGCTCTTTCCCGGGCTGATGGTCACAGACAATGGACTACGTGTGCTCGAATTTAATTGCCGATTCGGCGATCCCGAGACGCAGGCTATCCTGCCGCGCGTTCGATCAGACTTGCTTCCATTACTCACCGCCTCGATTGACGGCGATCTCGAAAATGTTCAGATCGAAATCGATTCGCGCGTTTCGGTCACGGTGATCCTGGCCTCCGGTGGATATCCCGGAAAATATGAAACTGGAAAACGAATCTCCGGTTTAGAAAGCGCTGCCAAAAGGCCTGGTGTGCAGATTTTTCACGCTGCTACGCGCCGGGAAGGGGACGAAATCATCTCCACGGGTGGACGAGTATTGGCGGTAACCGCAGTTTCTGAGAGTATCGAGCAAGCGCGAGCCCAGGCGTATACCGCGGTGGAGGAAATTCATTTCGAAGGCTGCCGCTTCCGTCGCGATATTGCGCTGCCTTTGTCTCATGAATAGAATCGGCGGCCATTTTATGGATAAGAAAATAATCTTGGCGGCGCTGACAGCGGTTTGCGTGGCTCGTGCCGGCGCGCAAACGCCCAGTCCCAAGCCGGAGGCGGCTAGCCCGACGCCGCAAATGACCAGCTCCATTCCGCCGAAAGCACCGATCGATTCCCTCGCCCCGGCCGAAATCGACGAAGCGATCCGTTTACTGAAATCCAATTTCATCGCCCCCAATGCACTCAAAGATCAGGAGATCAATCGTGCCACCCTCGAAGGTTTGCTCAAACGGCTGCAGGGCGGAGCGATCATTTTGCCGGCCAATGCCGGTGGAAACTCCAACCCGGCGGCTCCCTTCTACAGTGAGATCTTGAATAATCACATTGGCTATGTGCGAATTGGATCCCTCACCAATGATAATCTGCGGGAGCTGGATAAAACCCTTGCGAATTTCGCCGCTAAAAAAGTGGACGCGATGGTGATCGATTTGCGGGCATCGACTTCGATGAATGAATTCGATATCGCCGCCGAAGTGACGAAGCGATTTGTACCGAAGGGGAAAACCCTTTGGAGCCTGCATAAAACCAACCCGCACCAGGACCGCACGTTCGTTAACGAGCGCGATCCAGCTTTTCAGGGAATCACGATGGTGCTGATAGACGGGGAAACATCCGGTGCGGCGGAGCCAATTGCCGCGGCTTTGAAGGCGGCAGCACAAGGGTTGCTGATCGGCCAACCGACGGCCGGTTGTGCTGTGGAATATTCCGATTTTTCCATCGGCGGTGGGAAAACGCTTCGGGTGGCGGTGGGAGAGGCGGTCTCCTCCGACGGGCATTCACTTTTTCCCGGTGGCGTTAAGCCCGATTTGCCGGCGGAAATGCCCGCCTCCCTTAAGCGACAAATCTTTCTCTCCAGCGCGCAACGCGGCATTGCCCCGTTCGTTTTCGAGATGGAACGTCCGCATTTTAACGAAGCCGCTCTTATGGCCGGGACGAACCCGGAACTGGATTCCCGGCAGCAGCGTCGCAGCCCTGAAGACAATCTGCACGATGCGGTGCTGCAGCGCGCTGTCGATGTGATCGCGTCGGTCGCGGTTTTTCAAAAACGTTAAGGTGCACTCGCTCGAGAAACGCCTGGGCTACCGATTTCGCAACATCGGCCTGCTCCAGGAAGCCCTCACCCATCCCAGTGTCGGCCACGAAAAGCAGCGCCACCAAAACGATAATCAGCGGCTGGAATTTTTGGGTGATGCCGTTCTTCAGCTCGTTACGACTGAATACCTCTATTCACATTTTCCGCAGGAACGTGAGGGAAGGCTAACCAAATTAAGGGCCCGTTTGGTCTCGCGCGATGCCTTGAAGGCCCATGCGCAGGCGCTCGATCTGGGCCGCCATCTGGTCCTTGGCCGCGGCGAGGAAGCGAGCGGAGGCCGAGAACGCATTTCGACCCTGGCCGACGCTTTCGAGGCGATCATTGGCGCAATCTATCTTGATAGCGACTTCGCTACCGCTCGCGATTTCGTCCTGCGTGAAGCGCAAACGGCACTCGAGCAGGTGCTGGACAAGCCGGTGGATATGAATCCGAAAGGCCAGCTGCAAGAAACGTTGCAAAGCATCACCATGCAAGGTCCCACCTACGAAGTTCTTTCAGCCACCGGCCCCGAACATGCCAAGACATTCGTAGTAGAAGTGCGATGGGGTGACCTTTCGCTGGGCAGCGGCACCGGCCGAAGCAAACAAGCTGCTGAGATTGAGGCCGCGCGCGACGCTTTGACACGGCAACTTTGGAAGGCGCAGAAACGGGACAACCCGGAGGAAACTAATCTCGAGACGAGTTCAGCGACTGATTAAGGGCGAAAATCTTATCGCGATCGCGCTGCCAGAAAAAATGGCGACGTATTGCCTGGGAAACGAAGCGCTTTCCAATTTTGATTGCTCCCGTCAGCTCTCCTCCTTTGGCCAGAACCGATGTTATCGCAGCTGAGTAGGTGCAACCCGTTCCGTGAGTAGTAACCGGTCGAATAAATCGCGCAGAGAATTCCCGGATTCGAATCCGATCGTGCAAAACATCCACCGCGCGCGAACCGGAGAGATGACCGCCTTTGAGCAAAACTGCGACTCCATATTTCTGCGTCAAAGCAGTAACAGCGCGACGCATCTGGGGTAGATTACGGATTGGATCTCCCAGCAACCGCGCGGCTTCATCGAGATTCGGCGTGATCAATGTTGCGATGGGGAAAATTTCCCGCTCGTAAATCTTAATTGCGCCCTGCTCAAGCAACGCATCGCCGCTGGTCGCAATCATCACCGGATCGATGACGAGCGTGTCGGCCCTGGATTTCCGTCGTCCATCGCGAAGAGTTTTCGCCACAGTCGAGGCGATTTGCGCGTTACAAAGCAGCCCGGTCTTGACTGCCGCCACTGGGAAATTGCTCAATAGCAGTTCGATTTGTTCGCGGACGATGTTCGGATCCGCTGGTTGGATTCGCAAGACCTTGCCTGGCGTCTCAGCAACAATGCAAGTGATAGCAGTCAGGCCATAAACGCCCAGAGCAGCGAAGGTTTTGAGGTCTGCCTGGACGCCGGCTCCGGCGCTGCTATCGGAACCCCCGATAGCGAGTACCACGGCCGGGGAGCGTCGCCCAGTAGTCCACTGTCGTCTTTTCGCCATCGGATAGGCGGAGGACGCCGCCAGAGATAGCTATCCGCCGTCGCTCCCGATCGCTTCCACCGGACAGCCTTCCATTGCTTCTTTGCACAGCGCCTCCTCTTCAGGCGAGGTCGGCTGCTTATAAACGTAGGAGTGCCCCCCGTCATCATTGCGCCGAAAATTGGCCGGGGCAGTTTCGCGGCACAGATCACAATCGATACACTGGTCATCGACGTAAAACTTTCCCTCGACGTTCTCTGGATACTTATTTGCGACGTCCGCCATCTTCTTTTGCCGAAATGTCGTCGAAGGTTAGGAAGAATCAAAAAGCACGCAATTGCTTTCTTTGCTTCTCTAGCGCGTCCGATTCGGACCTTGAGCGCGAAGGCAAAGAGTATGGCCGCAAGGCGCATAAGCCGGGCCCGCCGCACGTTACGGGCGTTTGCCATTGAACTGGCCCTCTACGGCTTGCTCGTAACCGGGTATTTCTTCGCCGTCCTGCATTTTCTCGGCAACTGGCTGGTCCAACTCGAAACGCATCATATTCAAGTTTATGCGGTCGTTGCGATCGTGCTGATCATCGGACAAGCCATCCTGCTTGAGGCTGTGACAACGGTCCTTTTGCGAGTCCTGGGCGGCCGGTCGACCTGATGTATTTCCCGATCTCCCATTCGCACATCAATCCGATCTATCTGGCGGTGATCGGATTCATCATCGGCATCCTGGGCGGATTTTTTGGCGTCGGCGGGAGCTTCCTGGCCGGCCCAGCTCTGCGGGCAGCGGGGCTTGACTGGAACTTCGCCGTCGGGACCGATCTGGCGCATATCGTGGGTAAATCGGTCGTGGCAGCAAAGCGGCATCGTGCTCTCGGCAATGTCGACCTTCGCCTCGGGTTTATCATGGCCATCGGCACAATCGGCGGCGCTGAACTCGGCGCCCAGCTGATCCAGGCTTTGAAACGTGCAGGTAATGTCAACTTTGTTGTCAGCGTTGTTTCAATTGCCGTCTATGTGGCTATTTCAGGATTCATGATCTGGGAGAGCTGGCGCACGCTTGCCCAATCTAGCCGGCGACGCGCCCAGCCCACCACGGTCAAAAACGACCAATCTGCCTTCATGCACGTGACCAAGAAACTGCAACGGCTCGACATATGGCCGATGATCCGCCTTCCGACCTCTGGCGTCACAATTTCTCTTTGGATAATTGTTCTGGTCTCATTCGTTGGTGGATTGTTCAGTGGATTCCTCGGTGGTGGGGCGGGCTACATCCGGATGCCATCGCTCGTTTACGTTCTCGGAATTCCAACCCATCTCGCCGTCGGCACAGACCTTTTCGAAATTATCATTTCAGCCAGCTACGGCACTTTCACTCACGCGATCAAAGGCAATGTCGATATTCTGATCGCCCTGGTCATGCACACAGGAGCCGCGATCGGCGCCCAAATCGGCGCGATTGCAACCCAGTACGTAGCCGGTCCAAAGATCCGTATCGCCTTCGTCCCACTTCCGCTAATTGGCGCGGCTATTGTCGTATACACCCTGTTTACCGGACACAAGCTATGAAGATGCTGATTTGTAGCGATGGGACTCCACCGTCCGACAACGCTGTCCAAGTGGGCGGCCTGCTGGCAAAGGCGACTATCGCGCAAACCACCCTTCTTGGCATTGCCGAACAATCGCCTGATGAAGATCCGCTGCGGCAAGCGCTTGAAAAACAAGCCACCGCTCTGCGGAATCTGGGCATGGACCCTCGAATCGTAATCGGAGCAGGCGATCCGATTTCGCAAATTTTGTCGGAAACTGCTGCAAACAAATACGATTTGGTGGTGATCGGAGCGCGTCATAAAGAGTCGAGCGGTTTGTTTTGGCGCTCGGAACGGACGTATGAACTGGTCAACGCCATTGCGCCGCCAGTTATGGTTGCGCTTGGCAAATGTCAGCGCTTAGCGCGATTTCTCGTCTGCACGGGAGGTAAACGTTACATCGAGGAGGCAATTGGGCTGACGGGAAAAATCGCCGCGCCTCTGAAGGCAGACGTAACCTTGCTTCACGTGATGCCTGAGCCGCCGGCTCTCTTCGCAAATCTGGCGCGCGCGGAAGACGATTCCGAGGCCCTGCTCGCCTCGAGCTCGGATCTCGGTCGAAGTTTATCTGTTCAAAAACAATCGCTTCGGAAGCTCGGTGTCCCCGTTCACATTCGGGTAAGGCACGGTTTCGTAGTCGACGAAATATTTAAAGAGGCAGGCGAAGGCGATTATGACGTGATCGTGTCCGGCTCGTCTCACGCCGGCGGCCCGCTGCGTCACTACATCATGGGGGACGTTACCCGAAGCATCCTCAATCGCGCGCAAGGCCCGGTACTGGTCGCCCGCGGGGCCGGTATTGATTCAAGTGCTGGATTTCTCGCGCGATTAACCCGCAAAATCTTCAAGCGTTCTGAACGTTGATCAACTCTTTGCCAGCATTTTCGCCAGACCCTGAGCGTCTGTCCGCATCAATGATTCGCCGATCAACAGCGCATCTACGGCAAACTCCGAGATTCTCGCGATATCCTTTGCGTTCTGGATTCCACTCTCGCTCACTACAGTAATTCCCGTAGGAACACGAGGGAGTAATTTCTCCGTTATCCCGAGGTCAACCGTGAACGTAACCAGGTCCCGGTTATTGATGCCAATAATCCTGGCCCCCGCGTCGACCGCAATCTGGATTTCATCCGCAGTGTGCACCTCTACCAGCACGCTCAGGCGATTCGCCGTCGCGCTGGCGTGCAGCAATTGCAATTGCTTTGGCTCGAGCGCAGCCACGATCAGTAAGATTGCGTCCGCGTCACTGGCGGCCGATTCGAAAACTTGGGCTTCCTCGACAATGAAATCCTTGCGTAAAACCGGCAGAGTGATTGACGCTCGTGCCGCTATCAGATGATCGAGAGAGCCCAGGAAATAATTTTTCTCAGTTAAAACCGACACGGCGTCAGCTCCGCCGGTCTCGTAACGTCTGGCAATAAAATCCGGCTGATAGTCACTCGCGATCATTCCGGCAGACGGCGATGCTCTTTTCATTTCCGCAATAATTTTCAGAGGTCCGCCAGTTCGCTTAACGGCAGAGGCAAAGTCGCGAAATTCGCTGCGTCGTTCCGCTTGTGCCCGAAATTCTGCTTCGCGCCTTTTGGTCAAAGCGATCTCGTCGCTTTTGCGCGCAATAATTTCCCGAAGCCGATTCACACGGTGCAATCAGTAACCAAAAGGCCCGAGATGGGCGAATGATTATGCGCTCGTCTTTTCACTTCGCGTATTGTTGTGGATGGAAACGGAGCGAGAAACGGCTCGGCGCAAAATACAGCGTCGAAATTGGCTCGCGCATCTCTGGCGCGAATGGACTGTCGAGCGCCGAAGACCGATCGCACCCGCTTTTGCCCGCCCCAAGCCCGAAACGTGGAGCGACTCCAATGTTACCGCAGCCTGGCTCGGCCATTCCACTGTGCTGATCAATTTTCTCGGTGTGACGCTGATCACAGATCCGGTTTTTTCTGCGCGAATCGGAATTCGCCTGCCTTTTCTGACACTCGGGCCCAAACGCCTGACGCAGCCAGCCCTGCTTTTTTCCGAGCTGCCGCCCATTGATATCGTGCTGCTTTCGCACGCTCATTTCGATCACATCGATAGAGCAACCCTAAAACGCTTCTCCAAAACCACCTGGGTGATCACGGCCCGAAACACGAGCGATCTATTGCGTGGAACACACTTTGCCGAAATCATCTCATTGGATTGGAACGAAACGATTCAACTGCATCCGCGCGGACTCGAACTTGAGATCAGCGCGTTTCGGCCAAACCACTGGGGCGCTCGGATGCAATATGATCAGCACCGGCAATACAACAGCTATGTCATTTCCCGCGGCGGCAAACGGATCATTTATGGGGCCGACACCGCGATGACGGAAGCGTTTGCGCGTTTACGCGATGGCATTCCTTTCGACCTGGCGATCATGAGCATCGGCGCTTACGATCCGTGGATCCGCGCGCATGCCACACCCGAACAGGCGATTGCGATGGCGGACGCGGCCAGTGCCCGCTTTATCATGCCGGTGCATCATCAAACGTTTCGACTAAGCGTGGAACCCTTCCGCGAGCCGATCGAACGGTTCACCCGCGCATTGGCCCGAACCCCAGAACGAATTGCTCTGTGCGAGGTTGGGGAGACGTTCGTGCTTCCGCACTAGGCTTCCGGCTTGCTGCAGAGAACCCCGAATGCAATCTTTGCGACCGCCCCAAATTGCGCCGACGTAGCTCAGCTGGTAGAGCAACGGTTTCGTAAACCGTAGGTCACGGGTTCGAATCCCGTCGTCGGCTCCACTCCGCCATGGAAATCGCGATCATAGTACCAACCCTCAATGAGGTGGAAAACGTTCAGGCACTCATCACTCGGATCGAACAAACCGGCCTGGCTTTTCGCGAGATTATATTTGTTGATGATGGGTCGACCGACGGCACGCGGGCGCAACTTCGTAGTCTGGCAGCGAATCATCGCGTCCGGCTGGTGGAACGAGACGGGTGTGAACGAGGGTTGGCCGGCGCGATCCTGGCCGGCGCCGAGTCTGCTTCGGCTGAACTGCTTGCGATCATGGACGCCGATCTCAGTCATCCCCCGCAAGAACTGCCAGCCTTGTTAGGTCCGATCCTGGCGGGTGAGGCCGACCTTGTAATCGGTAGCCGCTATGTTGCAGGGGGAGCAACGCCGGGCTGGCCAATCTGGCGTCGTGTAATTTCGCGTGTTGCCTCGGGCTTAGCTTACCCTCTGACCGGTGTGAGCGACTCCATGTGCGGTTTCTTCGCCATTCGACGCGATTCTCTGCTCCGCTTCGCCAAAACGGCCGTTGGATTCAAGATCGTTTTCGAAACAATCATCCGCGGGCGCAAAATGTTGCGTGTCCGGGAAGTGCCAATTGTTTTCCGCGATCGTGAATGCGGTCGGTCAAAGATGTCGTTGAGGGAAGTGTTTCGCTTCGGTTTGCGCTGGTTGCGCGCCATTGCGAGACGCTTTTTTGACCGTTCGCCGACCGCGCTTCCCGCACACAAACTATCGCATCACTGAGTCTTGGCGTGGCCGCCTGGTCCGGTCCGCCAGAGCTCGATCGCAAGACCGCAATAAAGAGCGACTGCAGCCAAGAGCACGCTTCCGTAGATTTGCGCCGTGCGCGGA
>DASXIC010000159.1:0-19099 GCA_036498205.1 Chthoniobacterales bacterium | reverse complement strand
TCCTTGTTGGTCAGAATCCCGCCCTCCCCACGCACGCCTTCGGTAACGAGAATGCCACGAACACT
Source organism: Chthoniobacterales bacterium (assembly GCA_036498205.1). GTDB lineage: Bacteria > Verrucomicrobiota > Verrucomicrobiia > Chthoniobacterales > UBA10450 > AV69. The sequence goes on along the minus strand of DASXIC010000159.1, from coordinate 19,034 downwards.
GGGTGGCCAAACCATCCCAGTAGGATGAAATTGCACGAATTCCATGTCGATCAGTTCCGCTCCGGCTCGATAGGCGAGCGAATGACCGTCACCGGTATATTCCCAACTATTGCTGGTGATTTTGTAAGCCCGACCGATTCCGCCGGTGGCCAGAACAACGGCCTTTGCGCGGAAAACAACGAAGCGTCCCCTCTCTCGCTCGTAGCCGAATGCGCCAACAATGCGACCACCCTGTTTCAGCAAAGTGAGGATTGTGCGTTCCATATGCACATCGATGCCCTGATGAACACCATGGTCCTGTAATGTGCGGATCATTTCCAAACCGGTTCTGTCTCCGACGTGGGCCAGGCGCGGGTACTTATGCCCACCGAAATTCCTTTGCAGAATGCGACCGTCCTTGGTGCGATCGAAAACCGCGCCCCAAGCCTCGAGCTCACGCACACGCGCTGGAGCTTCACGGGCATGCAACTCCGCCATGCGCCAGTTATTGACGTATTGGCCGCCGCGCATGGTATCGGCGAAGTGAACCCTCCAACTATCGCGATCATCGACGTTGGCGAGCGCCGCGGCGATTCCACCTTCGGCCATGACGGTGTGCGCTTTGCCAAGCAGGGATTTGCAAACCAGGCCAACGGAAACTCCCGCGGCTGACGCCTCAATGGCGGCGCGCAAACCGGCACCGCCCGCGCCGATTACGAGAACGTCATGCTGGAAGGTTTCATAATCGGGCATGCGTCAGAGAATTCTCACGTCATGCCAGACACCCATCGAACAAAGACGGACGTAGAGATCGGAAAAACCCACCCAAAACAGACTAAGCCACGCCCAGAGCATATGACGCCGGTTAAGACAAGTGACGCAGCGATAAGCCTGGAAACTGGCCGGCGCCCGAGAAAGCTGATCGCGAAACCCGCCGATCAGATGCCGCAAAGAATGACAACCGAAAGTATAGCCACCAAGCAGCACGACGTTCACTGCCAGGACGAGGCTGCCGATACCGATTCCAAACGAGGTTCTGCCGCTTGTATCGATAAACCAAAGGCCTTTCCACACATCGATTGTCAAAATCACGATGAAAACCAAAGCCAGGTAAAGAAAGTAACGGTGAACATTCTGCATGATCAGCGGAAACGAGCGCTCACCCAGGTAGGTTTTTCGCGGTTCGCCGACCGTGCACGCCGGCGGATCGGCCCAGAAGGCTTTATAGTAAGCGCCCCGGTAATAATAACAGGTGAGCCGGAATCCACCCGGAGCCCAGAGAATCAAGAGGGCGGGTGAAAATAACAACCATGCCGGCCACCAACCCGGTCGGGGGCCGAACCAACTATGCGGTGAATCGCCAAAAAGCTCAGGGGAATAAAATGGTGAGATGTAGTTACCAAAGAAGTAATGGGTCCCCTGAAACGCGGCCCAGGTTGAATAGACGATAAAAGTTCCCAGCCCGAGAAAGACAATCAGTGGCTGCGTCCACCACACATCTGCACGCATGGTTTCGCCAAAAGAGCGGCGCGGCAATTCGGTGGAAGCGTAAGACATTAGCGCGTGTTGATAATGACACGTGAAGGCGCGTTCAAGCAAATCCTGCCCCGTGCTGCAGAGGAACTGATTGAACGCTAAAATAAAAAAGACAACTGTATTGCCTTCGTGACCAGAATCTCATCGTTTTATCGCTCTTCGATCGGAAGGAAGATGATCGTCGCGCTCACTGGCGTGGTGCTGATGCTGTTTGTGGTTGGTCATTTGCTGGGAAATCTGCAGATTTTTCTGGGGCCCCGCTGGATTAACGATTATGCGCAGCACCTGCGCGATTTGGGGGTTCTGCTCTGGCTGGTTCGCGTAGTCCTGGTCGTCTCGGTAGCGCTCCACATTTATTTCACAATCCTGCTCGCGATCGAGAATCGCCAGGCTCGTCCGCAAGGCTACGTCGAAAAAGAGCACGTCAAAGCGTCCTTCGCCTCACGCCATATGGTAATGAGCGGATTGATCGTGCTCGCCTTCATTATTTATCATCTTGCTCATTTTACCGTCCGGACAACCGACCACCGTTTTGCACTGCTAAAGGCTGACCCGCTCGGGCACTACGACGTGTATTCGATGATGGTGTACGGATTTCAGAACCTTTACGTTTCCGCTTTTTATGTCCTCGGGTTATTCCTCCTGACGCTGCATCTGACGCACGGGTCATCGAGTTTTTTTCAGTCGCTGGGCCTCAACGATAAAAAACTGACCCCGCGACTGGCTTTGGGCGGCCGGATTTTTGCCTGGATGCTTTTTATTGGTTACACGTCGATTCCGGTGGCCGTTTTGCTTGGCCTGATTAAACCGGCGCAGCAATTATGATCGGCAAACTCGACGGCAGAATTCCACCTGGTCCGCTGGAACAGAAATGGCGGAATCACAAAAATAATTCGCGCCTGGTCGCCCCAAACAATCGCCGAAAATTCTCAATCATCGTCGTTGGCAGCGGACTAGCCGGCGGTTCGGCGGCGGCAACGCTCGGCGAATTGGGTTATCGCGTGAAGTGTTTCTGCTATCAGGATTCGGCTCGACGAGCCCATTCCATTGCTGCGCAGGGCGGGATCAACGCAGCAAAAAATTACCAAAACGACGGCGATAGCGTCTTTCGATTGTTTTATGACACCATCAAAGGCGGGGATTTTCGTTCCCGTGAGGCGAACGTTTATCGCCTGGCCGAGGTCAGCAATCTCATCATCGACCAATGCGTGGAGCAGGGCGTACCCTTTGCGCGGGAATACAGCGGACTGTTGGCAAATCGCTCCTTTGGCGGTGCACAAGTGTCGCGGACCTTTTATGCACGCGGACAGACCGGACAACAATTGTTGCTCGGCGCTTATCAGGCGCTCTGCCGCCAAATCACAGCTGGAACGGTGGAGATGTTTCCGCAAACCGAGATGCTCGACCTCGTTCTCGTCGATGGTCACGCAAAGGGAATCATTACGCGCGATCTGCGTTCCGGAGAGATTGACCGGGTTGCGGCTGATGCCGTCGTGCTCGCAACCGGCGGATATGGCAATGTGTTTTTTCTCTCAACAAACGCGCGTGGCTGCAATGTCACTGCCACTTATCGCGCCTATAAACGGGGGGCGTTATTCGCCAACCCCTGCTTCACCCAGATCCATCCGACCTGCATCCCCGTTACCAACCCACATCAATCGAAGCTGACTTTGATGTCGGAATCATTGCGCAACGATGGCCGTGTTTGGGTGCCGAAGCGCAAAGAAGACTGCCCCAAGCCGCCCAATACCATTCCCGATGCGGATCGGGATTATTATCTCGAGCGCAAATATCCGAGCTTTGGCAATCTTGCCCCGCGCGATATTGCGTCTCGAGCAGCAAAAGAAGTTTGTGATGAAGGGCGCGGTGTCGGCCCTGGAGGTCGGGGGGTTTATCTCGACTTTGCCGATGCGATCGCGCGACTGGGCCAGGAAGCCATCCAGGAACGCTATGGAAACCTCTTCGATATTTACGAGAAAATTACCGCTGAAAATGCCTACGAGATCCCGATGCGGATTTATCCGGCAGTCCATTACACGATGGGCGGGCTTTGGGTTGATTACAATCTAATGAGTAATGTCCCAGGCCTGCACGTGATCGGAGAGGCGAATTTCTCCGATCACGGTGCGAATCGACTTGGAGCCAGCGCCCTCATGCAAGGTTTGGCCGATGGCTATTTTGTCCTGCCTTACACACTGCCGAATTATCTCGCCGGTCAGATCGGTAAACGTCCATCGACCGATCATCCCGAATTTGATCGGATCGAAGCGGACGTATGCGCCCGCGTGAAGCGATTGCTCGACGTGAATGGGAATCGCACCCTGACATCATTTCATCGAGAACTCGGATTACTGCTCTGGGACAAATGCGGCATGGCCCGCAACGCGACCGGGCTCCGCGAGGCGCTGAACAAGATACCCAAACTGCGGAAGGAATTTTGGACGAATGTCCGCGTCCCCGGTGAAGGTGAAACCTATAACCAGTCACTCGAGCGAGCGGGACGGATCGCCGATTTTCTCGAGTTTGCTGAGCTCATGTGCATCGACGCCCTTGAGCGTGACGAATCGTGCGGCGGCCATTTCCGGGAGGAGCATCAAACACCCGACGGTGAGGCGCAGCGCGATGATGAAAAATTCGCCGCTGTTTTTGGCTGGGAATATCAAGGCAACGGCGCAATCGAACGCCCGATACTCCATCGCGAGCCGCTCCACTTTGAGACGGTGGAGCTCAGTCAAAGAAGCTACAAATGAACTTCAAACTCCGCATTTGGCGTCAGCCGGGCCCACTTAGTGAAGGCGGCCTCGTGGAATATGAGGCGCGCGAGATTTCTCCTGATACATCTTTTCTGGAAATGCTCGATATCGTGAACGACGAGCTGACGGAACGTGGTGAAAGCCCGGTTGCATTCGACTCCGATTGTCGCGAAGGAATTTGTGGAACCTGCTCATTAACGATCAATGGTCAGGCCCATGGGCCGCAACACCCTGCTGCTGCCTGCCAAGTTTATATGCGGCGTTTTCGCGACGGCGAGACAATCACAATCGAGCCTTTCCGGGCCAAACCGTTCCCGCTGGTGCGCGATCTCGTTATCGACCGCAGTTCGCTCGATCGCATTGTTCAAGCCGGCGGCTTCATCGCCGCACGCGCCGGATCCGCGCCTGAGGCGAACTCAATTCCAGTCCCGAAACACAATGCCGACATCGCGATGGAGGCGGCGGCCTGTATCGGTTGCGGCGCATGTGCGGCAGCGTGCCCTAACGCCTCGGCCATGCTGTTCACAGCTGCAAAGGTGTCGCATCTGGCGTTCCTACCCCAGGGCGCGCCGGAACGGACACGGCGCGTCCTAAAAATGGTGCAGCAAATGGATGCCGAAGGTTTTGGCAATTGCACTAACACCTACGAATGCGAAGCGGTTTGTCCCGCTGAAATCAGCGCAAGTTTCATCGCCAAGCTGAATCGCGAGTACGCGCTGGCCAACCTTCGAATACGTTCAGGCGATTGATCAAAGGGTTTGGCAGAATCTAGCCCAAAGATTTGGATCCAGCTCTTTGCGAGCCCGCATGATGAGTGCCTCGGCCGAGTTCGGCTCGGCCAAAACCGCGAAAATGGTCGAACCGGAACCGGCCATCAACACGACCGTTACCTCGGCTTGTTCCAGCAACCATGATTTTAGCCGGGCCAAAAAAACGAATTTTTCAAAAACTGGTCGCTCGAGATCGTTCACGAAAATTTGCCGTCCGATTTTTTGCGATTTGTAGATCACTCCGGGAATTTCCTGAGCCTGGCGAAAACGCGAATAAGCCCACGGCGTAGACACGCTGAAGGACGGTTTAAGCAGCACTAAATTCAATTGGCCCGGCAATTGCACAGGCTCGACCATCTCTCCGCGACCGCGACAAATTGCCGCCGTCTGACCAAGAAAAAAAGGGACATCCGAACCAAGCTCTGCCGCGAGGTTGGCGAGTTTTTCACGCGAAAGTTCGATCTCGAAAAAGCGGCTGAGAAGCCGGAGAGTGGCCGCCGCATCGCTACTTCCCCCACCCAAGCCGGCGCCGTGGGGAATTTTCTTTTGCAATGTAATTCTTACATTCGGTTCGCGCTTTGTTGCGGAAAAAAATAAAAGCGCTGCCCGGACAACGAGATTATCCTCCCCCGCTGGCAGTGTGGGATCGTTACTCTGGAACTCAAAATGGCCAGCCCGTTCGATTTGGAGGGAGTCATACAATGTAATGCGAGTCATCAGCGTTTCGATTGCGTGGAAGCCGTCATCACGCCGACCGAGCACGCGCAGAAAAAGATTCACTTTTGCCGCCGCCAGTTCCTCCATGCCTTGCAATCTCTCAATCAATTTGTGGAGAATGACGAGATGAAATCTTCTGCTCGCGACCGCATAATTTTGGCATTGGACGTCGGGCACCGCGACGAAGCGCTCGAGCTGGCGAGAACGGTCTCTCCATTTGTGGGCACGGTAAAAGTGGGTCTACAACTCTTCATCGCTGAAGGACCTGATCTGGTGCAAGAGTTTCGCGATATGGGTCTCGAGGTCTTTCTGGACCTGAAGCTGCACGATATTCCCAATACGGTCGCCCGCGCGGTCGAAGCGGCAGCCAGGCTGGATGTGCAAATGCTGACTCTCCACCTGCTGGGAGGACGCGAGATGATTCTGGCGGGAGTAGCAGCGGCGCCCCCAAATTTGCTCCTCCTTGGGGTGACTGTACTAACGAGCGCGAATGAAGAGACGCTTAGAGCAGTCGGGATCGAACACACGATGGCCGATGAAGTAGCCCAATTAGCCCGGCTCGGCCTTGATTGCGAAATTGGCGGCCTGATCACAAGCGCGCACGAAGTACGAGCGCTGCGTGAGAGTGTCGGGCCTGAACTGAAGCTTGTGGTCCCGGGAATTCGACAGCAAGGAGCCGAAAAGCATGACCAGAAACGGACAATGACTCCGTCCGAGGCGATCGCTGCCGGCGCAGATTATTTGGTGATTGGGCGACCAATTACGGGTCAGTCTGATCCAGCTGCGGCCGCCCGAAAAATTACCGGGGAAATCGAAAACTGAATGCGCTCTTTTCGCGCCTTTGCCTGATCGACGATCCGGTGGCAAGGCCGGCTGCGCTCAACATGGCGATTGACGAAGTGCTACTGACGACGGCATCGCTGCCAGTCTTGCGATTTTATCGTTGGAGTGCGCCCTCAGTCTCTTTCGGCTATTTTGGAACCTTCGATGAGGCGCGAGAGTTCGCGGGGGAGCGGCCACTCGTTCGCCGCTGGACCGGGGGCGGAATCGTCCCTCATGGCGAAGACCTCACCTATTCGATCATGACTGGCCGAGCCGAAGCAGTCTACGCGCTTTCATCGGGCGTGATTTACCGCCGCATTCACGCGGCGGTCGAGCGTGAGCTCCAGGCCATGGGCATTCAGGTGCACTTTTCCGAAGCGGCTTCTCCAAAGATTTCAGATTCCTGTTTCGCCAACCCAGTCGTGGCAGATCTGATGGAGGAGGGCCGGAAAATTGCCGGCGCGGCGCAGCGAAAAACCAGACACGGATTATTGCATCAGGGCAGCATACAACGTGGCGGGCTCGGGGAAGAATTCCGGCGAGGCTTGGCCGGTCTATTGAGCGCTGAAATCGTCGAAAAACAAATTTCCTCGCCAATCCTGGCCGCGGCCGAGTTTCTGGCAGCAGAAAAGTATGGCACAGACGAATGGCTCTATCGACGTTGAATCGCACACGAGCAGCTTTGACATTGAAATTCGTCCTTCTATTCTGAAGCGAATGCGAGTTTCCGTTCGCCCGAAACCGGCTCCATCGCTTCCTCCCAATCCCTTGACCCGGGTGACTTCTGTGGTGCAACCACAGCTGGACGAAGTCTCTGCGCGAATCGCGCGGCAGGCCGCCGCATTCGATCCAGCGATAGAAGGTTACGTAGCCTACGCCATCGATAGCAACGGCAAGCGTTTGCGACCGATCATGACTCTGCTATCAGCGGGTGCCACGGGGGGAATTTCCGATGCTCACATTGATCTCGCGGTCATCGTTGAGCTGATTCATCTCGCCACCCTGGTGCATGACGATATCATGGACGAGGCAGAGCGGCGGCGAGGACAGCCGACCCTCAATGCGCGATGGGGAAATGCGCTTAGTGTGCTCTTGGGCGATTCCCTGTTTGCGCATGCCCTTGATCTGTCGACTCGTTTCGACGACCCGGAAATCAGCCGTGCCATCGCGCGGGCAACGCGAGATGTTTGCGCCGGTGAAATCATTCAAACGCAGCGCCGCTTTGATCTGCACCTGGCGATCGAGGAATACCTGCGCATCATTGAGTTGAAAACGGCGACGTTGTTCGCAGTCGCCGCTGAGCTTGGAGCAAAATTGAATGACGCAAGCGCGAGCCAGATCGAATCGTTGAAGAACTTTGGCCGCCATCTTGGCGCCGCCTATCAGATCTACGACGATTGCGTCGACCTTGCCGGACGCGAAAGTGCGACGGGGAAAACTCTTGGGACTGATTTACGAAAAGGGAAAATGACCCTGCCGATGCTGCAGCTCCTGCGACAAGCTTCGGCGATCGAGAAAGAACGTTACTGCCAGTTGATTCTGGAAGGCGATGCGGCATCGATTAGTGTTTTGCTGCAAACGAGCGGCATCGGTGCAATGGAAGAATCAATCGCCGCCGGTATTGAACGACTTCGCGTTGCTCAACTGCAACTGGACGCGTTTCCACCCTCCTATTCGCTCGAAGGTCTTCATCTGCTCGCCGATGGCATTGCCGTGATGCTGCAATCGCTTCCCACGGTAAACCCATAAACGCGAGCGGAATGGCCGCGCTCAAAATTCGCGAATTACCGGCGGAGGATCGTCCGCGTGAAAAACTGCTGCAGCGGGGCGCGAGTGCGCTAACCGATCGCGAGCTACTGGCAATCCTGTTGCGAACGGGAGTCAAGGGGGCAAACGCAGTGGAAGTGGGAGGGCAACTTCTCCAGCGCTATAAAAGCCTGAGTGGACTTTGCCAATGCAGCGCAGATCAACTTGCAGCTATTCATGGAGTTGGTCTGGCGAAGGCTGTGCAATTGGCGGCTGCTTTCGAACTCGGTCGACGCCTTGCTAAAGAAACAGTCACGCGAGAGAAAATTGATTCTCCCGAGCTGGTGAATGAATTTTTTGGGGCTGAAATGCGCGCGATGCAAACGGAATCCTTGCGCGTGTTGCTGCTCGATACGCGTTATCGGTTAATTGAGGCGAAGCAAATTTCCGTTGGCAGCGTAAATGAAAGCATTGCGCATCCGCGCGAAATTTTCCGACCGGCGATTATGGCCTCGGCGTATGCGGTCATTGTCGCTCATAATCATCCCTCAGGCGACCCGACGCCGAGCGCGGCCGATCACAGTCTCACCCGTCGGCTGGCCGAAGTGGCGGAATTGCTTCAGATCAAACTGCTCGATCACGTGATCATCGGCTCGCCCGCAGAGGGACGTTCCGCTTACTTTAGTTTCAAAGAAGCAGGGGTGATTTGATGATTCACCTCACTGCAATCATCGGTTCAGGCGCGAAACTGGGCGAGAATGTCGAAGTCGGACCGCACAGCATCATCGGCGGTAAAGTAGCGATTGGCGCTGGAACAATCATCGGCGCCAACGTCATCATTGAAGGTGAGGTAACGATCGGCCGCAGTAATCGCATCGGGCACGGTGCGATCATCGGCGGTGAACCGCAGGATGTCAGTTTCTCGCCGGCGACACAGAGCCGCGTCGAAATCGGGGACAAAAATCTGATCCGCGAATACTGTACCATCCATCGCGGCACAACCGAGGGAAGCGCGACCAGAATTGGGGATGAAAACTTCCTGATGGTTGGCGTGCATGTCGGTCACAACTGCGAGGTCGGAAACAAAGTAATCATTGCCAATAACGTCCTTCTCGCCGGAAACGTCGTGATCGCGGATCAGGCGTTTGTTGGTGGCGGCACGACATTTCACCAAAACATGCGAGTCGGGCGACTGGTGATGGTACAGGGCAGCTCCGCTTTCGGAAAGGATTTGCCGCCGTTTACGCTGGCAGCAGAGCGGAACAGCGTGTTCGGATTGAATATTGTCGGCTTGCGACGAGCAGGATTTTCCGCCGCCGAGCGGGATGAAATCAAACGCGCGTTCAAACTGCTCTATTTAAGTGGGCTGAATACGCGCCAGGCGCTGGAAAAATCGCGCGAATTGACCTGGACGGAGATCGGCCGTGAATTTTTTGCGTTTGTCGCGGCGGCCCTCGAGAAACGCGCGGTTTGCCCGTACAAAGGGAGCGCCACGGCTGCGGACGAAACCTAGGGTGACAATCTTCGCCGACGTAGCGGCGGCCGAATGACCGTTCTATGGGGCCGTCCCGATCGCAAGTAACGCTAGCATGCGCCCGGTGCGGCCTTTTTCGGCGCGATAGGAATAGTAGTTATCGAGACGGCAGGCGGTACAAACCCCACTGTCGTAAACTTCGTCGACCCCGGCGGCGCGACATTGCCGGATAATATCCGCTGCGAAATCGACTTCATAATGCGGCGGCCGAATACAGGGACTGAGTTGGGCGACCAGATCGCGCGGATCGATCCCAAAGCTCTTTTCGATCAGCGAAATCGCCTTGGAAGCGATTTTAAGTTCTGTGCCTTTGCTTCCGGAGTGAACCAGCCCAATGACACGTTGTTCCCGGTCAGCAAGGTAGAGCGCACAGCAATCGGCCACGTAAACACCCAGGCTGACGTCGCGCTGATCGGTAATCAGTCCATCGCAGCCTTGGAAACAGTGGTCGTGGGCGAGGACCGAGTCGATGACTGCAATCTCGCTGCCATGAACTTGTTTCGCGGTCGCGAACCTATCATCGATTAATCCGAGTTCGCGTCGTGCCTCGCGATGGACCCGATCCAAATTTTCCAGGACAATATCCTTGTCGTTTGACAATTTCACTCCTGGGACGCGCCCAACAAAACCGTGGCGATAACCGAGGCGCTGCAACGCCGGAAACGTCTCGAGCGGCAGCTCGTTATTTTGCAAAGGAGCTCTCGACCTTCGTCCGCGTGACTTTCGTCGCAGCGCAATCGCCGTTGAGCGGTAGCGGCGTCGGTTTTGGACCCGGCGTGGGCTTCGGATCGGTGCGCAGTTTGCTCCGCGTCCTCGGCTCATCAACACAGGTAGAATACTTAACTTCCGTGGCCGTGGCTCGATCGAATTCTGCAACCGCGGAATTCCAGGTAAAGAGCGCTTGCAAGCGCGTGGATTGAGCGGTGGTGAGCTGCAAACGCGCGTCCAAAACTTCCAATTGCGTGCCGGCGCCGGCATCGAGGCGCGCTTGGGCGAGTCGCAATGCTTCGGTCGCTTGCTCGACATTCTTTTCCTGGCTTTGAATCAGCTCCTTGCCCTGCAGCAAGTTCGAGTATGCCTGTTGCACCTCAAGCTCTACCTGCCGCACGTCATCATCCAAAGTGACCTTTGATTCCTCCAAAATCGCGCGCGCCTGCTTCACCCGTCCGAAAGTCGCACCCCAATCCCAGATCGCCCAGCTGCCGGTAGCGCCGAAGATATAGCCAGTCCGGGCTGCACGGATATTGTCGGTTAAGGGCGAGCTGCGGAACTCCTCGCCAGCGGTCGCATTTATCTGGGGAAAATATCCCGATCGAGCAACACCGACCTGAGAGTTATTCGAAAGCACCAGTGCTTTCTGCTGTTTCAGAAAGGGTCTGTTCTCTTTTGCCACCGCAATCGCCTGTGTAATGTTGACCGCTCGTGGGACGTAAACCAAATCGCCCACGGCTTCCAGCGGAGCGCTGTCTCCGCGTCGAGGGTTAAAATCGAGGCCGAGCGTTTTGGCGAGCTGAAGCTGAGCAATACGATAATTATTTTGCGCGGTAATAAGCTGCGGGATCTGGTTTGATAATGCGACTTGCGCCTGGAGCACGTTAAAGCGCGGCACCGTTCCCGCCTCGAATCGGTTCTGCTGATCTTGTAATTGGCTCTGAAGCACTCGGACCGACTCCTCTTGCACACCGATGAGCGCGCGATCGAGCAGAACCAGGTAAAATTGTTCCCGCACTGTTGCCACGATCAGATCAATCGCGTTGCGAAATGAGAAATAGCTACTGTCTCGTTGAAAACTGGCGGAACTAATTTGACCAGGAACACGCCCGCCGGAAAAGATTACCTGGTTGACGGCGAGTTCCAAAGTGTAGGTGCGTTCGGCGCCAACCGAGGAGAAGACCTGGCCTGTAATGTTGTTTTGGTTTCCGACGTTGACATGCGAGAGATGCGGATCCAAATCCTGGAATGTGCCGGTGGCATTCACCTGGGGCAACGCCGCCGCACGCATTTCGATAAAGAGTCCTTTCGTCCGTTCGATTTCCTGTCGCGCGATCAGAATGTTCGGGTTCTCCTGCAGGGCGGTCAGGATCGCCTGTTCCAGGGTAAATCGAGGAACAGCACTACTGGAGCGCGATTCTATAGTCGTCTCCCCCGCTTTCACGTTCATCGCCAGAAGCACAATCGTGCTCAGCACGACGCGATTGATACGGTTCATCTGCATGCTTTTAGACAGGAATTTCGGCTAGGGTGAAGCGGGGACTTTATCCGAGAGGCGGATTATTGCCAGCTAACACTCCCATTGATCACGGGATGGGTGTTTAGTCTGACAAAAATCATAAATCTTCGTATAAATCTGCAACCACGCCTTCTGTTCTGACGAAGTGAGATGGGCCATCAGTTTCATTAAGTTTTCTACCATCTCTTCCCGAATCCGGCGCACCAGCGCCGAGCCTTTCGTCGTGATACAGACCATTACTTTGCGCCGGTCCTGTGGCGCGCTCGCTCGCGTGACATATCCGAGGTTTTCCAAGCGCGCGACCAAGCCGCTTGCAGCTGCGGTAGTGTGCCCCATCTTTTGAGCAATTGCCGACATCGTCAGGACTTCTTTATGATCGAGAGCCGCCAGTAAGAAAAACTGCGGGAATGAAACGTTTCCCGGCGCCAGCTCCTTGGAAAGATGCAGCAAAAAACAGCGCTGCATTTCCATTATGATATGCGACAGCCGTTCGGCGTCTGCGCGGAATTGATTCGTAGGCGCTTCGACCAACGTCGTTTCCGATTTCACCGCGATCAAAGTAGAATGCGCCCGAGGCCTGTCAACCGGTTGCCGCCAATTGATTAATTAGTAACACTTCGACTTCCGCGCCGGCCGCAAGCTTTTGCCCAGGATTCACTCGCAGCAACGCATTCGACTGGGCCAGGCCGAAAAGAGCGTGCGACTCTTGCGCTCCTACAGGCGAAAATTGCGAAGCGATCAATTTTCCACGCAAATAATGCGGCCGCCTCTCATCGCCCGCGATGTCGTGAGTGAGCCGGGCGATTGCGCTTGCCATCGTAAGCTCGGTCGCACCCATCATCCTTAGCAGCGCTGGACGGACGAAAATCAAGAACGTTACAAACGATGAAACCGGATTACCGGGCAGGCCGAAAATCGCACAACGTTCGCGCATGCCGAAAAGAAACGGTTTTCCCGGTTTGACCGCGACACGCCATAAATCGATTTGTGCCCCAATTTTTCGCAGGGCCTCCTGCACCAGATCTCGTTCTCCGACGGAAACGCCGCCACTGATGATCACGGCGTCGTATTCGGCTGCACTTTCCAGCGTTCGGCAAAGTTCTTCGAAGTTGTCCGGGCAATGCGAGTGCACCGCCATTCTAGCCCCGGCCTGCTCGACAAGGGCAGACAACATTGTTCCGTTACTCTCGAATATCTCGCCGGGCTGTAACTGTGTCCCCGGCCGAACAAGCTCATCCCCGGTTGTGATCAGCGCGACGCGAGGTTTTTCGTGCACCCCGATAGACTCAAGTCCCTGCGAAGCGAGCAAAGCGATTCTGGCCGGTGTTAACTGCTGCCCTCGTTTCAGAATGTGCTGACCAATCGCGAGATCCCCTCCGGCTTTGCGTACGAATTCACCGGCAACGGTTTTTTCTGCCTTGATCAAGACCATGTCGCCGTCGCGTTCAGCCTCCTCCTGCATCACGACCGCGTCGGCTCCGGCCGGGATCTGCGCCCCGGTGAATATTCGAATCGCTTCACCGGAACGGACACGCAGATTGCGAGACGCCCCGGCGGGCTGCTCGCCGGCGATCTTCAAGCGCGCGCCCTTTTTCGCATCGTGCGAAATGACTGCATAACCATCCATTGCAGAGTTATCGAAGGATGGCAGTGGGACTGTCGCAGCCAGGTCGCTCGCGGAAAAGTGCCCAAGAGCTTTGCCAAGGGAAACTTTTGCGCTGGGCAGCGGTCCGACCGCGGCAACAATCGTAGCAAGCGCCTCTTCTTCGCTGAGCACGAGGAATCTATTCGATCAACATTGGTCAGTCGGCAAAGTCTCATTGGCAACTCCGATGAAATCGCCAGCACGCGGCGTAGGCGGTGTCGGCCAGCGCAAATTGCAAATTGGAAAAGCCAAATTACTCGTCATATTCTCGCGCGCGACCGAGTTTGGTGAGGTGGCTGAGTGGTCGAAAGCAGCGCTTTGCTAAAGCGCCGTACCCCAAAAGGGTACCGAGGGTTCGAATCCCTCCCTCACCGCGCCGCTGCCGCGGCGAGGGCGGGAAATCTACCAGCAGGCAGCACTTTCGGATGCACCTACTCCCACTGAATAACGCCTCCTGCCGCTTGCACGACGTTCCGGCCGAGGAACAGCCAAGTGCAAACAGTCTATCAGTTTACACGGCAGCACTGGCGAAAAAAAAGAAACGGTTTATTGGGAGCAGGAAGTACCGGGCAATCAGCAATGTGACTGGTGAAGAAGCTAAGGCTGTCCTCGAAACTTCATGAAGAGGTCGTCGACAAGATCAACAGTTGCGTTTGCTCTCCGCTCATGGATCGAGCGCGGTGCAAATTATCTCGGGATGTCCCGTGCCGAATTCATGACGGGAGTGGGCCTGTTTGTCCTCATGATCGCGTTCAGGCTCCTGAATATGGTTCGCTACCGCTTCGATAGTGACGAATCGCAGCACATGCATGTGATCTGGGCATGGGCCCGAGGATTCGTCCAGTACCGGGACGTTTTTGACAACCATATGCCCCTTTTCCAAATCATGTTCGCACCCATTTTCGGACTCATCGGAGATCGGCCAACCATTCTTTACTGGATGCGATTCATTCTTTTACCCATCTACTTTGTGGCAGCGTGGTGCACATACCAAATCGGCGCTCGACTCTTCTCGCGCCGCGTCGCGGTGTGGGCGGTCCTACTCGCTGGGTTTTACCCTGGTTATCATTTTACTTCTTTCGAATTTCGAACAGATAATTTGTGGGCGCTACTCTGGTTGATGTGCGTCGTCGTTCTAATCAGCGGTCCCATCACTGGATGGCGGATGCTGGTTGCGGGATTGCTTCTTGGATTTTGCTTCGCAGTCTCAATGAAATCGACGCTCTTGTTATGGGCGATTCTGTTGGCCGGATTTGTCGGGATGTTGTTGGTGGATCGCAAACAAGTGGGTCGATCATGGCGCCAGCTGCTTAGCCACGGAGCGATATTTATTGGCGCCGCTGCCCTCGTGCCCGGTATCATTATGATGTTCTTTGCCTTCAACGGCATTTGGCGCGATTTCCAGTACTGCGTCTTCACGCACAATTTTCTGCCGCAGCTCGCCGCCAAAAAACATCCCATATGGATGATCGTTGTTTTTCCGATTGGTTTTCCGTTCATTATTTACGCTGCCAGCTTGATCGCGGGCGCGACAAACGATCGCGCGCTGGCTTTCGGCCGCTCTTTTGTCTTTCTCCTCTGCGGTTTTTATCTTTCTTCCCTCTACAGCTTTTGGACATTGATTACGCAGCAGGATTTTCTCCCTTACCATCCACTCGCATTCGTGTTTTGCAGCGCCGCGATCGTGACAATTTCCGGCGATGAATCATTTCGTTCGCGATTTTTGCCTCGCCTTCCCACGGTCTGGTCGACTGCCGTAGTAATCGTTGTATTTTTCTCGGTCGGTCTCCTGACGCGGCCTTTTTGGATTAACCGGGCGACAAACGAAACCGAACTGCTGCGGGACGTTCTAAGATTGACCAGACCGGACGACTACGTTTTCGACTTCAAAGGCGAAACAATTTTTCGGCAGCGCTGTTTCCGCCCTGTCCTCGAGCCCATTACGGCAGAATGGATCCAGCGTAAGTTGCTCCGGGATGATGCGCCGCAACGTTGCGTGGAAACCCGGACGTGCCTGGCCGCTCCTGCGACTGCAGGGGAGATATCCTCTTACGCGCGGCAGTTCATCGCCCGAAATTACCTGCCCGTGAAGGGCTGGGTGCGGGTGGCCGGTGGCTACTTGAAAGAATCCTCCACGCGACCTGGTGCGCTGGAATTCGAGAGCGTGATTCCCGCGTCATATGAAATCGTTTCTCCGGAAGGAATAGTTCCGGGTACCTTGGACGACCAGGCGTGCAGCAGCGCGCGTTTTCTCAATCCCGGAAAACATTTTTTCAATCCAACGGGGCGTGTAGCCGGCGTTCTGGCTTTCGTCTGGGCTCGCGCTATTGAGCTACATTATTCGCCCTTCAATTTTGTCCGGCCCAAACTGCGCGCAAAAGAATGGCTCATAGACATAGAGACTTCTCAATGATGGCATTCGCGGCTGGTCATCCCTCACCCATTTGTTAAACGATCTTTATGGAGGCGCCCAAGTTCGATTCGTCGTCGCGGCTAATGTTATTCGCACCCCACCCTGACGATGAATCGCTCGCTTGCGGACTGGTAATTCAACGTGCTGTTGCTGCTGGAGCAGCCGTCCGTGTCGTTTACGTCACTGATGGCGAGAACAATCCCTGGCCCCAGCGCGTGCTCGAGCGCAAATGGCGCTTAAACGCAGAGGATCGGAAACAGTGGGGAAAACTGCGACGGGTCGAAGCATTGGCCGCGTTAAACGTTTTGGGCGTGCGCAGTTCAAATGCGCGTTTTCTCGCTTTGCCTGATCAAGGCTTGACGACTCTACTTATTCACGACTGTCGATTCACGCTTGACCGATTGGCTGCCATTATTCGCGACTGGTCGCCCACTCATCTTTTAATTCCCTCGGTTGCCGACCTGCATCCCGACCACAGCGCACTCGCCGTAATCCTTCGACTTGTCCTGGCCAAGTTTTTTCGGGACGAAGCTCAAATGTCAGTTTGGCGCTACATGGTGCATTTGAAGAATCCAATATCTTTCGAACGCGCCCAGCAAGATTTGCAATCAGAACGCGAGACGAAAATTAAGCTTCGGGCGATTCATTGCCACAAGACGCAACTCAAGTTATCGCGCCGACGATTCCTGGCATATGCGAGACGACCAGAGCGATTGTTTAGGCTCGGCTCCCGGGAAGCAACCATCAGTGATAGCTCGATTCGCTCGATTTCGAGACAACCCCACACGCTTCACGTGGACCTGCGTCTTTCCATGAAATCGATTCACTACGCCGGCCCACTAGTTTTTCTTCTCGGGCATGACGCAACTGAAACATTACGATGTATTACCATGGAGCTGCCCGTTCGCTCCTGTAATATTGAGATGCGCGCGGTTGGCAGCGAACAACCGGCCGGCGCGGCACAATATCGCCGCAACGGGTCCGGGGCCATGTTCACGATTCCCATCGACCTCTTTTCCCCTGGTCATTCGCTGTTCATCAAGCTCGAGCGCCGTTCCTGGTTCTTCGACGAGGCGGGCTGGCTCGAAATCCCCGTTACAACCGATCAACGCAACGAGCTCCACAATGTCCGTGCGAGGGCGACGGCATGGAGTGCCCATCGAACAACTGCCGCGCATCGCGTGCGCATGTTGGGATAAATTCGGGCCTGCGACCTGCGTTATTCTGCGCGATTCCTTCAATATCGTGTTGCCGTGATCTGCAGGTAAGGCGTAAAAGGCGCAAATCTGCATGGGATCGGCGCAGATCAGCCAGAATGCGAAAGCGGGTTTCGACTCCGGTAGGGTCGCGTTACGAATTCCTTTCAAGCGAATCGTAGATGCGTGTAATTTTCTCAAAAACATCGTCCACGGTGATCGCTTGCATGCATATGTTGTTGCGACAAACTGACTGGCGGTTGTTATAGGCGTTTACGCATGGGCTACAGGCGATACCGGCGTACAAAAACTCCGCGTTCGGCGAACGCGCCCCAAACAATTCCGGTGTTTCCGGTCCAAACAAAGTGACGACGTGAATTGGTGTCAGGGAAGCAAAATGAGCCGGACCGCTGTCGTTCGTCACGAGAATCTCGCTCCGCAGATAAAGGAGAAGGACCTGACGCAAAGTTGTTTTACCAGCGAGCGGAATAACGCGGTTTGAGTTAACTTCATCCGCAAGCCGGTTATTCGCGGTCGCCTCGGTTGGCGCGCCGGTGAATCCAATGAACAAGTCTGGGTAACGTTCGAGAAGTCGCCGGGCAAGTTCGACGTAACGCAGTGGCGGCCAGCGCCTCAACGGAAGTAGATCACTCGCATTTGGGTTAAACAGAATGATGGGCGCCGAACCTACGGCAGGGTTTTCGCGCTGCAGCAATGCATCCACCTCCGCGGCTTCCCCTGGGGCTGGCTTAAAGTTGGCAAATGATTGAGTCGCTGGCGGCTTGAAGTCGAAGGTCGGCAGCATCTCCGGATCTCGCGTAAGCGCTTCCACCATGGATTCGAACATCTGGCTGGTGTGGAGATGCGGATTGTAAAGAAGCCGATGCGTCATCAGGTCGCCGCGGTAGGGGCCATCTCCAAAAAATGTATGAAAGCCCACGCGTGATTTTGCGCCGGTCAAAAATGTGAGCATCGCGGAAAAGCGCGTGAAAAATTCCATATCGATCACGGCGTCGACACCGATCTTGCGCGCACGCAGGACTGCGCGCAACGCACCGGCGGCGAGCGCGAATGGACTCTTGATCGAGATGGTGATGACGTTTTGCTCCGGGATGACTTCCATCACATCGAGAATGAAACGATTGTCCTCAAACACGACGAAGTAGACGTTCTCGCGTCCGACCATTTCCGTCGCGCGTCGGATTGCAGGATACGCGAGCACGGTTGAGCCCTGCTCAGCGAACTTTATAAAAAGAATCCGTCGGACTTGATGGCGCCCGGCCGGGCGGGCTGTCTGAAAGATTTTTCTGACAAACGTCAGGATGGCGCAAAGCGGCGCGCCAATCCACCGATCAGTATGCTGTAAAGTTGAGACGCCTACAGGGAGATTCATCTTCCGGGTAAATACTATTCGTCGATATCACTCTTGGCACGCTCGCCTTGATTTCGTGCTGGTTTACCGGCAACGCGGCGACAGTCCACCCCGACGCTAAATGAGTCACTGCAGATCAGGTGATCAATGAGAGCCGTGCCGATAGACAACGCCCTCTGCTGTCCGTGCCACCGGGTGATATTGTTCCGCCAGAAGCCTGGCTAAAATGGGAAAGTCTCGCACGGGATATAGTGCGCCGGGCTCAGAGTAAAGATCGACAATGTATGCCGGGGGATGCTTCTTGAAATCCTGCTCGAGCGT
>DASXIC010000158.1:0-31422 GCA_036498205.1 Chthoniobacterales bacterium | reverse complement strand
GACAGCAGGACTGCCTGGTTGTGGCAGGTGAGTTTGAGTGGCGCCGCCATTGTTAGCGAGCGGCCCCAGCTGGGCAGGTTTTCCGTTTTGGTCGCCTGGCTGGTTTAAGACTGAGGTGCAGGTGTTGTCGTCGGAAAGGTTAAATCCGCTGGAAGTAATAGCGCCAGAGCAATTGCCGCCCGCATTGGACGCCAGCAGCGTGTTGCGCAGCATGACCGTCGGGCTGCCATGCAGGTTCAGCCCCATGCCGGTGTTTTGGGCGATGGTCACATTCGTCACCGTGATCGGGCGGTCGTAGTCGGCGATGGCCTCCGGGCCGGAGTTGCCGCTAATCGTCGTGTCGGTGAGCGTCAGCTTCATCTCCGATTCGATGGCGCCCCCGTCAGTGCCCGCGCTGTTGCCACTTAGCGTGCAGCCGAAGACCGTCGTTGATTTGGTTGTGTCAGTTTCATCAGCGGCATCAATCGCGCCGCCGTAGAGCGAGGCGATATTGTCGGCTAGCGTGCTCTCCTGGACTATGGCATTGCCCCGGTTCTCGATGGCGCCGCCGCCGCCCGCCTGGTTGTGGCGCAGCACGACGCGGCTGAGAATCACCATCGAGCCTGAAGGGGCATTCTCAATCGCGCCGCCTGCCCCATCGGCGTGGTTATCGTGCAGTTGGACATCAACCGCGACGGTAAGAGTGCCGGCGTTATAAATCGCGCCGCCGCCCTGGGTGCCGTCGAAGACAGTGATGGAGTTGTCATGGAGCTCGCCGCCCGTGACCGCAAGGGTGCCGCTGGGATCGACGTAGAGCGCACCGCCAAAGCAGGCGCTGTTGCCGGCCAACAGGCTGTTATTGAGCTTAAGGTTGGAATTGGCGAAGACGTAGATCGCGCCGCCACGGTTGATCGTGCTGGAGGAGAAGCTGCCGCTCTGCGCCGCGTTATTCATGAACTGGCTGTTGTTCACGATTACCTGCGCCCCGTCCCAGATCAGCATGGCGCCGCCCCAGCCATTGGTCGTATTGAGTGTCTTGTTATCGTGAAAGTTGCAGTTAGTGATGTTGACCACCGCGTTGGAAAAGCGCGGAAACAATGCGCCGCCGTTCCCCGCCGCATTGCTGCCAAATTCGCTGTTCGTGATGGTGAGCGGGCCGGTCGACCAGATCGCGCCGCCGCTAAACGCCGGGTTGGTTTGGTTGTTCAGAAAATGGCAGTTGTCGATCACTAACGTGCCGGGATTCGCGTTCCGCACCGCGCCGCCGTCGCTCCCGGTGTTCAATCCTTTCGTCACGGTCAGGTTTTTTAACGTCAGCGTCGCGCTATTGACTCCAAAGATAATCGAGCTGTTGGCTCCGCTAATTGTGACCGTGCCGCCGCCATCGATCGTCACGTTCTGATCGGTGAATGGTAGTGGAGTCCCATTCAGCGTGATTGTCGCGGTGCCGATAGTAAAAGTGATCGTCCCACCGCCGGTGCTCAAACACGCGGTGAGTTTCGCGCGCAGTTGATTCGCTCCGCCCGCTCCGCCATTGTCACCCGGGTCGGTTACCACTTGATCGGTGGCATGGATGGCGCGGATGAATATTAGTGCAGCCGCTATCGTAAGGAGAGGGCGCACACTCATGGAGGAACTCCTCAGATTACCAGCTCCGATTCGGGCGCGACAAGACTAATGTATCGCCTCATCGTTCACCGGTTGCTCTCAATCGAATAGACCCGGAGAAACAACTCGCCAGCTGCTTTGTTGAGACGCTCGAAGACTGCGGCGTGTCGTTGTATTGGCACGCGCAGTCAATCGAAACGCTGCTTTCGAACGGAAAGCGCAATCCGGCCGCCGGCATCATGCTCGCCCTGCTCGCGGAGATGGCTCGCAACGAATCAGAGAGACTTCGCGAGCGGATCAAGTCGGGCTTGGCGTTGGCACGCAAGAGAGGCGTGGTGCTTGGGCGGCGAAAAGGAACAACCCTGACGCGCGAACAATTCCTTCAGAAACACAAAGATATTGTGCGCCAGATCAGGGCAGGGCAGTCGGTGCGCAACGCGGCTAAGATCGTGGGCAAGGGGTTTCCACAGTCCAACGAGTTAAGGCGGCGTTAACTGGACAACCAAACGACGACTTCTCGTTGGTACGCCACGATTCAAATTGACAACTGATTCCGAGAACAGACTTGGGACGCTATTTGTGACGGTTAGGCACGAGGCAGCGGACAACCACAATTTCAGGCACCAATTTTTGAGTACAACTGGCGCTTGCGAAGACTGCAAAGTCCCGTCCCCGGTTCGCCGATAAAATCGACCGCCTTTTGGCACTTGTTGCTGTCTTTGCGCTGCTTTCGTCTACTTCGTTTCTTTGGGAGCTAGGGAAGCGACGATTTTCTCGAAGCGCGGATCGGCCCGGAGCGGGTCCCAGAAGGGATGCAG
This sequence comes from Chthoniobacterales bacterium, assembly GCA_036498205.1. Taxonomy (GTDB): domain Bacteria; phylum Verrucomicrobiota; class Verrucomicrobiia; order Chthoniobacterales; family UBA10450; genus AV69. The sequence goes on along the minus strand of DASXIC010000158.1, from coordinate 29,017 downwards.
CTTTAGCATGCCGTAGCTCAGCGCGCCCGAGTGGACGGAAGCGCGCAGTCCGATCTGCAATTGTTGCAACGCAAGGTCCTTCTCGCCTGCCCAGGCTGCGGTGATGGCGAAGTATTGGAGCATAAAGCTGCCAGTGGCGGCGTCCTTTTCTACGGGAAGAAGTGCAATCGCGCGCTGTCCTTCTTCCAAGGCGGCCTCTTTCCGCCCCAACCCCGCGTCGATCAAGCCGAGGACGCAGAGTGCCGGCCCATAGTCCGGCTGCGCCTGCACGATTTTTTCCTGCTCTGCGCGCGCCGAGGTAAAAGCAGCGCGCGCTTTTACCTCGTCTTTCATCATCCGCGCCAGCAGACCTTCCCCAAAGCTGCGGCTCAAACGGATGGCGCTTTCGCCCCAGCAGACATTGCCGCCCACCGCGACCAGGGCGCGCTCGGCCGCAGCCGAATCGCGTTCCGCCAGCGCACAAATGAACCAGATATCTGCCACGGGACTAATTGCGCCGGGACCTTGCCTCAGGATTGAATCAATCGTCTGTTGGAGCGGACGAGTGTCCCCTTTCCAGTAGAACTCAAATTGGGCACGATTAGCCTTGGTTTCGACGTTGTCGGGAACAATGGTCAACGTGCGATCCCATGCGGCGATCGCCTCCGCATCGCGGCCCAGCTGGTAATAACTGAGCGCGATTTGTTGCAGAGTATAAAAGTTGCGCGGATCAAGCTCGATCGCGCGCTCTAGGCTGCGCACTCCTTCCTCCCCATGTCCGCGGCGGCGCAAGATGTAGCCGGTCAATTCGAAGAGGCGCGGATCATTCGGTAAACTTCGCCGCGCGCTCTCCAGTTCGGTCAGGGCACTGGCGTAATCGCGCCGTCCATAGTAAAGATATTGCGCGCGCGCAAGATGAGTTTCGCTGGCATCTGGCCGCAGCCGTGTCGCGGCTTGGAGAGCTGCCTCGGCCTGGGCGAGCCGGGCGGGAGTATGATCGACGCCGAGCGTTGTGTAAAGCTGCTCGTGCGCATAGGCGATCTGGCAGTAGGCGTCGAAAAATGACGGGTCGCGTTTCACACTCTGGTCAAGAAGCTCGATCGCCTCCCGCACGTCTGGACCGCCAGTCGCGCTGAAAGCTGCCGTGAGGAGAAGTGACTTCGCCCGGCTGTAAAGGTCGAAAGCGGGCAGGTCGGTTGTGGGCGGCTGCTCGATCGCTTTCTTCTCGTTAGGCGAAAGTTTGGCCTGGAGTTGATCAGCGATGGCTTTGGCAATTTCGCTTTGAATGGCGAAGACATCGTCGATCGGGCGATCATAATTTTCTGCCCATTGATGCGCATCGCTCCGGGCATCGATCAACTGCGCGTTCACCCGCACCTTGTTGGCCGCGCGCTGCACACTGCCTTCCAATAAGTGGGCCACACCGAGTTCCTCACCTATCTTGCGCAGGTTGCGCGGAGCGCCCGTCTTGTACTGCATCACCGAGGTGCGACTGATCACTTTCAAGTCCGCGATCTTGGCCAGGTTGGTCAGGATTTCGTCTTGCACGCCATCGGTGAAGAAAGCGTTGTCGGGATCGCGGCTGAGGTTTTCAAATGGAAGAACGGCTACGCTTTTTTCCGGGATTGCTGGCGCGGTGGTCGTCGGAGTTGACGCGGCGATTGGTGTGGGTGCGCTGACCGTGCTGACCACTGGTCGACGCAAAAACATCACGGCGGCGGCTAAGAGCGCGGCGATCACCAATATCAACGCAATCACAACGGTCCAATGGCCACCCTTCGCCTGACCGACGGCTACAGGTAACGGCGCTATAGGCTCTTGGTTGGCAACTTTCCTGAATTTTTCCGGCAGTTCCGGATTGCCCGACTCGTCAGTGTAGAGATTGACCACGGAGACACGGACGCCGTGTTTGACTTCGCATTCGCCGAGGTCGTGCAGGTGATCACGCCATTGGCGAAATTGTTCGAGGTCGTCAGCGACATGTTTTGAAAGCAGAATGTGCCCAGCATCACCGCAGTCCATCACCCGCTGCGCGATGTTGATGCCGGCACCAGCGATGTTCGACCTCTGGTTGACATCGACAATGCCGCTGACCGGTCCACTGTGGATGCCCATACGCACGGGCAGATCCGGATGACTCTTTAGTGCCTTGGCAATTTGGAGGGCGCAAACAACCGGCGCGTCAGGCGTGGTCGCGAAAACGAGCGCCATGCCATCGCCAGTCGGTAGCGTGGTCAACTTACCTGCGGCATCGGCAGTGCGGAACGAGTCTGTTGCCCGCACAATTTCGTTGAGGGTGTGCAAGCAATCGCGTTGCTCCTCAATCAGCAGCTTGGAGTAAGCGACGATGTCGATGAAAACGACATGAGCGATCTCCAGCTCGATCTCTTTTTTAACTTCGGTGGACATTCTGTTGCGCGGTTAATTCAAACGGTGCGAATCGGGCGATAATGCCCCGGATCATACACGCGGTGGAGCTTGTTCCCGAGCAAAATTGAAGCGAGAGCAGTGGCTAGAAAAATCTCAGCGCAGAAGCCTGCGAATGGCGAGAGCATTGGGAGAAACAGCAAAATTGCGGGCGGTTCGGCGGTTTCGAGCGATTCCTTTGCCGTTATGTTTCGAAATGTCTTAGCTCGCGCCGGAATTGCGTGCTACTTGCGGTCTTTGCTGACAATTTTCTCGAACGATTGACAACCGGATGTGCTTAGCTGCCCGGCGTTTGCGAAAACCCGATATACGAAGTTGGTAGCATTTCGTCCTTTGGACGAGCAGCCTTGTAAACCAGCCCCGCTGGTAACCGCACAACGTTCGCATTCAGATCATTCATGCCTTTGAGTGATTTCGCCTCGTAAAACACAGTTTTAGAGGATTGCCGGCGGAGGGGATCGAACCCACACGATCTTGCGATCACTGGATTTTGAGTCCAGCGCGTCTGCCAATTCCGCCACGCCGGCGGGAGAAGGGAAAGCTACAAAGCCACTGTCAGAAGCTCAAGCGCTGGCGGATGAAATTCCTGATGGGATCGATCAAATGTTAGTAAACTACGGCTGAGTGGCACTCATTGGAGCGCAAACCGTTAGTATCAGTGGCCGCCGGGAACAGCACCTACGCCGCTCATGTCTTGAATGCGCTTCATCGCGCGGCCATCTTTTCGCTCCGTTCGCGCGGACGGCGCTTCATAGCCGTCAACACCGTACGTTTCCACCCAGCGTCCATCGGTGTGACTGCCAGTTGCCGGCGCCTGCCATGCAAATCGACGAGTTTTTCTCGAAGTCGCATTGCTCATCGTGACGACCGCATGCTTCATGTCGTACTCGATCCGCAATGGATCTCCGACTCGCGTGATCAATTTAGAGGCACCGAACGTGTCCTCGCCATTGACACGAATATTGATCTTGTAAGAACCGACCGGAAGCGTCCCAGCGACGAAATCGCCTCGTCCATCGGTCCGCGCCGACATCGGTGCGGCCTTCGCGTCCTGCCGTTGCAATACAATTTCGGCGCCCTTCACCGGTTTTCCGTCCGGCCCGGAGATGTGTCCTTGAATAACAGAGGTCTCCGCTTGTGCCCGACCGGCCAAAAAGAGCAGCGTGAGGCCCCCGACGAGAATTCGGGATCGTACGCTCATAGCGGAGAAAGAATGCAAGAGCGGCGTATCCCGAGTCAAGCTTGCGTAATCGCAGACTCGAGCGGTCGTAATGCGCGAGGTGGTCCCAGAATTTCGCGCAAGATAATGGCGCTTCGAATAGAATTCGATGACCTAAGCACATTTTTCCAGCTAACCTCGGCCTCACCGGCGGTCTGAATTTCGTACGCTGGCGCCTGCGCCAATTCAGCAGCTCTTATCCAGGAACCCGGCTCATTTGCTTCTGTTGGCATTGCCACAGCCGGTGGCAAAAGAACGGGAGATTTCCTTTCAACAGGCGATCGTTTGCGTTCCCGTGGCGCAGCAATCTTTTTTTGCGGTTGATCGGGTATTGGTACGATTACGGGAGAAAATGGTCGCATTGCCGGCGGCTGGACCGGCGCAAGTGGGCGCGGAGCAACGTTCGTCCGGGGCATTACCTTGGGCGGAGGCGTTGTTCCGGCCGGTTGACCAAGCGCTTCCAAAAGTTCCCGCACGCGTTCTTCATCGCTCTTCGGCCGGGACCGTGGCGCTAGTGGGGGCGATTCGCGCGAAAGGGAAGGTGACGAGCGCGGTTTGTTCCGTTGCGATTGATCCGGCGCATTTCCGGTGACCCGCGAGATCAGCCGAAAAATACCGACGACCGCGACGATAATGACGAAAAGGATGTTCTGATCGAAGTGCATCAGCTCGGGGTGGTGCCGCCGCCGGCCGGTTTGTCGGTGCCTGCAATTGATTCCCGCATCGATGTGTCGGCCTGCACGTTTTTCATTCGCACGTAATCCATTATTCCGAGATTGCCGGAGCGGAACGCATCCGCCATCGCTTGCGGGACAAGCGCTTCTGCTTCTACGACTTTTGCACGCATTTCCTGGGTCTTGGCCCGCATCTCCTGCTCTACTGCGACGGCTGCCGCGCGCCGCACCTCCGCCTTGGCCTGAGCGACACGTTTATCCGCGTCGGCCTGCTCGCTTTGCAATTTCGCTCCAATGTTGTCGCCCACATCGACGTCGGCGATGTCGATCGACAAAATCTCGAAAGCGGTGTTGCTATCGAGTCCCTTGGCCAGAACCGCCTTTGAAATTCGATCGGGATTTTCCAGGACATCCTTGTAGGAATCGGCCGAACCGATCGCACTAACGATCCCTTCGCCGACGCGCGCGATGATAGTTTCCTCGGTTGCACCGCCCACGAAACGATCGAGATGGGAACGCACGGTAACGCGCGCTTTCACTTTTGCCCCAATTCCGTCCTTCGCGACTCCGTCGATGGTCGCACGGCCCATGGCTGGGTTCGGTGCATCGATCACTTTCGGGTTAATACTGGTCCGCACCGCTTCGAGCACTGTCTTGCCGGTTCCTTTCGTTGCCAGATCGATGGCGCAAGCCCGATTGAAATCGAGGGCGATTCCAGCTTTATCCGCCGCGATTAATGCCAGGATCACCTGGCTGACATCGCCCCCGGCCAGGTAATGCGCTTCGAGCGGATCGCTCGGCACATCGATCCCTGCCTTTACCGCCGTAATGCGATTATCGACAATTAATCCAACCGGCACTTTACGCAGCCGCATCCCGACCATTTTGCCGATTGCCACCGGCGCATTTGCGATGCGGGCGCGCAACCACAGGCCAAAAAAGTTGAAGAGGACGACGATCAAAACAAAGGCGATGACTGCGACGACCGCGAAGCCGACGACGTAGAGGGATTCCATACCGACACGTTACCGGAAAAATTTTAAGGCGGCGACAATGTTTCGTTGCAATCGCGCGCAGATGAATTACGCATTCCGCCCTTGTGAAAACGAACGACCGCTGCCGGGTGGCAGTCGTAGGCGCTTCTGGCTACGCCGGGGAGGAACTCGTCGACTTGCTTCTGCTGCATCCTGGCGTCGAGCTCACTGCGATCAGCTCACGGCAGCACGTGGGCAAAAAATTGAACGAAGTGTTCCCGCGATTTGCGGGAGTCCCCTTCGCCGAGACCGTTTCCTTCAGCGATTCCGATCCGCGAACCATCGCCGGTCACGCTGAAATTGTTTTTCTCGCTCTGCCCCACGGGGTCTCTGCTGAGTTCGTCAAACCGCTGCTCGACTCAAACGCGCGCGTGATTGATCTGAGTGCCGATTTTCGTCTCCGTAACGCTGATACGTATCGGGAATTTTACGCAAGAGAGCACCCAGCACCGTCGTTGTTGGCCTCGGCCATCTACGGATTACCAGAAATTTATCGGGAACAGATTCGCGGCGCGAAGCTAATCGCTTGTCCCGGTTGTTATCCGACCAGCATCTTGATCCCGCTGCTTCCACTTGTACGTGAGAAACTGGTTCGGCCCGGCAGCATTTGCGCAACCAGTCTGAGCGGGGTGACAGGAGCAGGGCGCAAAGTCGAAGCCGCATTTCTTTTCGCTGAATGTAACGAAAGCATTCGGCCATACGGGGTGCCGAAACATCGCCACCTCTCCGAGATCGAGCAGGAGCTCTCACTCGCCGCGGGCGAGGCGATCACGATTCAATTCACTCCGCACCTGGTACCGGCAAATCGCGGGATCGTCACCACCATCTATGCCGATTTGAGCCATGCCGATGCGCGTCAAGCAAAGCTCGTTTTGGAAAGAGCGTACCATGCGGAGCCGTTCGTGCGTTTGCTTGGGCCCGATCAACTTCCCGATTCGAAAAACGTCGTCGGTACCAACTTCATTGACATAGCCTGGCGTTTCGATTCGCGCACGGGACGCCTGATCATCATGAGCACCCTGGACAATATCGTTAAGGGCACAAGCGGACAGGCTGTTCAGTGCCTCAACCTGATGCGCGGATTCCCCGAGAGCGCGGGTTTGCTTTGAAAACTTTTCACCAAATCGCGGGATCGATCTGTGCCCCGCACGGATTCAAAACAGCGGCTGTTTTTTGCGACATCAAGCGCCTCGGTACGGGCAAAGGCTCGGAAAAAGGCCGCAAAGACGACCTGGCGTTGGTCGTATCCGATGTTCCGGCGGCGGTTGCGGGAATGTTCACGACAAATCAAATGCGCGCCGCTCCTGTGCGCGTGAGCGCGAAGCGGGCAACGAGAAGCTTGGCCCGCGCGATTGTCGTTAATTCTGGCAACGCCAACGCTTGTACTGGCAAGCGTGGATTGCGCGACGCCGAAGAGATGTGCGTACTGGCGGCGGATGCCCTTTCTACCGCAGCATCGGGCGCTAACGGTCGCAGTTCGCAACCGGCGGTCACAGACCGCCGCCATAGGATCTCGGCAGACGAAGTGCTGGTCTGCTCGACTGGCCGAATCGGTATGCCGCTGCCGATGACAAACGTTGCCCGCGGAATACGAAATTGCGCATCCCTGCTCGCATCCACGGTTCGAAATGCCAAGGCCACCGCGGACGCCATCATGACGAGTGATACCCGCCGTAAAGAAATAGCAGTCGAGTTCAGGATCGGAAAATCGGCTGCGCGGATCGGTGGAATTTGCAAAGGCGCGGGCATGATTGAGCCGAAGATGACGCGTTCTGGCGCGGCCCACGCTACCATGCTGGCATTCATCACGAGTGATGTTGCCATTGCGCCGCGCCTGCTCAAGCGCGCGCTCGAAACTGCTGTCGGGCAAAGTTTCAATCGGATCAGCGTCGACGGCGACATGAGTACAAACGACAGCGTCATCGCGCTGGCAAATGGAGCGGCCAAGAATTCGAAAATTACGTCTGCGAAAACAACGGCCTTCGGCAATTTTCAAGCTGCGCTGAATTTCGTCACGCTTGAGTTGGCAAAGAAAATCGTACGGGACGGGGAAGGTGTGACGCGGTTCGTTACTTTGCACGTAAATGCCGCGCGATCGGAGCGGGAGGCGGATGCCGTCGCCAGGGCGATTGCGAATAGCGCGCTGGTAAAAACAAGCTGGCATGGAGGCGATCCAAATTGGGGCCGGATTCTTTGCGCGATTGGTTATTCAAATGCGCGGGTCGATGAATCGCGAGTCGACATCGGCTATGGCAATCCCGATCGCCGGAAGATTGTTTTCGCTTTTCGTCACGGCAAACCGACAACCGTTCCCGTTTTGCGATTGGCGCGAGTGGTGAACGGCCCGGAATTCGATGTCCATATTTCCCTGAACCAGGGAAGTGGGCGCGCAACATTCTACGCGAGCGATCTGACCGAAGATTACGTTGCGTTCAATAAAGGCGACATAAGCGATCCCGCTTCACTGGGCGGTTGAGAATGGACGAACTGATCTCCAAAGCCGCCACGTTGCTCGAGGCATTGCCTTACATCCAGCGCTTTCATAGCCAAACGTTCGTTATCAAATACGGCGGCAGTTTCATGGATTCACCCGATGCCGAGGAACGCCACCGCCTCGCGCGCGATATCGTTTTTCTCGAATCCGTCGGGATCAATCCCGTGGTTATTCACGGAGGTGGCAAGGCAATTACACGCGCACTCGAAGGCGCGGGAATGAAAGCTGATTTCGTCCAGGGGCTGCGTGTGACTGATGCCGCCTCAGTCGAAATCGTCGAACAGGTGTTATCGCGTGAAATCAATCCCGAAATCGTCTTTGCAATCGAGCAATTTGGAGGTAAAGCGCGCGGATTTTCCGGTTCTGAGATTTTTCGCTGCCGGAAATATGCTTTGCCCGATGAAAAAATTGATTTGGGGTTTGTCGGTGAAGTCTGCGATTTGAACGTCGACCTTCTGCGGGAATGCATCCGCCGCCGCATTACGCCGGTGATCAGTCCGACTGCGCGGGGAGAAGATGGTCGCATTTACAATTGCAACGCCGATCTCGCCGCGGCCCGGACGGCGATCGCCCTAAGGGCGCGCCGCCTCGTTTTCATGAGCGATGTGCCGGGTTTGCTGCGCGATCCGGACGATCCGTCGACCCTGGTGACACATTTGCGAGTGGATGAAGTGCCAGAGATGAAACGCGCAGGCGTAGTGGATCGAGGAATGATTCCAAAAGTCGATGGCGCGGTTGCAGCGATCGAAAGCGGGGTAGAGAAAGTGCAATTTGTCGACGGCCGGATTCCGCACTCCATCCTGCTCGAGATTTTCACCGATGCCGGTGTTGGCACGGAGGTGGTCTTGTGAAAACGCGCTCGATTCAAGAAATTTTCGAGCGAAACGTCGTGCCCTCCTACGCGCGCTTCGATCTTGTCCTTGAGCGTGGGCAAGGCAGTTCCGTTTGGGACATTGAAGGGAACCGTTATCTCGACATGGGTGGGGGGATTGCGGTTTCGGCCCTCGGTCACGCTCATCCTGAGATTGCCGAGGCTCTCCGCTTTCAGGCAGGCAGGTTAACTCACATCTCAAATCTGTATTACAACGAGCTACAGGGACGGCTGGCAGAGCAACTGGTCGGTTTGATCGCACCCGGTCGTGTCTTTTTCTGCAATAGCGGTGCGGAAGCCAACGAAGGTTTGTTTAAGCTTGCGCGAAAGTTTGGGCACGACAGCGGCCGCTACGAAATCATAACTGCGCTTGGCTCGTTCCATGGTCGGACATTGGCCGGCATAGCAGCAACTGGTCAGGAGAAAGTGAAGAAAGGATTCGAACCTCCAGTCGCTGGCTTTAAACAGGCGCCTTTTAATGACGTCGAAGCAGTCCGTGCGGCTATTACACGACAAACCGTGGCAGTGTTAATGGAGCCCATTCAGGGGGAAAGCGGAATCACAATAGCAACCGCGGATTATCTGATCGGGCTGCGTCAACTGTGTGACGAATTTCGAATTCTGCTCCTACTCGATGAAGTTCAGGCCGGTCATTTTCGCACCGGAGCATTTCACTCCTGGCAGACGATCGTTCGCAATCGGCAATTCCTGCCCGATGCCGTTTCGATGGCGAAATCTTTGGGCGGTGGATTTCCAATCGGCGCGTTTTGGGTGGAAGAGAAATATGCTGACGTGCTCTCTCCCGGAACGCATGCCAGCACTTTTGGTGGAAGTCCGCTTGCGTGCGCCGTTGCGTTGAAAGTCCTGGAAATCATCGAGCGCGATCAGCTCGCCGCTCACGCCGCGGAAATAGGCGAGTTCTTGCAATCGCACTTAACAAAGATGCGTGACAAATTTCCTACTGTCTTACGCGAGGTGCGCGGCTTCGGACTGATGATTGGCATCGAACTATCGTCCGAGGCTCCTGGTTTCGCCGGAAAGGCAGATTCGCCGGCAACGGAAGTGGTGAAACGATTGCATCAGCGCGGGCTGCTCTCGGTTCCAGCCGGAACCAATGTCATTCGCCTTTTACCAGCCCTGAACTTGACCCGCACCGAAGCGGAGGAAGCGCTCCAACTAATCGGTTCGGTCGTGAGCGACCTGGCATGAAACATTTTCTCAGCATTGCTGATCTCACCGCCGAAGAAATCCCGGTAATTTTTCGGACGGCGGCCGACTTTAAAAAGAATCGCGCGCGCAATTCGGCAGGGCCGCTGACCGGTACAACCTGGGGACTCATCTTTTCCAAACCATCAACCCGTACCCGGGTTTCGTTCGAGGTTGGTATCCATGAACTCGGCGGCGAGGCGATTTACCTGAATGCGAACGATATTCAGCTCGGACGCGGTGAACTGATTAAAGACACCGCCCGAGTTCTTGGCCGGCTTGTCGATGGAGCTGTCATTCGTACGTTCGCGCAAAGTGATATCGAGGAATTCGCGGAGTTTTCCGGTATTCCCACCATCAATGCGCTGACCGACGAGGAACATCCGTGCCAGATTCTGTCCGATGTATTCACGATCGAAGAAAAACGCGGAAATATCGCCGGGAAAATCGTCACATTTGTGGGCGACGGCGCATGCAATACCGCGCGCTCCTGGGTGCTGGCGGCGGCAAAGTTAGGGTTCGAACTGAGGATCGCTGCACCAAAAAAATATCAACCGGAACCGGAATGGTTGGGCCACGTCGGAGGCAGGATCGTATGCACGACAAGTCCACAAGAGGCAGCCCGCAACGCCGATGTCCTTTACACCGATATTTGGGTATCGATGGGAACCGAGCTCGAAAGTGCCCGGCGCGAAGCGGAGTTATCACCTTATTGGATTAACGAATCGTTGGTGCAGTTGGCCAAGCCTGATGCGCTCGTCATGCATTGTCTCCCGGCACATCGCGGCCAGGAAATCGACGCGCAAACGTTGGAAGGGAACGCCACCACAATTTTCGATCAGGCCGAGAACCGTTTGCATGTGCAAAAGGCAATTTTGGCTTCACTCGCTGCAACGCGACAGAACTGACAATCGGCGATGGCCGCTCTTCATCCGCACCAGGAAGAACCCGGAGGACGAAGTGCGCTCCTACTATTTACGCCGACTCACGGTGCCGCCGAGCTCCGTGTAACGTGAGCAGGTCACGAGGTGATCGTTGACCATTCCAGTCGCTTGCATGAAGGCGTAGCAGATAGTTGAGCCGACGAACCTGAATCCGCGCCGGATGAGATCGCGGCTCAATGCATCGGATTCGGAGGTCCGGGCGGGCACATCCGCCATGCGGCGCCAGCGATTCTGGATCGGCTTGTTGCCGACAAAACTCCATAGGAAAGCGTCGAAACTCCCCAACTCTTCTTGCAGCTTTAGAAGCGCCTTTGCATTCTGGATCGTAGCTGCGATTTTCAATCGGTTCCGAACGATCCCGGAATCGGCAAGCAAACGCTTCACCTCGCGCGGACCGTAGCGGGCGATCTTCGCCGGGCGGAATCCATCAAATGCCTTTCGATAATTCTGTCGTTTTTTCAGAATCGTAATCCAGCTCAACCCGGCTTGGGCTCCTTCTAAAATTAGAAGCTCGAACAGCCTTCGATCGTCATGTAAAGGCACACCCCATTCTTCATCGTGATAGGTGATGGCAGGTTCGCTGGTAGCCCATGGACAACGCGGCATTCTCAACGATGCGCGATAGGAATAGGGATTGAACAGCAAATTGAAACCGCCGGGCGTATGCTTTTTAGCCGTGCCTTCATTAGCAGCTCCGAGGTAGCCGCGATTGACCCCAATCGCCCAGCCTTGCTAGCCGCACCATCGCCACATTGAACAAAGTGCTCGGGGGGGGACTTGAACCCCCATGCCTTTCGGCATACGCCCCTCAAACGTACGTGTCTGCCATTTCACCACCCGAGCAATGGGCGCACTGTTGGTGCGGTCGAAAGTGCCGCAAGGCTAAACCTGCCGCAACCTGAAAACTCGGTGTAGCTTCGGCCAACGATGGACGCTGAAGATTGGATCAAGCTCGACCTCCACATCCACACTCTGGACGACCCTAAGGACAAACTCGATTATTCGGCACGCGAACTCCTCGCACGCGCGCGCCGGCTCGGGTTCCGGGTGCTTGCCATCACCTTGCACGACGCGGTATTCGATAGGGCCGAAGTCTTTGCTGCGGCGCAGCGCTCGGGTATCCTGCTGATCCCAGCGGCGGAAATGCGGATTGAGGGCGCCGACATCATTCTCTTGAATGTCGCGGCTGCGGAAATCAGCGGGCTGAAATGCTTCGATGATGTCCGCGCCTTGCGCGCACGACGGGGCGAATCGCTTTATACTATTGCCCCGCATCCTTTTTATTTCCTCGGAGGCTCGATTGGCAAACGCTTGCTTCATGAAATCGATTGCTTCGATGCGATCGAGCTTTGCCATTTTCACAAAGGCATTTTCAACCCGAACCGCCGCGCGATTCGGATCGCCGAAAAGTTTGGTAAACCCCTCATTGCAACATCGGACGCTCATCGTCTTGACGCATTTGGTTCCCACTACGCCAGTATCCCGCGCCCGGAACAGCTCACGGTCGAATCGGTTTTTTCCCAGTTGCGCAGGGGCCAACTGCGCAACACAAGTCCTGCCGCAACGCTGGCCGATATCGTGAGCACGTTCTATTTCGTTTTCATCGAGCATCCCCTGCGCGGTAGCGGCCAAAAGTGACATGAACGAGTTGCGATTTGCACTCTCGCAAAAACCTGACAGAGCTATGAAAAATGAGAGTTAGATCGATTGCGGTAATACTGCTGGCGATAGCTTTTTCGCTCCCTGGGTGTACCAGCCCGAGCAAGAAACAGCCGCGTGCTCAGGCGCAAAAGAAGGGGGCCAAGGCCAACCCGGCCGAGGAAAACACCGACGTTGATTTCGATGCTTTTCTCCTGCGCTTACGCAAAGCGGTGAAAGCGCACGATCTGAGTACAATCGCAGGAATGATGACGACGGATTTTGGCTACAGTCTTAACCCGGAAAGATCCGGGGATGGGGTTTTCAAATACTGGGATGAAAATAATATCTGGCCGGAACTGGAAGGCATTCTGGCGGAGAAATTCGTGAAGAAGCAGGATTACATGGTCGCTCCGCCGCAATTCGCCGATCCTTCGCTGAACTATGACGGATACCGTGCCGGTATCCGTCGCATCAACGGAAGCTGGAAGTTTGCCTATTTCGTAAACGGATAAGCTATCTGTAAGATCCGAAATCGTAAATAGCTCCCCAGCTTCCCTGGACCGCTATTGGCAGCTGGCCTTCCCAGGGTCGCCTGCTGGTCGCGTAGTTCGCCTTTTCATCGTTGCCCCAAAACAGGTAGCGCACATGAAGTTCGCGCCCGAGTTCCATCCAATTGTTTTCCCCCAGCATTAGCGATCGAAGCTTCTCTTCTACCGGCGCGTAATCGATTCCCTGGGTCCAGAGATGGCCCGTATATCCGCACACCACCTTGCGTCCATTCAGGAGAAGAGGGTGATTATAGGTCGGATATGCAGCGAAGCGGGCTTCAACCGGCAGATTTCTTATCGCCGATGCGATAACATCGGTCTCGATCCGACTCGCGAACTCGAAACCTGCGCGTCCCGCGGCCAATCCGCCGAATAAATTAACAAAACCGGACAGAAAAAGGACTATGCAAGCTGCGACCCGCGCAGCCAACGGCCAGGGCTTGATCAATCTGTTCCATAAAATCGGCAGTGTAAGAAAATAAGCCCAGATGATTATCTTGATATTGTCCCATTCCCAGGGCGCGGTCTTTATCAGGCAGGCGAACAGGAAAATCAGGGCCGCAGCCGCGAGGAAGATTGCATCGCCGGATAGTTTCGCGTCGACGTCTCTTCGGTTCGTCCAGTCCTTCCGCATAACGATTATTAGGAGGACGATCGCGAATGGAAGGAAAACACCAAAATTAACAAGCCAAAAAGAAAGAAACGGCATCGCGAATTCATCAACGTTCTGGGTCCATCCCAGATGCCATTCAAAAACAGATTTGGCGTGAAAATTGTCCGTGATGAGCCAGACAAAGAAGGTCGCTGGAAGCAATGCAGCGGCAACCAGTCTGATCAGGACAATCCGTGATTGCGGGCGGCCTAGAAAAAGGAGAGCGAGAACGAAATTCAAGGCCAGGAAGGTATGTATGTGGAATAAAGGCATTGTTGCATAGAGAATGTACTCGACCCAACCTGGCAGAACTCGCCTGCCTGACTCACCTGCCGATCCATACTTTCTCCGCCATTGCCAAAGCAGAACCAATCCAGCGGGAATGGCGTAAAGTAGTCCACGCTGAGTCACAAACATGGTCAAAGGGATGCTTTTCCAGGAGATATTGGGGCCATCCTGGTAGCCGATGAACTGCCATGTTCGGAAAAACTGATAGCCGGCCAGGCCGCCGTTGAAGAGAAAGCCAGCGATACCGAATGTGCCGCTCCAGCGGTAGAAAGCATAGAAAGTAGCGATGGAAGCGAGAAGGCCGGCAGCCGCGAGCTGATGACGCAAGTCAAAGCCCAACTCGGTTAGCAAACCATTGAATAAATCCATCCCGGCCGGATATCGCAGCTTACTAAAGACGTAAAGTGGACTATCAGGCCACAATTTCACGCCGTTGGCGAAGTTCTTGATGTAGGCAATATGCAAACCGAGATCTCCCAGATTGTGGGGTGATTGAATGCGCATGACTTCGCCATCATAGAAAAGTAACCAGCAAAAAGAGCGGAGAGCGAACATGGCAAAGATTGCGCCGACCAGCCAAAGCCAGAGGTTGCGATAGCGGCCCACGGTGCGCGTCACGTCGATCGGTTTTCTTGTTGCTGAATCAGGAGGTGGCGTCGAGGTAAAGGCCGCTACCCCTGCTATGGCCCCCAACATGAGAGAAATCGCAGAAATAGCTTCATTCAGGCCACCTGAAGTCATCCCGAGAATAAGGGCTGCGACACATGACACAGCCACATAGATCAAACCGGCAGCTACAAGACGCATCAGGGCTGGTTAGCGCTGGCCGACAAAATCCGGCGTCATTCCGGGAAAAAAGTTCTTAAACAGACTGGCCCGGAGATATATTTTGGAAGGATCCTGGTAAGGCCGAATAGTCAGCGGCTGAGTAAAGTAATTGTCGTGCAACTTGGACTCGACCTCGGTTACCTTGTCTTCCTGTACCAGAAGAAAATCGGCATCCATGGTCGGTGGATAGTTCTCGTGTTCGTAGTAGCCGATACGTGAAAAATCGCCCAAAATCCACGGCAACGGGTAAGGGCTGGCGCGAATGATATGACCGGTGATGTGATAATAACCGGGGTCGCTATGAGCGAGCGCGAGAACCGGGGTCGTGAGTTTGTAAATGTCGTTGTAGGTCTGGACGTAAACGTATGGCTCCGTGTCCGTCGTACATCGAAAATAGTTAAGCGTAACTGTATAAGCGAGCGACCCGGTCAACAGCAAACCGGCGACACCCAAAGCCAGTGCCAAAAATCGTTTTGGCACGATGAGGACAAAACTGCCAAAAATGAACAATAACGGCCATATCACGCTGATGATGCACCACGGAGTCTTGTAGTGAACTATGCTATAAGCGAGGAATAGACCGACTCCATTGATCGCCAGGTAGCGCAGGCCGAGGTTACGGAACATCTGGCAGAAACCGCAAAGAAGCAGGCCCACGCACGCTGGCCACTCGTAACGAGCAATCAAAGTCAGCCAATAATAAATTGGCTTCTCGTGCCCGTTCCCGTTGTGGCCGGTTTTAAACCAGGCATGGAATGTCTGATACAAACCTTTGATTCCACTCCAGTGAAAGAATGTCCCAGAGTAGAAAAAGATGATGGCGCCAATTCCAGCCAGACAAACCATCGCCAGGTCCATCCGGGTCCATGTTTGCTTTGCCGGAGCGAAGTTTTCGACTGATGAAAGTTTCGTGGAAATAAATAACAGCGGTATCGCAATCAGCGCGCAGCCGAGATGGATAATGTAGGTCTCCTTCGTCAGCATCATTCCGGCAAAACCGATTCCGGTGAACCACAGATAATCGACGGTCCCCCGTTGCCACAGTCCGAGCAGACCAAGCAGGAACATCATGGAAAATAGGAGAAGCCATACTTCGTGGATCGAGTAACGGCCGTAGAAAACGAACCCTGGCGAAACGGCCATGGTCAAAGCGGCTAAACGTGCGACCGCGCGTGGCAGGACACGATCATACTGCATCGTCAGCCAGACAGATCCAATGCTGACCAGCACCACAGGAAGACGAAGAGCCCACAGGTTCCGGCCAAATAGGTTTTGCGAGAGAAATAGAACATAGAAATGGAGCGGACCATGGTAGTTGGTCGGGTCGTATCGATAGAACCCGTTCTTGACCATTTGATCCACGAACCAGCCATTGATCCCTTCGTCGAAATGTGGAGGCTTGATCCCGAGAAAAAGCAATCGTAGCGCGGCTGCGAGCAGCAGAATTGCCCAAAACATCCAGTCGCTTTCCAGCGCCGCGAGAACGCGAGCAACCATTCCCGCGTTGCCAGCGGAAAAATCCACTCGCGCGTCTTTACGACCGCTGCTAGTACGCGCAGGGATGCGCATTTTAGTGACGGGCGGCTGCGGTTTCATAGGGAGCAACTTTATTCGCTACATTCTGGAACATTACAAGCCGGCTTACGTCACCAACGTCGATGTCCTTACCTATGCCGGCAATCTGGCCAATCTGGACGGCGTCGCGGAGGAACACGGCGATCGTTATGAGTTTTTCAAAGCCGATATCGCAAATGCCGACCAAATGGATGCCTTGATGACCGAGCATCAGTTTTACGCCATCATTAATTTTGCCGCCGAATCACACGTCGATCGCAGCATCAATTCCCCTCAGAATTTCATTCATACCAACATCGTCGGCACGAGCGTATTGCTTGATAGCGCGCGACGTCACGGTGTCCAGCGTCTTGTCCAGATATCCACCGACGAAGTTTATGGTTCCCTTGGGGCGGAGGGAGAATTTACCGAGCAATCACCAGTCCAACCCAGTTCACCCTATTCTGCCAGCAAAGCCGGGGCGGACCTGCTTGCGCTCGCCTGCTTCAAGACGTTCGAGCAGGACGTAGTCATTACGCGTTGCTCCAATAATTACGGCCCGTACCAATTTCCGGAAAAACTCATTCCCCTTATGATCATCAAGGCGCTACGGGACGAACCGTTACCGGTATACGGCGACGGCATGAATGTGCGGGACTGGATCCATGTCCGGGATCATTGCGCTGGAATTGTCGCTGCCCTTTTTGAAGGGAAGGCCGGCGCCGTTTACAATTTTGGCGGAGACGGAGAATTTCCCAATCTCGAAGTGGTCAGACTGATCCTGGACAAATTGGGCAAGCCACACAGCTTGATCTCCTTCGTCACGGACAGGCTCGGGCACGATCGCCGTTATGCGATCGATTCGAGCCTGGCCAAGCGCGAACTGAAATGGAAACCGCGCCGCAACGCCCGGGATGGGATTGCCGAAACAGTGGATTGGTATCTGAACAATGAATCCTGGTGGCAGGAACTTCTCGAGCGGGCTGGCCGGTATTGACCGGCCATTCCTCTGTGGCTCAGCCAATCGATGCGCATCGTAATCGTTGGCGCGGGCGGACGCCTGGGAGGCGCGCTGGCGCGTGAATATGCCGGCGATTTCGACGTGCGCGGCTTCCGGCACGCAGATCTCAACCTCGCCGATAGTAATGAAATTCGTGAGCGTCTCTGCCCGATCGAGTTTGAATTATTGATCAATTGCGCGGCGCTCACCAACGTCGATTACTGTGAATCTCATCGCGAAGAGGCCTTTTCGATCAATGCGGCCGGCCCAGACGTTCTGGCAAAATTATGCGCGGAGAAAAACGCCAAATTGATTCACATTAGTACTGATTACGTCTTTGATGGCAAAAAGCAGACTCCCTACCTCGAAGAAGATAAGGTCGTTCCTTTAAGCATTTACGGGCAGTCAAAACGGGAAGGGGAGCTTCGTGCCCTGGCTGCTTCCAAACGGCACCTTGTCGCCCGTGTTTCCTGGGTTTTCGGTCCCGATCGCCCGAGCTTTGTCGATCAGGTTATTCAGCGGGCACGCGAGACTGCCGACGTCGCGGCAATCGCAGACAAATTTGCCGTCCCTACCTATACGCTTGATCTAGCGCTTTGGCTGCGAGCGGCATGGGAAAGGGATCTGGTTGGGTTGCTTCACCTTGCCAACGGTGGCGAGTGCAGTTGGCAGGAATATGCGCAATATGCTCTCGACTGTTGTCATGAAGATGGCGTTGCCTTAATGACGAAGAAGGTTGGTCCTTTGACCATGGCCGAGGTAAAGAATTTCATCGCCCAACGTCCCGTCTATACTGTCTTATCAACTGCGAAGTTCACCGATGACACGGGAATATCGCCGAGGAATTGGCGGGAAGCTGTTGCTGAATATATTGGGCAGTACGTAGCAAAAAAATGAAAACGCAGATTGTGAACCTCATCGCTTTTTTTGTCGCAACTTCATTGACTGGTATTGCGCAGGCTGAGCTCAAATGGGAACAAACCCAGATTGAGCTTCACCCGGCACCGGGCGATGCCACCGCGGTTGGTAGTTTTAAGTACAAGAATACCGGTGGCGCAGTCGTTCATTTCAAGTCGGTCACTACTTCTTGCGGGTGCACCACCGCCGCTCGGAAAAAAGACGACGTTGCCCCAGGAGAAACCGGCGAAATTACCGCCACTTTCAAGGTAGGCGCGAGCACTGGGACACAGCAAAAGACGGTACGAGTGGAGACCGACGACCCTGCATCTCCGGTAACGATTCTCACGTTGCGAGCAATGATTCCGCAGATGCTCGAGCTTCGTCCGAGTTTTGTTTATTGGGAGAACAGCGAACCCCCGAAGCCGAAGACGATCCTGGCAAAAGCGGCAAAAGAGTTACATGCTAACAATCTGAAGGTCACCAGCTCGAGCGGAGAATTCGTTGCTTCGGTTAGCTCGATCGGACAAAACCAATTCAAAATCGAAGTGCAACCGCACGACACGTCGCATCCGGTCTCGGCCACCCTGACGGTTCAACCCGACAGCGGCGGTAAACCGGTCTATGCCACGGCACGCGTGGTCAACCCGCCAAGTACTCAATAGTGCGTCGAGGCGGGCCGATCCGGGAGGGGCTGGTTCTACTCTGCCTGGCTTTCCTTCCTGCCTTGGGTGAGACCATATATTGGCGCAATCAAATGTCCTGGTCCCATCCCCCGGTCCAGGACGAAATTACCGTTGCTCAGGCGCGAAGCTTAGGTGGTTCCATACTGTGGGTAGACGCGCGGCCGGCGGAAGAATTTGCGGCCGGCCACATCCCTGGCGCGTTGTTACTTAACGCGGAACAATGGGATAGCCTGCTTCCGGTAATGTTGAATGCCTGGATTCCTGGTCAGAAGATAATCGTCTACTGTGGCAAGCAAAGCTGTGGAGCGAGTCGCGAAGTAGCGCGGCGGCTGCGTGACGAAGCCAATCTGGCAAATGTTTTCGTCCTGGAAGGTGGCTGGGAGGCTTGGGAGGAATCGAAGAAGTGAAAACTAGTCAAGTGAAGAGCTGGATTGTCGGGCTGCTTCGTTTGCTGGTAGCCGCCACATTTCTCTATGCGGGAGTAATCAAAGTCACAAACCCAATTCGCTTCAGCAGAGATATCAATAACTATCACGTGCTGCCCTGGTCGGTGGCGGTTGCGTTGGCCTTCTATCTTCCCTGGCTGGAGATTATTTGCGGCGTGGCTCTGCTCTTGCGCCGCTTTTATTACGGTGCCGTTGCGATTCTGCTCATTCTTATTTCGCTATTTATTATCGCATCAGTCAGTGCCAAGTTGCGCGGGATCGACGTCAGTTGTGGTTGTTTTGGTGGACCGAGCCGAAACCTGAACTTCGCCACTCATCTTGCGCTTGACGCAGCCCTGCTGGTCGCGATCGCGGCTCTTTGGCTTATCGGTCGCCGAATGCGTCTGGAACGCGCCTAAAGATCGGTAAAAGGATCCGGCTTTTCGATTGTGCCGAAATCGCCTTGTTGCTGGATCAGTTTTGCCACCAGCGCAGTCCAGCCGGTTTGATGGGATGCGCCCAAGCCGGCGCCGGTGTCGCCGTTAAAATATTCATGGAACCAGTAAAAGTCGTGGTCGGTTGCGGAATCGAAAGCACCACTCGAGCTGCGCAAACACGGACGGTCACCGTTTTCATCGCGGAGAAATAATTTGATCAGCCGGTTCGATAGATCGTTCGCCACTTCCTTCAGGGTGAGGTAGTTCCCGGAGCCAGTAGGGCACTCGACCTTGAAATCATCACCGTAGTAGTGGTGAAACTTTTGCAGGGATTCGATCAAGAGATAGTTTATTGGGAACCAGATAGGCCCGCGCCAATTAGAATTGCCGCCGAACAAACCGGTCTGGGATTCAGCGGGTTCATATCTTACGATGCGTTCGGCCCCGAAGCATTCCAGAACATAAGGGTCCTCCTTGTGATGCTTACTTAATGACCGGACCCCGAAGTCACTTAGGAATTCATTAGGATCAAGCATTCGCCGGAGAAGACATTTCATCCGATGACCACGGGTGAGGGCAATCAGGCGACGTTCGCCCATTCCCGGTTCTTGCCAGCGCGAGATCAAACGGGCCAGCTGCGGCTTATTCGTCAGGATCCACTCGAGTCGTTTTTTGAATTCGGGCATGGCGCCCAGTAACTGTGGCTCGATCGTCTCAACCGCAATGAGGGGGAGCAAACCGACCAGGGAACGAACTCGCAGGGGGAGATGCCGCCCATCCGGCAAATGCAACACATCATAAAAGAATTCATCTTCCTCATCCCAAAGCCCGATGCCCTTTCCACCCATGTTATTCATAGCGGAGGCGATACTCAGGAAGTGCTCAAAAAATTTGGTAGCAATGTTTTCGTAGACCGCGTTTTCTCGCGCGAGTTCGAGGGCAATGCGCATCAGATTTAGACAGAACATTCCCATCCAGCTGGTGGCATCGCTCTGTTCAAGATGTCCGCCGCCCGGAAAAACGGTGCTACGATCGAAGACGCCGATGTTGTCGAGCCCGAGAAAGCCGCCTTGGAAGATATTGCGGCCCGTAGAATCTTTGCGATTGACCCACCAGGTGAAGTTCAGGAGCAACTTATGGAAGACCGTTTCTAAGAAAGCGCGATCGCCACGACCGGTCTGCTTTTGTTCAATTTTATAAACGCGCCACGCAGCCCACCCGAGTACGGGTGGATTAGAATCGCTGAAGTTCCATTCGTAGGCTGGGATATCGCCGTTGGGATGCTGATACCATTCTCGCACCACGCCCTCCAACTGCCGCTTGGCAAAGGTGACATCGATAAGGGCGATCGGAATGCAATGGAAGCCAAGATCCCAGGATGCGTACCACGGATACTCCCAATTATCCGGCATAGACATCACGCGTTCATTGTAAAGATGACGCCAATCCGAATTACGGCCTAGCTGACGTAGCTCAGGCGGCGGAGGTTGAGCCGGGTCGCCATCCAGCCACTCTTCCACAATGTAGTAATAGAACTGCTTGTTCCAAAGCAGACCCGCTAGCGCCTGGCGCTGGATCGTCCGCTGCTCGTCAGTTAAGCAAGACGGAGCAAGCGATTGGTAAAACTCGTCCGCCTCACTTCGACGCAAAGCAATCGTCTCGTCGAAGGAATCGAAATCACTGACGGTGTTGTCATCATCCGCTTTGCGAAGTCGAAGACGAATGTGATGCGAAGAGCCGGCCGGTATTTCCAACCGGTAAAGCGCGGCGGCCTTGGTTCCATTTTTTTCCGGGGCGACGGCCGACCGATCCGCACTGATTATATAGTCATCGAATGCATCTTTGACATGTCGGGTGTTGTTCGCCACGGCGAAGATACGTTGCGAGTTCGTGACGTTTTCGGTAAATAGAAGATCGTCAGCTCCCTGGCAGAGAAGTTGGTAGTTACCGAGGTCATGATGGGTAGCTTCAACAGTAGCTACGGTTACGTTACCTTTCTGCGCGCCGCGCAAACCTGGCCGGCGATCATCGCGGCCCCATGACCAGGTATTTCGAAACCAGATAGTTGGCAAAGCCGTCAGACCTGCAGTACTCGGTCCGCGATTAATGATGCGAGCCTGGATGAAAATATCTTCGGGAGCGAGCTTGGCATAAATTATTTCAATATCGAAAAAGCTGCGGTCGCGGAATACCCCGGTGTCCCACAATTCGAATTCGGGACCGTTCTTGGAACGACCCGCATTTTCTTTCAGGAGTGCTTCGTAGGGAAATACGGACTGCGGATAGCGGTAAAGCATTCGCATGTAAGAATGCGAAGGGGTGTTATCCAGGTACCAGTAGACCTCTTTGACATCTTCGCCGTGATTGCCGTCGTGCCCACCTAGTCCAAAAAGCCGCTCCTTAAGGATCGGATCCCGTCCATTCCAAAAGGTCCAGGCAAAACAAAGATGTTGTTTCTTATCGGAGATTCCTCCGAGACCATCTTCACCCCAGCGATAGGCGCGCGATCGAGCCTGATCGTAGGGGAAGTAGCTCCAGGCGTCGCCATTGGCACTATAATCCTCCCGCACGGTGCCCCACTGCCGCTCGCTTAGGTAAGGTCCCCACAAATACCAGGGCTGTCCGTTCCCGGCATTCTCCTTGAGTCTCCACTGCTCCGCGTTCATTGCCTCATCCGATTAGGCGTGACAGTTGGAATGCGCGACGTGCTGGCCTTCTCAATTATGGACGAGTGCGATACTCGGATTCGCGGGCCCGTCTTATTCCCATTCGATCGTACTAGGCGGCTTGGTCGAAATATCGTAGACTACACGATTCACGCCCTTAACTTCATTTACAATACGACTGGAAATGCGGGCGAGTAGTTCGTAAGGCAGCCGGACCCAGTCCGCAGTCATGCCGTCCTGACTTTCCACGACGCGCAATGCGATCGTGTAATCATAGGTACGCTGATCGCCCATTACGCCGACCGTTTGAACCGGTAGTAAGACCGGGAATGATTGCCAGACACGATAGTACCAGTCGCTCGCCTCCATCTCGCTTTCTACAATCGTGTCGGCATCGCGCAAAATGCGAAGCCGTTCGGGAGTAACGTCACCAACAATCCGCACGGCCAGACCTGGACCCGGAAAGGGCTGCCGGTAAACGATCTCTTTCGGCAGACCAAGCTGAAGGCCAGCTTGTCGCACTTCATCCTTAAACAACTGGCGAACCGGTTCCACCAACTCGAAGTGCATCTTCTCGGGCAGACCACCGACATTGTGATGACTCTTGATCACCTGCGCCGGATTGCCGCTGATGGCGATGCTTTCGATCACGTCAGGATAGAGCGTGCCCTGAGCGAGAAATTTGTAACCAGCGTGGGCGCCTGCGCCATCTTTCTGATCTTCCGCCAGCAGCTCTTCCGTCGCTTTCTGAAAGACTTTGATAAACTCATTCCCGATGATTTTGCGTTTCTGCTCTGGATCGGTTACGCCGCGAAGCAGGGAGAGGAAACGCTCCGAGGCATCGACATATTTCAGTTTGATGTGGAAATTTTCACCGAAAACGCGCTGCACCATTTCTTCTTCCCGGGCACGGAGCAGTCCGTTGTTAACGAAGATGCAGGTCAATTGATCGCCGATTGCCTTGTGCAGGAGCGCGGCCACAACGGACGAATCGACTCCACCACTTAACCCAAGCACAACCTTGTTGTCGCCGACCTGGGCACTGACGCGGTCGCAGGCGTCCTGGATGAAGGAGCCCATCGTCCAATCCATCGCGCAGTGGCAGATGTGATAAACGAAGTTCTGCAAAATCTCTCGTCCGCGCGGTGTGTGTGCAACTTCGGGATGGAATTGCAGCCCATAGAGTTGGCGCTCCGGATCTTCCACCGCAGCAAAGGGAGAGCTGGTGGTGCGCGCGGCGACCCGAAAACCACCGGGCAGGGCAGTGACCTCGTCACCATGACTATTCCAGACGTCGACTTGAGACCCGAGTCCCTCGAAAAGTCGCGAGCCATCGGCGACTTCGAGGATTCCCGCGCCGAACTCTCGTCGGCCGGTAAATTTGACCTGCCCACCGAGATGGTGGGCCATAAGCATCAGTCCATAACAAATCCCCAGCGTCGGAATGCCTAAGGTAAAAATTTTCGGGTCGATTTGCGGCGCGCCGTTGTCATAAACGCTGGCTGGTCCACCTGAAAGAATAATTCCGTTCGGCTTCGCCCTGGCGAGCTCCGCAGCGGAAATCCCAAACGGCACGATTTCGGAATAGACCTGCAGTTCACGAATCCGCCGGCCGATGACCTGTGTGTACTGCGATCCAAAATCAAGAATGAGTATTTTTGAATGCGCCGAGGGCGCGTCCGTTTTCACGCGCTATGGGTGAGTTTGCGGAACGCCGTGCTCGGCCGCAGGATCGCTGGAAGAACGTTGTTCCGGGCCAATCGTGCCCTGACCGGTAACGCCGCGTTCCAATTGCGACCCGACCTCATCCGTGCTTTGCCGCTCCAACGGGTCGGCGCATCCGCTTCCAATCAGTGCGATAACGATGGCAAGCGGGAGCGAGACGCGTTTCATCTGGCCATTTTAGGAAGCGGACCTTTCAATGCAAGCGCTGGCCGAGACGCGCCGTTCCCACTCCCAAGTGACTGCCGCTGTCTTTAGAAAAAAACAGTTTAGAATTCGCTGGCATGATTGAACCGGAATTACTCCTCCAGGGATATCGGCTTGGCGTTTTTCCCATGGCCATGGAGGATGATTCCATCGAGTGGTTTTCCCCTGAGCCGCGCGGAATCATTCCACTCGATCGCTTTCATCTGCCTCACACGGCGCGGCGTTCATGGGACCAGAAAAAATTTGAGATCAAGGTCGACAGCGCATTTGGACAGGTGATTCGTGAATGTGCCGAACGGGAGGACACCTGGATTAATCGCGAGATAATCGTCAGCTACGAGCAATTACACGCGCTGGGTCACGCGCACTCGCTCGAAGTCTGGCAAAGCGGAAAGCTAGCTGGCGGGCTTTATGGTGTCGCGATCGGGGGCGCTTTCTTTGGCGAATCGATGTTTCATCATGTCACCAACGCGTCTAAAATTGCGCTCGCCGCCTTGGTGGACCGAATGCGCGAAAGAAAATTCGCGTTACTTGACACGCAATGGCTCACTCCGCATCTGGTCCAGTTTGGCGCGATCGAGATCCCGAGGGCGCAATACTTACAGTTGCTCGAGGCCGCGCTTGGTTTGTCGCGCCGGTTTGTGGATTAAAAGCCTAAATATGGGACCACTCTGGCGCGCGAAGGGCTTGCCCTGTTGCGCGAAGTTTGCATAGTGAGCAGCCCGGCGCAGCAAGCCGGATTTCCGAAAGGGCTGGGTAGCTCAGTTGGTAGAGCAGAGGACTGAAAATCCTCGTGTCGGGGGTTCAATTCCCTCCCCAGCCACGACCCAGGCGAGTCATCTCCGGGGAATCGCTTGTTTTTCTCAATTGATACATTAGAATGTATCAATTGATAAGACCGATGAGGAGGAGACCACTATCTTCAGGAGCAAGAGGTTCGCGCGCGGCGGCACAAAGCTTTGCCGTGGCGATGCCCTTGCATCAGCAAATTGAGCGAACCAGGGCGGGGCTCAGTTTTCATGAATTGGAAAAGTTGCAGAAAGCACTCGGTCTTACCCTGGAGAAGATTGGGAATGCGCTCGGGATGTCGCGCGCAACGTTGCATCGACGCAAAGTTCAGCGGCGCCTGGACGCGGCGGAGTCGGAAAAACTAGTCCGTTATCAACGATTGCTAACGAAGGCTGCGAAGGTATTTGGCGGCCCGGACAACGCGAGGGCGTGGCTAACCCATCCTCAGCGAGGGTTGGGGGACGCCGTACCGCTCGAGTTTGCCAAAAGCGAGATCGGCGCTCGGGAAGTGGAAAATCTGCTCGGCCGGATCGAATACGGCGTCTACTCTTGATGGCCGAGGTCGTCGGCTGGCGCATCGTCAAGGCAAGACACGCTTCGAGTGCTTTTTCTGGCGAAGGGGCTCGTTTATTCGAGGGACGATGGAACTCGAGCGGGGTGCGAATGGTTTATTGCAGCGAGCACCTCTCGCTTGCTGCGCTGGAAATCGTTGTCCATATCCGTCCTGTAACCATTCCTGACAAATTCCGCGCCTTTCGAGTGGCTTGGAACGAACGAATGATGATATCGATCGAACTGTCTCAACTGCCCAAAGGTTGGAATGCGCGCCCGCCGGGACCGGCGTCAAAGAGCATTGGCGACGATTGGGTCCGCAAGGGAGAGTCTGCGGTTCTTGGACTCCCGAGCGTGCTCGTTCCTCAGGAGCGCACATTCCTGCTCAATCCCCAGCATCGCGATTTTGCCAAAATCAAGATTACCGATGCCGGAATTTTCGCAGTCGACCCCCGACTGCAAAAATGACCTACTCCGTCCGCAATGCGGTCATCGGATTCACCCGAGTAGCACGCTGGGCGGGCAGGAAACAGGCCAGCTCGCCCAAACGCAAACATTCCGGTGGTGGTGGCTTATTGGCAAGATGCGCGGTCTGGATCGGTTCGGGGAGATGGATTCAACGCGACCTGGAAGATTTCCTATTACGGCCGGGATTATCCGCAGCAATGGACGAGCCGCTCCGGAAACGAGCGATTCAACCTCGAGGCAGTGACCAGCTCACGATTTGGAGCGCAGTTCTTATCGATTCTCGACGCCTATCGTTATGTCGAGCGGTCGATCAAGTACGGCGTGCTGTTTCTCGTGCTCGTCTTCACCACTTTCTTTCTCTTCGAAGTAACGGCGAGACAAAAAATTCATCCGTTTCAATACCTGATGGTGGGCGCGGCATTGTGTTTATTTTATCTGCTCCTGCTCTCGATCTCTGAGTTCATCGGGTTCGGTGCGGCTTACCTGATCGCTGCGGCGGCCTCGACCGTCTTAATCACGTGGTACTGTCGGTTCTTCCTCGGCGGTGGCGTGCGGACGCTCATGATTGGCGCCGGGTTGGCCGGTGTTTACACCTTCCTTTACATCACATTGCGACAACAGGATTACGCATTGCTCATGGGGGCGATCGCGCTTTTTGTTGTGCTCACGGTCGTGATGTATGTCACCCGCCGGGTGGATTGGTATGCGCGGGATTTGAACTGAGGCCAATCGACAACTGTTCAGCTTAGGCGAAGATGTCCGCCTTATGAGATCAATCGTTTCGATGATTGCGAGTTTTGCCTGCGCGACGATCGCGTGCGCGCAGGCCCCCACGGCGACTTTAGCCGGTGCGCGGCCATCAGCCTCGGTCTCGCCCGAAGGTGTCGCATCCCCGGCGCCGACTTCTTCGCCAGGCACGACAGCTTCACCCGGTGCATCGCCAGTAATTTCTGCGGCTTCGGCCGAATCAACCGCAGCGCCGCTAGGCGAGATTCTGTTCAAAAATTTTAAGGCGCGCGCGATTGGACCGGCGGCAATGGGGGGCCGTGTGTCCGATATCGCAATCGATCCGCGCAATCCTGCGGTCTTTTTTGTGGGACTATCGACCGGAGGATTGTTCAAGACTGGTGATGATGGCGTAAGTTTCGATTCCGTTTTCGATAAGCAGCCAGTGGAATCGATCGGAGCTGTTGCGGTGGCGCCGAGTGATTCTGATGTGGTGTGGGTTGGCACCGGGGAACCGACCGATCGCAATTCAGCCGAATGGGGGAATGGCGTTTACCGCTCGACTGACGGTGGCGGAAACTGGCAGCACGTTGGCCTCGATAGCAGCCGTTCAATAGGGCGCGTGATCGTTCACCCCAAGAATCCCGAAACTGCCTACGTCGCTGCCCTCGGAAATCTTTGGGCGGACGGCGGCGAACGCGGAGTCTTCAAAACCACCGATGCCGGAAAATCTTGGAAACCCGTGCTGACGGCCCCGTCGCCTCATAACGCGCGCACCGGCGCGTGCGATCTGGCGATGGCCCCGGACAATCCGGAAGTGATTTATGCAGCAATGTACGCGCGCCAGCGCAAACCGTGGAGCTTCGCTTATGGCGCGGCGGCAACGGGCGGGGAAGATGTCGGTGGGATCTTTAAGAGCACGAACGGCGGCGGCACGTGGAAGAAATGCGGAAATGGTTTGCCGACGTTAACGGGCAAGATCGGGTTGGCGGTCACACCGGTAAACCCAAAGATCGTCATGGCGGTCGTGCAAAGCGATGAAGGAGGGGCCAGCGATTTTCAGGATATTCACAACAGACGCGGGGGTGTGTTTCGTTCCGAAGACGGCGGTGAGACCTGGAAGCGCGTTAGCGATATCAATCCGCGCCCGTTTTATTTTAGCCAGATTAGGATCGATCCGGCCAATGACCAGCGGGTTTATGTTCTTGGCTACGCCCTTCTCGTTTCTGACGACGGCGGAAAGACTTTCCGGGAAGATCTTTCGGAAAAACTCCATCCGGACATGCACGCTCTCGCCATTCAAAACGGAAGTGCGCCGCAACCGAAACCGCCAAAACCAGAGGACAAGAACAAGCCGCCCAAGCCGCCGATTTCGTTGCGATTAATCGTCGGAAATGATGGCGG
The DNA here is from genome assembly GCA_036498205.1 of Chthoniobacterales bacterium. Lineage (GTDB taxonomy): Bacteria > Verrucomicrobiota > Verrucomicrobiia > Chthoniobacterales > UBA10450 > AV69. The sequence continues at coordinate 679 of DASXIC010000158.1, read as the reverse complement.
CGTCTATCAAAGCTACGCCGGGGGAAAAGGCTGGGAACACCTGTCGCGAATTCCTGCTGGCGAGTATTACCGAATTTCGCTGGACGACTCGCAGCCGATTTATCGCATCGCTGGCGGTTTGCAGGACAATTCTAACTGGGTCGGTCCGAGCGCCACACGAAGCAAGGAGGGGATTCGAAATTCCGATTGGATCCCGTTTACCGGCGCGGACGGATTTTACGTCCTGTTCGACCCCAGCGATCACGATACGCTCTACGGGGATAACCAGGATGGCGTAGTCCACCGTTTCAATATGCGCACTGGCGAGCTGCGCGTCTTAAAACCGGAGACACCGGAGGGACGTCAGCCAACGCGATTTCATTGGAACTCGCCGCTCATGATGAGCCGGCATAAACCGGGCGTGCTTTATCTCGGCGGTAACCATGTTTTCCGATTAACTGATCAAGCCGAACGTTACGCCGTCATCAGTCCGGATCTCACACGCAATGAGCCCGACAAGACCTCAGTCGTTGGCAGCGGCGCGGAAAACTACGGGGTTGTATATTCTCTGGCCGAATCGCCATTGCGCGCCGGGACGCTATGGGCCGGAACGGATGACGGTCGCCTCTGGGTCACTCAGGACGATGGCGGAAAATGGACCGAGCTCACGAACAATTTGCCCGAACCGATGCGTGGGCAG
>DASXIC010000157.1:0-7093 GCA_036498205.1 Chthoniobacterales bacterium | reverse complement strand
TGCTTATTTCGAGCGCACATTGCGCGGGCGCTTCCGGGTTGTTAAAAAATACCAGCGCCATCCCGTCGCCGGTCGGAAGTCGAATCAATTTGCCGGCTGCTTCCGCTTCACGGAAATGCGGTGTCTCACGTACAATTTCATTAAGTTGCTGCAGGATCTCGCTCTGATCATTGATCAAAAGCTGCGAGTAACCCACCACGTCCATGAAAAGGACATGAGCGATTTCGAGTTGTAGATTGGGTTTTACCTCAGCAGCCATCGAATCAACCCACGCAGAATCGCATTCCGCTAACGATGGTCAATTGAATCGCTCCGATTGCTGTAAACATTGCGTCGCTTCAGTTCCGCGAAGAAATTACGTAGATCCACCTGCGAGTTTTTCCCACACGCCGCGTAATTGCGCAAGGCGACAGTCACCGCCAGGGATCGCTTTCTTGGTTTGGGAAAGAATTGCTGGAAACGCGGATTACAGCGGATTGGTCGGCTACGTGAGAGCGTCGGATTTCAGCTTTTGACTTTGGCTGATACGTTTAAGCATACTCACGCCATCAGGAGGAACCGTTTATGACGACACGAGTCTTAGCCGCCGGTGTTCTCGGTGGAATCGCGATGTTCATCTGGACATCGATTGCGCACATGATGCTTCCACTCGGAGAAGCCGGTGTTCGCGAAATTCCCAATGAGCAAGCCGCTCTGGCGCCGCTACAACAGAATATCGGAGACCAATCAGGACTCTATCTGTTTCCGGGACTCGGAGTTGGCCCGAACCCAACTCGGGAACAGCGAAACCACGCTATGAAACATGTTGCAGAGAAGTACGCGGCCTATCCTTCAGGGTTCCTTGTCTATCATCCTCCCGGAAGATCGCTCGCTTTTGGCAAACTGCTGGCTACCGAATTCGCCACTGAGCTTCTCCAGGCTATTCTCGCAGTCTGGTTACTTACTCAAACGCGCTTGGTTACTTTCGGCCATCGCGTCGGCTTCATTTTTGTCATCGGTATCATCGCTTCAATCACGACTAACATCTCCTATTGGAACTGGTATGGATTTCCTGCCATCTACACCGTGTCTTATATTTTCGTTCAAATTATAGGATACCTCTGCGTTGGCCTGGTGGCAGCCCTTCTTTTGCGGAAAGCCAGCATGGAACTACCCGGTGACGCCCTGAATTACTTATAGCGGTGGTGTCTCACCGCCGAACCAACCCGAACCTTCCGACGGTCAGAGACCGCCGCTACAAGCGAGCAGAACGGAACGATGACTACACCGAATGATGAGTTCACCCGGTTCGAGTACGACGGCTGGCAGCGCGTCGCCGATAAATACGATTCGGTCTGGGCCCAATCGACGCGCCAATTTATAGTCCCGTTACTCGATGCCGCCGAAGTCTCGGCCGGAATGTCCATCTTGGATGTCGGATCAGGGCCCGGATATGTCGCAGCAGCCGCGAAGCAACGCGGCGCCGTCCCGAGCGGAATCGATTTCTCCACAGAGATGGTTGCCATTGCCAAACGCATGTTTCCCGACATTGAGTTCTGGGAAGGCGACGCTCAGAACTTACCTTTCCAGGATGCGAGTTTTGACCGGGTTCTGGCCAATTTCGCGCTGCTTCACCTAGCCGATCCGGAGCAGGCCTGCCGGGAAGCATGCCGCGTCTTGCGCCCGCGAGGCAAATTCGCATTCACCGTCTGGGCGGAAGCAAAGGATAATCCTTACGCACAGTTGATAGATGAAGCCATTAATGCTCATGCCAACTTGAGCGTGAAGATTCCATCCGGACCACCTTATTATCTGTATAAGACTGAAGAAGAGTTTCGAGAAGCGATGAAGCGCGCCGGTTTCGGCGGAGCTTCCATGACTCACGTAATTCATCAGATTGAATGGATAGTTCCAACTCCAACCTATCCGTTTGAGGCGGAGCTAAACGCCGGAGTTCGGACAGCGGGTTTTCTGAAAGCTCAGCCGCCCGACCGACTTAGAGCCATTCAGTTGTCCATCGAACAGAAAGTAAAAAAATATGCCAGAGACAATCGTTTTGCCATTCCGAAGGCAGCTTACATTATTAGCGTGGCGAAGCGTTAAGCTCGGCCTACTTTGAATCCGGCGGGATGATCTTATTGGCCAGCGTTTCAAAGCGCGGATTGCCGCGCAACGGATCTAACATCCGATCCACTTTAATATAGACGATGATCCCACTTTCTTTCGCCTGATAGCTTCGCTCGAGCCAGTCGATTGCCTGTTCATTGTTCCCCAAGCCCAGTTCCATTAGTGCGTGCCCGAACGCCCATACTTCTCCCTTTTGTTCCTCAACCGCTTTGACCTGGTTGAAGATTTGCAACGCTTTTTCCTGTTGACCAATTGTCCCGTAAATATGGGATAGAAACGTCAAACCGTGATAATCGACCACCTGTAGCTGATCGGCCTTTTGGTACTGTGCGATCGCTTCATCGGTCCGTCCGCTCAATTCAAATGCGATGCCGAGGCAGCCGAACGTGTACCCAAATTTCGGGGCGAGCTGAATGGTTTTTTGTAGTTGAGTAATTGCTTCGGGGTAACGGCCGGCAAGGATGTAGCAGTAACCCAGGTTCGCATTAATAATGGCCGAGAATGGATCGAGCTCCACCGCCCGTTTCACCTCGGCTATGGCGTCCTCGATATGGCCAAGAGGTGCAAGGACAACCAGGCCGAGGAAGTAATGCGCACCGGCGTAGTTCGGATTAAGCTCGATTGCACGTTCAAACTCACGCTTGGCTCCTTTCAGATCCATATCCGCCGTTTGCAATACAAGCCCGAGTGCCGAGTGTGCTTCGGCCAGGTCGTTATCGAGGGCGAGCGCTTTTTCAGCAGCGGCGCGGGCTTTCGGAAAAGCTTCCGCTCCAGGCAAACTGGAATACTCTTGCAAAAGAGTGTAGCCATCCGCTATTCCAGCATAAGCTAGCGCGTAGTTAGGATCTCTAGTTAACGCTTCATTGTAGTAGTCGATGGCGCGTTTCAGATCGTCTGCGGTGCGTTTCCCGGCAAGTGCGCGGCCTTTCAAATATAACTCGTGCGCCTCCATATTCTCGGTCGGACGCGTTGTCATCGCCTGATGTTCAGCGCCGCTCAGCTTTGCTTGAAGCGAGTCGGCTACTTTTGTAGCGATATCCGTTTCGACAGCAAAGACGTCCGTGAGTTTACGATCGTACGTCTCCGCCCACACGTGACTATCATTTGCAGCCTTGATCAGCTGAACGTTTACCCGCACGTGATCAACTGCGCGCTGGGCGCTCCCTTCCAAAACATGAGCGACGCCAAGTTGTTTTGCGATCTCCGACAGGTTGCCAGGCTTGCTCTTGAACTGCTGAGTCGAGGTTCGTGAAATCACCTTCAAATCAGCAACCTTGGCGAGTCGGGTCAGGATCTCGTCCTGAATTCCATCGACGAAATAGGCATTGCCTTTGTCATCGCTGAGATTTTCAAACGGTAAGACCGCGATCGATTTTTCTGATATCAGACTCTTTGAGGCGCCAGCTTTTTCACCGCGTGACAGGAGATACTTCACAGCTGCTCCGACTAGCGCAACCGCGGTAAGCACGGCAATCGCAGATGCAACCGGAATTACTCTGCGCTCCCGTCGCCGCGTTGACGGGGACGCGCGAATTTTGTGCGGTGTTGCAGGATTGCCAAACCCGTCGCCGCAGAAGTTAAACAAATGAAGTTTGAAACCATGTTTTACTTCACTCTCTCCGAGGTCGTGGAGCGAAGCGTTCCACTCCCGAAATTGAGCCAGATCCTCGGCCACTCTTTGCGAGAGCAGAATGTGGCCTGCATCCCCGCAATCCATCACTCGCTGCGCCATATTAGCGCCACCGCCGGCGATGTTTGCATGCTCATTTACATCCGCGACTTTGCTGACTGGGCCGCAGTGAATACCCATCCGTAGCTCGATCTCAGGCCGGTCCTTGAGGGCCCGCGCGATTTCAATCGCGCATCGCACCGGCGCATCCGGCGTTGTGAAAAATGCGAGCGCCATGCCATCACCGGTCGGCAAACACACCAACTTGCCTTGTTTGTCGGCGGACCGGAACTGTTCCGTCCCTCGAACAATTGCATTGAGCTCGCGCGATCCCTCTCGCTGATCGTCGATCAGCATTTTCGAATACCCGACGACGTCCATGAAAAGGACGTGCGCGAGCTCGAAGTCGGTTTTCGGCTCCGCCATGTCAGAACAATGCCCTGCGGAGATTTGGTTCGTCAATGATCGCCGCAATGTTGCCGGCCCGTAATGGGCCCTTTTGTTAGGGCCTTTTAGCCGCGTTTCACAAGCCAAACATCCCGCGAAATGCTAGACTGTACGATGCCGTTTCAACTCGAATCAAATTACAAACCGCGCGGCGATCAGGGACAGGCCATTGCGAAACTGACGAAATCCCTCGAGGCAGACAATCGGCATCAGACCCTTCTGGGCGTAACTGGCTCTGGTAAAACGTTCACCATGGCCAATGTGATTCGCGAAATCGAGCGGCCAACGCTGGTGATTTCCCATAATAAAACGCTGGCGGCGCAGCTCTACTCGGAATTCAAACAGTTCTTCCCACGGAACGCCGTGGAATATTTTGTCAGCTACTTCGATTACTACCAGCCGGAGGCGTATATTCCCCGCTCCGACACTTACATTGAGAAGGATTCGTCGATTAATGAAGAGATCGAGCGTCTGCGGCTGAGTGCGACCAGCGCATTGCTGAGCCGACGGGATGTCATCGTGGTGGCGAGCGTCTCCTGTATCTACGGCATCACTTCGCCGGAAGATTACGAACGGATGTTGCTTACAGTGAAACGCGGTCAGCACACGAGCCGTGAAGCGGTGCTGGGTCGTCTGGTGGACATGCTTTACGAGCGCAACGACATGGCGTTCTCTCGTGGACGGTTTCGCGTGCGGGGCGACGTCGTCGAGGTCTATCCCGCAACCGCAGATGAAGAAGCCGTACGCATTGAGTTCTTTGGTGAAGAGATCGATGCAATTACCCGATTCGATCCTTTAACCGGTCATGCGCGCGAAGCGCTCAGCGTCATCACCTTTTTTCCGGCAAAACAATTCGTTACGCCAGCAGACAAATTGAATCGGGCGTTGATCACGATTCGCGCCGAGCTCGACGACCGAATTAAGGTTCTGGAGTCGCAAGGTAAGTTACTGGAAGCGCAACGGCTGAAAATGCGGACGGAATACGATCTCGAAATGCTACAAGAGATGGGGTTCTGTAATGGGATTGAAAATTATTCTCGGCACCTGAGCGGGAGACCCCCTGGTTCGCGGCCGTTCACGCTACTCGATTTTTTTCCGCGGGATTTCCTGCTCGTCGTGGATGAATCGCACGCAACAATTCCCCAGATCGGGGGAATGTATGAGGGGGATCGCTCGCGCAAGACTGTCCTGGTTGATTACGGTTTTCGGTTGCCGAGCGCTCTCGATAACCGGCCGCTCAATTTTGGCGAATTCATGAAATTGACCAATCAAATCGTTTATGTCAGTGCGACGCCGGCGGAATTCGAAATTCAAAACAGCGTTGTCGGCAACAAAGCTTATGTGCCACATAAGCGGGCGCGGATAGGTGAAGACGAGCTCGTGCCGTTCGTTTTGCCGGGAGAAACTGTAGCGGCGGTCTCTGACCGCCTCATAAATGGGCTCGGCGCTCAGAGAGCGCCGCTATACCTAAGCCGCACAGACGAGCCGGCGGAAAAGTTCGACGTCCACACCCCCGGCAAACCGCTGGTCGTAGAACAAATCATTCGGCCAACCGGATTGCTCGATCCAAAAATCACGATCCGGCCGCTGAAATCCCAAATCGACGAAACAATCGAATTCTGTCGCCAGCGTGTGGAGAAACAGGAACGCGTGCTCGTCACTACCTTGACCAAACGAACGGCGGAAGACCTGGCGGATTACCTGCGGGATGTAGGTTTAAAGGTGCGATATTTGCACAGCGATATCGACACGATCGAACGGGTAGAGATTCTACGCGGATTACGCGCGGCCGATTTCGACATTCTGGTTGGCATCAACCTGTTGCGCGAAGGGCTCGATCTTCCAGAGGTTTCACTCGTCTGCATTCTCGATGCTGACAAAGAAGGCTTCTTGCGGAGCCAGACCTCGCTTATTCAAACCGCCGGGCGCGCCGCGCGTCATATTAATGGAGAGGTCATACTCTTTGCCGATATCGTAACGGACAGCATGCAGGCACTAATCTCGATTTCGGAGTATCGGCGCGCCAAACAAATGGAATACAATGAAAAGCACGGGATAACGCCACAAACAGTGCGACGAGCCGTCCAGGAAAGTTTGCACACGATCTTGCGAGGCCGCGAAATCGCGTCGTCAATTATTAACGAAGCAGGCGGGAATTTCGATCTTACCGAACTACTGCGCGAGCTGGAGGATGAGATGCAACGCGCCTCCGCTAATCTTGAATTCGAGCGGGCAGCGTTGCTGCGCGATCAAATCATGGAAGTGAAAAGTGGTACTGGGTTGTCGAAAATCGAACCGAAACGGCGACCGGTGAAATATACGCGCAACAACGGCCGTCGACGGTCGCGCGTTTAGTCGACCTGCTCGAGGCAAATGATTGGGCGCCGTCAGCCGCACGCAAAGACGACGGAGAAAGTTGTCAGTTCTCAGTGAAGTCTCAAGGGTGAGGAGGTATCGGAGCGCCGAAGCCCTGCCACGTCTGTATCCCGCGCAGTTGGCCCGGAGCGGGGGATTGCCGTTCTTTGCGGAAAGGAACTCTGCGTTGAGATTGTCGGGTGATGGCGAAGTTAAAAAAACAAACCGCGAACATTTATGCCATTGTCGGTTCGGATGACGCTGGCGTGAAACGCGAGGCAGGCGCGCTCGCACAAAAACTTGCGCCAGTGGAGGCTGGCGAATTCGGGCTCGAGACAATTGATGGGGCCGCGGACAATGTGGAACAAGCGGCCAGCGCGATCCGCTCGACTATCGCGGCCTTGCAAACCCTGCCTTTTTTCGGAGGCGGGAAATTAGTCTGGCTTAAGAGCGCAAATTTCTTGTCGGACGATATCAGAGGCAAATCGGCAAGCGTGCTCGAGCCCTTGGAACAAC
>DASXIC010000156.1:0-2530 GCA_036498205.1 Chthoniobacterales bacterium | reverse complement strand
TCTCCCCTATAACCGGCGGACGAAGCCCGGTGATAGCCCGCGGAGCGAAAAATGACTGGACGGACGATCGAAATGCGCCGAAGGGTCCGATTGTCGGCAATATTTGCTGCTTTCCTTCGCCTCGGCGTGGTGAGCTTCGGAGGCGGCACCGCGGGGTGGCTCTATCGTGAAATCGTCGAGCGTCGGCGCTGGGTTGATGATGCGCAGTTTTTGTCGGGTGCTGCGGTGGGCCGCCTCTTGCCGGGCTCCAGTGGGGTCAATCTTACCGTTCAGGTAGGCCAACATCTGCGCGGTGGCCCCGGGGCACTGGCGGCAGTGCTCGGGCTGTTGTCAGGTCCGTTTGCCATCATTCTGGCGCTGGCGGCCGGCTACACACGGATCGGCCAGAGCGTGACCGTTCACGCCGTACTCGATGGCGTTGCGGCGGCAGCGATTGGCTTGACGTTCGCCACCGGTCTCAAACTCGTGCGGTTCGGGAGGGCGAGTGCCGGACCTCTCGCCGTTACCACAGCGACCGTGCTCGCGGTCGGTGTGCTGCGTTGGCCGATGATAGCGGTCGTCCTCTGCCTCGCTCCGGTCAGCATCGGGCTGGCGCTGCTTGAGAGGCGAGGTGGCCGTGCCTGAGGACTTCCGGACATTGCTGGCATTGACCCTGGTGTTTGCCCCCTTGTCGCTGTTGTCGATCGGCGGCGGCGCGTCGCTCCTGGCCGAAATCGAACACCAGTCGGTGGGCGTTCACGCCTGGACAACGCAGCGCGAGTTTGCCGATCTCTTTGCGATATCGCGTGCCGCGCCCGGCCCCGGAACAATGCTCTCGACCTTGATCGGCTGGAAAGTGGCGGGTTTGGCGGGCGCCTTGACCGCGACTATCGCCCTTTACCTGCCGTCGTCACTGCTCGTCTACGCCGCCGGCCGACTGTGGGGCCGCTGGCGCGGCTCGGTATGGCACTCGGTGGTCGAGCGGGGTCTGGCGCCGATCGCCGCCGGACTGATCCTTGCGGGCGGGGTCGCCGTGTTGCGGGTTTCACTTGGCGGCCGCGCTGTTTGGCTCGCAGCAATCGTTACGACGGCGCTGATCCTGTGCCGGCCGTTCATTCATCCGCTGGTGTTTTTCTTCGCCGGTGGCGCGCTGTTCGGCCTTGCCGAGGCGCTCGGTTTGTGGTGACCCAAAACGTCGCGCCCAATTGCAGCGAGGTCCGCACCATCTCTTCCCCATAGCAAACCAGACCCGGTTGTGGGCGCGATTAAACCGAGGTGCTCCAGTGATCAAGCATCCACTGCGATATCGACAAATTAAATTCGGGATATCCACCGCTCTTTTGGAGCAATCCCAAGATCTTTGATAGATCACCCTGTGGCCTCAGGTGTCATTATCCGTCTTAAAGAAGCTCCGTGAACAGATCATTCATTTTAGTCATGTAGTGTTTACTATGAAAATGGTCGTCGTAAATTGATCCCGTTTTTTGATTGTCATCAAGACGGTGCGCCAGCGTCATCATCATGGCCTCGGCGAATTGTTGAGGGGTATCGCGAACAAACTCAGCACAACGTTCTTGTACGTTATCAGGAAGACCCCTAAGAGAGTCCAAGGTAGCTATAACTGTTTTCCCTGCACAGAGAGCCTCAATAAATTTCATGGAACATCCAGTTCCAACAAGCGAAGGCGCCAGGACTGTGGTTGAGCAGGAATAGTAAATGCCGACGTCTGGCACGCTTCCGACAAAATAATGTTTGTACATTTCGTATAACGGTCGATCCATGTGACGCATAAATTCTTTGATACGCCCAATTATTGCGACTCGCGGCGGCGGCCCATTCAGGAGAGGCCAAACTTCGGTAAGCAGCCATTTCATTGCAATGAAATTGGCAAAATTATTGTTTCCTACGTAAAGAAAATCGAATTGATTCTTGTAGGCGTGTCCTCTAATCCGGCTCAAATATTTCTCATGTTGCGGATCGAGGCACGGGACGATCAACTGATGGCGGGTAAGCGGTAATTCATGCTCAAAAAATTCTTTATCGTATTTTGAGCAGTGAACTAAGACATCTGCGCTTCGATACAGTGAGATTTCTGATTCAACTAGCTGAGAATATCTCTCCAGCCGCCCATTGAAAGGATTTTCTGTGCCTCTCTTCGCATAAGCTTTCGCTTGTACGTCATGCGTGTCGCATATTAAGCGTGGTGTCCTGCCGGTACGTCGAAATACCAACTCCCGAATGCGAATGGCAAGGAGCATCTCGAATGCGTGGTTGACATGGATGACATCGACCTGATGGCTATCGATAAAATCCAAAATACCGGCTTGCCACCTACTACGAGCCGCATATCTAGCATCGATCGAAAGAGAATCGTCGCGCCCGGCTAAAATCCAGTCCAGAAACGATTTGCTTAAGTATGGTCGCTTTGTATCGTAAGTCACACTATACACAACATCCGATATGCCATCATAATGCATTTCAGTCTTTAGTCCGTTAATTTCTTCATAATCTCTAGGAGATACATAAAGAGGCCCGAGAACAAGCAAACTTT
>DASXIC010000155.1:0-7097 GCA_036498205.1 Chthoniobacterales bacterium | reverse complement strand
TGCTCGAGGAACTGCAGCCCGAGGGTATGCTCCTGGATATCAATTTGCGTTCCAGGCTCGATGGCTTCGATGTTCTCGCCCGAGCGAGCGAGATCAGCCCGACCACAAAAATCATCATGGTCACCGGCAACAATGATTTTGAGAGCGTCGAAAGAGCGCTAATGCTCGGAGCCGTGGACTATATTACCAAACCGTTCACCGTTGGGTATCTGGAAGAAACGGTGGATGCCAAGATCGCCCGGCATTTGATCTATGCCTGAGCAGCTAAGAATTAAGAATTAAGAATTAGGAAGTAGGAAAGTAGTAGCTACTTCAGGTATTTGTCGAACCAGGCGACCGTTTGGTCGAGGCGACCGGCCTGATTCTCCGGCTTAAGAAAGAGGTGGCCTTCGCCGGGAAGGACAATGAGCTGTGTCGGCACACCGAGGGTTTTTAAAGCGTGCCAAAACTCGTACGATTGCGGGGCCGGGCATTCAGCATCCAGCTCGCCAACAATGACAAGGGTGGGAGTCTTTACCTTCTTAATGTAGTGAATGGGCGAACTTTTTTCGTAAACGTCCGGATCGTCGTAAATCGATGAACCGAAAAATGGGATCATCCATTGGTCAATCAGGTTTTGGCCATAATAACTTTGCCAATTGGCGATGCCCGCCCCCGCGACAGCGGCGCGGAAACGATCGGTTTGGGTGACCGTCCACATTGTCATGAATCCGCCGTAACTCCAGCCAGTTACCCCCAGACGCGAAGAATCGATCGGATACTTTGCGATGGCGGCGTCGACGCCCGCGAGATTATCCCGCAGATCGCCGCCGCCAAAATCTTTAACGTTCGCGCGTGTGAAATTCTCTCCCTGACCGTAGCTGCCGCGTGGGTTTGGCAAAAGGACGTAGTAGCCGCGCGCTGAGAGAGCGGCGATGATCGCTCTGGACATTCCAACCCCAGCCGGCCACTCCGGCGTCGTTACGCCGGAAGGTCCGCCATGAATCAGAACCACCATCGGATATTTTTTGCCGGACTCGACTTTTGCTGGCGGGAGAAGCCATCCCTGAATGGTAAACTCATCGTTAGTCCACTCGAGGTTCTCGGCCTTACCCCAGGTGGGAGTTTGAGCCGAGTTGTTCTCAGTCAGTTTACGCCACTCACCGATCGGCCCGGCCCAAACTTCAGGCGGTGTTTCATAACTACTGCGAACCGCGGCCGCAATCTTACCGTCTTTGGAAACGGCAAAGTCAGGAAAATTTCCGAAAGCATGAAGACCTTCGGCACCTTTCCAGATTGTCCGCACGGATTTATTCCGGAGCGTCAGGTCCGAGATAGCAGTTCCGCCTCCGACATATTCTGTGAACAAGATCCGATCGGGCCCCAGCCAGAAAAGGGAGCTGACGGAGCTGTTGCGAGCTTGTGTGCGATTTACGACATCGTGTCCCGAGGCCGAGACAGTAAAGAGATCCCCGCCGTGGAATCCCTCATCGCTCATTAAACCTTCAATGAATGCGATCCATTTCCCATCCGGTGACCACCGCGGAACCGCGACCTGAAGCGAAGGTTTGTAGATGGACGCAGCTGTCCCTTTTGCGGTGTCGATAGTATAAATCTGCGCGATCCACCAATTGTTATCGCCTGGTCCCGGCGCGGCTGTTGCCGCCAACGTTTTGTCGTCGGGAGACCAATCGTAATCGTAGATGTGAAGATTCGGCGGCGAGACCTGGCGGAGCTGGCCGGTGGCAACGTCCAGAAGAGCGATCCGCTGATTGTGAATAGCGGTGTCAATGACGCCGGTAGTAGGGCGCGCGGCCATCAACGGGCCGCCGCCGCCAGCTCCCTCTATATAAAGAAAGGCAATTTGCTTCCCATCGTGTGACCAGCGAGGACGAGCTGCATACCCAGTCAACGACGAAAGTTTTTTCGAACCAGAACCGTCAGCGTTGACAGTCCAAAGCTGTTTTTGGTCTTTTTGGCCGGCGGCAGAAAACAGGGCCAGAGTCCTGGAGTCGGGAGACCAGGCCGGATCGGAGTCGGTTCGCTCGCCCTCCGTGCCTTGCGCATCAGCGGTTCCGATCTTGACCACCGTCGTGGGAGCGTTTGCTGATGTGTAGCGAACGCACGTCTGCGCAGCGGTCGTTCCGGCGGTGGACTGCACCCAGGCGACGCGTGTGCCATCTGGAGAAAGAGCAATATCGCCATAAAGCACCGTCTTACCCAATTGGTCTGTCAGTTGCATGCTCTGAGCTGTTAACAACGCCGGGAAAAGACAGGCCAGAAAAAAATGCTTCATGATCAAAGCGTGACCGAATCAAATTCCGGCGGCAAGTTCATGTGCTTGTATCCTTTCAGTGGCGGGCGCAGGCGGTCGAGCTGACCCCTGGTTCCATATAATCGAACTAGCCGCAAGCTTAACCAGCTTTTGTACTTTAGCGACGCATCTTACTAACTCGCGTCTATCAACTCGAGTATTTTCTGAAACCGCGGGTGGCCCCGAAGCGAGTCGAAATCAAAATCATGCAAATCATAGCGCGGGCCAGCTTGAGCGATGGCGCAATTTTCGGCTGCCGAAAAAAAGGAAGGCTTTGTGGCGAAACAATGACGTGACAAATATCGTCGTAAAGTTTAATCCCAACCGTAATTCTTTGTTCGCCCTGGCCCAGGGCTGAACTGCATATCATGAAGCTAAAGAACTTAAGGAAAAAGATCCGGCGAATTGAAAAACGCCTCCGGGAAGGCCCGAAGAAGCTGGCCAGGCTGAAGGAGAAACTGGAGACGATGGAGGCGGCAAAGGCGAGGGAAGCCCAAAGGAAATCGCGACCTCCCGCCCGAGTGGGTCAGCGGCCAGAGGAAAAGGCGTCCGCTAAAAATGTTCGTGCGAAGAGGCCGCCCAGGAAAGCTAAGCGTAAGCTTAATCTCTCGCCCGAACGTCGCGCGCAACTCGCGGCCGCGATGAAAGCACGTTGGGCAGCCAAAAGAGCTGCCACTGGGACGAATCCAAAATCAGCTGCGGAGAATCCTACGCCGCAGTAGAGTTTCTTAGCGTGCGACGCGACCATAGCGCCGCTGGCCGGATCATCGTTTAGTGGATGACGACCTGGAAACGTTGATTTCTTTAAAGGGTTTGCTACGCCGGAGTTAGTAGGAAGGAGAAAAAAAGAAGTGAAAGAACGATCCATTATTGAGAAACGCAGACTGTCTTCGCCCGCGATCGCGCCGCAGGCATTGGCCTGGCACTCGACCGGGCTGTGGATGGGATCGCGCGATCTGCGCCGGGTTTACAGAATTGATGTGAAGACCTGGATGGTTGTCGAAGAAACAGAGGCGCCGGGAATTCCATGGGCGGCGGTGGCAATGAACGGCTCCCTCAGTTTCACTACCGGCGAAGGTCCGGAGGACGATCGTTATCTGCGCACGTATAATATGACAGATGGATTTAGTCGGAACCGGATCGCGTGCCCGGAGTTTACCGGCTCATACCTTAGCTATGACGGCCATCACCGTTACCTGAGTCAGTGGTATAAGCATCGAATTCTCAAACTCGATGCGAGCGGTAACATTCTGCGCGTTATTGAGGTCGGCGCCGAGATTTGCGGCCATACCTTTGTCGGTCCGCTGATCTACGTCCTGCGCGGCAAAGAACAGCCGAACGAAGACTGGCACATTGCCCGCCTCGATCCGCGCCAGGAAAGGCCGGAGGTGGAAGACCTGGCGCGTGTTCCATTTGCATCTCGCTCGCTCGCTTTTGATGGCGCGAACTTCTGGACAAATCATCGCGCCGCGAATGAGATCGTTTCGTTCGTTCTGCCTTGAAAAAGTAAGCGCAGACGCCCTATCGACTAAGTCGACTTACGCGCCCCGCACGATCGCTCGCACTCCAGCAAGCAACCGTTCCACCTCGTCCGGAGTGGTGTAGCAGTTGCACCCGGCGCGGACGAGTCCGTGCTCAGTCTGTCCTAATCGCTCCACGACAGTCATCGCGTAGAAGTCGCCATGAGAGACAAAGATTCCGCGCACAGCCAATTTCTTCGCAACCTCTATCGAAGGCACACCATCCACGGTAAATGCGATTGTTGGCGTGCGCGCGCTATCTGGGGGCGGTCCGTAGAGATGGACACGCTCGATTTCCGACAAGCCATTCCACAATTGCGCGGTCAATTCTCCGCCTCGCTCATGCAGTTGTTCGAGCGCGGCACGCAAGCGTTCGCGTCGCGTTTCGCCCTCGGCCAGCGAGGCGAGAAAATCCACCGCCGCGGACGCACCGGCTATTCCTTCGTGGTTCTGCGTCCCGGTCTCGGCCCGTTCCGGCGCGGTATCGGGCGCGGGAATCAGCTTGGGAAAATTGAGGGAAGAAATCAGGTCACGTTTGCCGTAGAGAATTCCAATGTGCGGGCCGTAGAACTTGTAGGCAGAGCAACTGGAGAAATCGCAATTCCATTCGCGGACATCGATCAATTCATGCGGAGCGTAATGGACGGCGTCGACAAATATCTGCGCCCCTGACGCGTGAGCCATTTCGACGGCCCGCCGCACATCGTTGATCGTCCCAAGCGCGTTCGAAGCCGCGCCGATCGCAACGAGTTTTGTGCGTTCATTTAACTGACGGGAAAAATCATCCCAGTCCAGCTCACCGGTTTCCGGAATCAATTTTACTGTGCGCACCTTCACGCCGCGTTCTTCCGTCAGGGCCGCCCATGGCGCGACATTCGCGTGATGATCGAGCTCGGTCACTATGATCTCGTCGCCGCGCTTATAGCCGCGGCCAAGAGCGCGCGCGAGGTGAAAGGTTAGCGTCGTCATGTTGGCGCCGAAGGCGATTTCGCTCGGTACGGCGTTGAGAAAATCGGCCAGCACACACCTGGCCGACTCGATAATCGCGTCGGTCTCCTCGCTTGTCGGGTAGGCCCAGTGAGTATTGGCGTTGTGACTGTAAAGATAATCGTTCATCGCCTCTACCACTTGCCGGGGAACTTGTGTGCCCCCAGGCCCGTCGAAATAGGCAACCGGATAGCCGTTATGAGTTCGTTCGAGTGCCGGAAAACATTTCCGAATTTCTGCGGTCGACGTGACCGGCGCAGGTGAGAGCAGTGCCGTGTCGCTCATGGCAACTGATTTGCCTTCATTCACGCTTTCCCGCCAAAAGTGACGTGATCGTCGAGGTCGAGTAAATCGAACCACGTTTTTATGTCTTCGCGGGTTCTGCTGAATTTCGCGACGGCTTCAGTGAAAAACTCCAGCGTCTCCACGTCACCGTCCGGGCCGCGTTCGCTGAAGTAGGCGCTCCATTGCTGAATTTCCCACGGGGTATGCTTGTGGGGCGCGTTTCGCTCGATCCAGGCCAGCATTTCGCCGTCGCCTTTACCAGTGGCGAGCTCGGACTTCAATGCTTCCGGCGTAATTCCGGTAAAACGGAACCAGTGATAATCGCCCGGGTTGTTATATTTGTATTCGCCCGCCGTGCCGGCCAGCTCAGCCCGGCCCTTATCGAGAATGCGGGCGAGAACCACGTAACCGCCAAGACGCACGCGCGAGCTGCGCGGCGGACGCTGGGTGAGATTCGGGGCGTGAGTTAAGCGAGCATTCATAGTGCAACCTATCACGCGGGCGAGTTGCGATCGTAAGGAATAATATTGTCCCATTCCTCGGCAGACGAACGGGCGACAAAGGCCACCACCGGTTCGGTATCGCTCATGTTGAAAACTTCGTGCGGGACATCGGGTTTGATGTAGATGAAATCGCCCGCTTCGTTCTCCACCACTTTTTTGAGTCCGGGCCCAAACTCGTGACGCACTTTTCCTTCGATAATATAAAGGATCAGTTCGAAGCCGACATGAATATGGGCAGCGGCGATGCCTCCAGGCGGGATCGTGGCAATATTGGCTGATAGTTTGGTCGTGCCTACGTTTTTGGCGGACATGCCTTGTTTATAGTGAATGCCGTTCCAATCTCTGCGAGGCCCGCCGCCGCGAATCGTTAGAATCCCATCGTGATCCTCTACCGCGCTCAATTGAATGTTATCTTTGTCGTCCTTCATGATGAGTCCTCTTCTTTAATTGGATGTCTCTGGGTAATGATTGCAGGCTTCCCTGCGTAGCGAAAATGCAAAGCGGGCGATTTTTACCAACCATGGGTCAGCCATGAAGTGCGAGCACTCCGATGTTTCGCTCGGATATGCCTCTTCCTGGGAATCGCCCTGACCGGTCCGGAAAGGGGAGCCGACGGCCGGTAATTAATCTTCGACCGGCGTAAAGCTGGCGAACATTTCAGCGGATTCGGGGAGCGTGTTGAGCGGCACGCAATCGCACAACGCAAAGAACTCGTTCCACATCGCCAAAACCTTCGGATTCTTGTGCGCAGCCTCAATCGCTTCCCGCGATTTCCATTCCGATACTTCGATGATCGTGCCGTCACGGCTCCGCATGATTGTCGGTGTCCGGTCCGTTACCAGTCCTTCCTTGTGTAATCTCGGGACGCGACTGCGCACCAGTTGCAGGAGGTCGTGTTCTTTCCCCAGTTTCGGCCGATAAGCCACGATTACGATGACGCCGCTCATACGGCAGGCCTACACAAATGTCGCGATCGGGTCGACACAAGAATCGACGGATTGAGATGCTTAATTGAGCCAGCGATCTTCGCAGAGGCGACGAAAGGTGAAGGCAGAAGGAACTGACCGTAGGCGATTACAACGGTTGCCCGCGGTTCCCTTTCGGAGAGGGCAGAAGAAGTGTATTAATAGGCATGTCAGATCCTCGAAACGTTGCTCACGCCAAGAAAGTTACTCAGGAGAAACATCATCAAGAGGCAAAGCCATCCGGGAAAAAGGCAAAGGAACGAAAGTCCTCGCCGGCGCAACCAAATCAGGCGGCTGCAACATCGCCAACAGCCGAACCGGCGAAAGAGCAGCAGAAGCCGGGTGATTTGGAAAAGTCTCTCGCCATTCTCTCCAAGCTAAAAGAAATGGAATTTCATTCGCGCGCCAACATCGAGACGCTGGCCGGATTAACCCTGACAATCGAAGAGGAACTGAAACAGCGGGAATTTTCCGAGCCGATCGGAGCTGTCTATTCGGCGCAGGATCTCTTCCACTCAAAGATCGCGGCCTTGATCGAAACCTA
>DASXIC010000154.1:0-10264 GCA_036498205.1 Chthoniobacterales bacterium | reverse complement strand
GGGGAAAGTAGAAGGTGGAAGTAGGAAGTAGGAAGAGTTAAACAGCGATGAAAAAAAGAACCTTTAACTCTTCAACGCGTTCTTTTTGATATCAGCATTAGATGCAGTATCCAGTTGCACGAATATTTTTGTGGATTCTGTTTGAGTGCGCTCCGTAACTGTATCGAGAATGTGTCAATGACTTCCTCTCGGCTCTGCGGCGTCCGCGTAGCAAGTAAGCTGATAAAAAGACAGGGTTCGAACGCTGCTTTAAAGAAGCCGGTATAGGCTTCGGCGAAAGCTTCCGCATCTCCCGTCTGCTGAAATTGCTGCAAATAAACGTCGGGCAAGACAACTTCGTCGAAATGATCCAGTGAGAGTCCCGACTTCTGAACAAACTCAGATGTAAACGGGTCTTTCCATTCCTGCGAAGTGCGATAGTAAGTCGGAATGGCCATATTCTGATACTCGTCTGGATAGATCGCGCCGTCGTTGACCAGTTGTTGCAGGACCTTGTTTGCAAGATCGATCAGGCTTTCCGCGCCACTGTTTCCTGACGCGTCGGCACCGCTGCCAACGATGACCAACCGCGCCGAGGGTCTCATCTCCAGTGCGCGATATCGCAAAAACGCATCCCAGTCCGCTCTGGCTTGGTTTGCCCAGGCGTCTCGTACCCGCCCGGTCGCACGGACAGCCCAGATTTCATTTGGGATATGGCAGGGCTTGCGACTCAGCCAATGTTCGGTGATGGCCGAATAACCAAGCGCGATGTGATTTGGCGGAAAAATTTGCTGATAGATTGAGGTGCCGCTGCCGAAACAGAAGACATCGCTTTCGCCAACGAGGTAACTGTCGGGTGAAGAGATGACTGTTTGAAACAGTGTCGTCCAATCGTTTGTCGGCAAATCGGTGTGGGTGACACAAATGGGAATCGCGCTTTTGCCCGCGATTTTCCTGATTTCCCTGATGGCGGTCTTCATCGGCAACAGGGAGTTTTGGCCTTGAGCAGAGCCGTAGTCAGCTATCCGAAACTCGTCGCCAATCTTCGCCAGATCGATCTTATCGATCGCTTCAAGGAGGAGCGGCAGGCCGTAGGTATTTGCTTTCCCCTGTTCGTGTGAATTTTTGTTGTAAAATCCGTGACCAAGCATGTGCTCTTCGTCACGATGTCCCGATAAATTCGACCCGCTTGGATTCATCTCCAGAGAGTTCTATCAAACGACGAGCGCAATCGCACTGGAAACATAGCGCGCCTGATTTGGCTGTTGGGTAGGGGAATGTTCTGTTTACTTAGCAACCGCAATCGACCTGAAGGAGGACTTTGAAAAATGAAACGAAAGTGTAGCTCGGGCTCGCCAGCATGCGTGCGCGCGAATACATTCGGAGGAGCTGATCTTTTGGCTCCTTCGGTCTTATGAGCATCCCGCTACAAAGCAGCAAAATAGCTAATATTCGCTCACGTGTCGTGCACTGGACTGCGGAGCTCCTTCTCGTTTTCATCGGCGTTTACGGCGCTTTCTGGCTGAGCAGCTATCAGGAACGACACCGTGAAGCGCAGCGCCACGACCGGATTCTGGCGACGTTGGAAGATTCGGTGCAGAAATCAGTCAAGCGCTACGAGGCCGCAGCGGAACAACAGGACCAGGTCACGGCCGATTTTCGGCGCAGACTCGAGGCCGGGGAGATGCCGCCCCTGGGAATGTTTTTCTTCAGCAGCGGCTACAGCGCCAGTGACGCCGCGACTTTACTTCAATCGGGAGGCTTGGACTTGCTCGACCCGACAACGATTTCGGCGTTGCGCAACGCTGAGTCAGTCTCGCGAACCGGCAATAGCGAGATGCAGCAAATCCAGACTTTGAGTAACGAACTGATCGCGCCCAACTTGGATCAAGACATTTCATTCTTCTACGACCCGGCTACAAAGCACTTGCGAAAACGCTTCGCCACATATCCCGATGCTCTTCAGGTTGCTGCTGACTTTTTGCACAATCTCGCCTCGGCGTATCAACAATTACTCGAACGACTTCAAGCGGAACGAAAACATCACTAGCAAACAAGCATCTGCCAATTGATGGAGCGAAAGTCTAACCAGATAACCGGGCAATGCAGCCAAGGGCGAAAAGTAAGAAGTACGAATTAAGAAGAAGAAATGAAAGCAAAGCTCGCTCTGGGCGGCGGCGGCTAATCTTGTATCCCGTTAATCTATGAAGCTGCGGACGATCGTTTTGTTCCTTATTATTGCCGTGCCCCTGCAGGCGCAGGATTCGCCACAAAGCAAAGTTCTCAAGGACCCACTGCTCGAAAAGCTAATCGGTGATTGGAATGTGCAACGGACCTTCGGCAGTGGGCGCGTAGCGAAAAACCTCGTGCATGGGGAATGGGTCCTTCAACACCAGTTTGTGGAACTGCGTTACCGCGACAGTGAGACTCCGCCCCATTACGAGGCGATCGTCCTCATCGGCTACGATAACGTCGCGAAACATTACATCTGCCACTGGGCAGATATTTTTGGTGGAGATTACTCGACTGATGGGTTCGCGCCACGCGACGGAGCGTCGAATATGATGGAGTTCAGGTTTGAGTTCCACGACGGCCAGTTAACCAATCGGTTCGCTTTCGATCCAGAATCGGACACATGGAAATCGACGATACGACAGATCGAAAAAGGCGAGTGGAAGCTCTTTTGCGAAGATAAATTCACGCGGACCGGGCACGAACGCGACAAGCAATAGGCCTGATGATCTTGTGTCGCCTTAGATCTTGTTTTTAACAGATGAACCTTTGGCGCGTTAATTATTATGACTCCGATTGATAGCTACTTTGTTATTCAGCCGGGGGACCTTTCCTGGAGACCTTCTAATCTGATGAGAATTCCCAATGCGGATTTTCTCGAGCGGACAAAGAGCGAGACACTGGGTGCCAGACTTTGGCGGCTTCCGCCCAAGAGCGCCATGACTCTCCATAAACATCCAAGGATGGAGGAGTTTTATTTTGTGCTCGAAGGCGTGGGGCGAATGCGTATCAATGAGGAGACGATCACAGTGGAAAGGTATGGTGGAGTGCTTGTCGGTCCCAAACTCTTGCGGCAAGTATTCAACGACACGGAAAGCGAGGTTCTTTGGCTCATCGTTGGGGCCCCCGAAGCCGAACTGCAACCTGGCGAAGAAAGGGACCAGACACTTTTTTATCCTACCGATCCCAAACAGTTGCCCAAAGAATTGGAAGCGGTGACCTGGCCGCGTAATCTACCGTCAGTCATGTAAGAGTAGGGCGCGACGAAAGGAGATTCTCATAGAATGAAAATGAAGGCGGCGCAGATCAGTAAAGCCGGCGGAGATTGGGAGTTAGTAGAACGCGACATTCCAGAGCCAGGTTCTGGGCAGGTCCGGGTGAAAGTGGAAGCGTGCGGCATTTGTCATAGCGATATGTTTGTTAAAGAAGGCGGCTTGCCTGGGCTTCAGTATCCACGCGTGCCCGGTCATGAAATCGCCGGCCGCATCGATGCCGTTGGCGGGAACGTCACACAATGGAAGAAAGGTCAGCGTGTCGGGGTAGGCTGGCATGGCGGACATTGTTTTATCTGCGCACCGTGCCGGAGCGGCGATTTCGCCATGTGTATTAGTCGTAAAGTTACCGGGATTGATTTCGATGGCGGATATGCCGAGTACATGATTGCGCCGGCTGCTGCCGTAGCCGCAATCCCTGATAAGTTGCCGGCGGAGGAAGCGGGGCCGTTCATGTGCGCGGGCGTTACTGTTTACAATGCGCTTCGTAACTCAGGTGCGCGCGCGGGCGACGTGGTGACTGTGCATGGTATCGGTGGGCTGGGTCATCTCGCAGTCCAGTATGCGCGACAAATGGGATTTGAAACCGTCGCGGTTGGCCGCGGGAAGGACAAGGAACCGCTCGCGAGAAAGCTAGGAGCTCATCATTATATCGATTCCGATGCTGGCGATGCGGCGGGAGAATTGCAAAAGCTCGGCGGCGCCCGGGTGATTCTGGGAACGGCGCCGAACGCCAAAGCTATTTCCGCACTGGTGGAGGGATTATCACCAAATGGCAAACTATTAATCCCGGCTGCGCCGAACGAACCGCTGACGGTGAGCATGGTGCCGTTGATTGGAGGAAGGCGATCCGTCGTAGGTTGGTATTCGGGCACCGCGAAGGATTCCCAGGACACATTGGAGTTCAGTGCGTTGAGTAGTGTGCATCCGATGATCGAGAAATATCCACTCAGTCGTGTAGCGGAAGCATACGAACGGATGCACAGCGGCAAAGTCCGGTTCCGCGCCGTACTAACCATGGGCGAATGATTTTCAGTGAAAATCGATAACGGCTCCTCATCCCGTCACGGGGGCAGGGCGCTACACAGCGGGGGATGAGGTTTGCCAGCTTATCCGGGACTTCATGAAGTAGC
Organism: Chthoniobacterales bacterium; assembly: GCA_036498205.1. Taxonomy (GTDB): domain Bacteria; phylum Verrucomicrobiota; class Verrucomicrobiia; order Chthoniobacterales; family UBA10450; genus AV69. The sequence goes on along the minus strand of DASXIC010000154.1, from coordinate 5,868 downwards.
GGAGGGAACAAATCCACGGCTACTTCAGTTGTAGCCGCCTGGCTCTTTCGAGGACGTCCGAGCCGACTGGCATCCTACGATGACACATTCGACTTCGCTCAGTGCGGGCAGAGCGGCGCCGTGGCAGCACCACAATGCATGGCGACATGCGACCGGCTCTCATTACAGATTCGTCTGGATGAATTGTGGACTCGCATGAACGTCGATTTGGCGCAAGAGCGTGTCGCCGGAGTTAACGAATCGATGGAGCGTGTTCGCGGGAATGACCACGATGCCGCCGGCTTTCACTTCGCGCTTTTCATCTCCGACGGTGATGGTGGCGGATCCTTCGAGAGTGAAGGCGACTTCGACGTAGGGATGCTTATGTAAAGGTGGCCCCTGCCCGGGCTGGGCCTTGACAATGTAGGCCGAGAACGGCGCGCCTTGAGTTTCGCCGACAAATTCGTACGACATTCCAACAAATGGCAGCTGCTCGAGAGAGATAAAGCTCATGCCGCAAATCTACGGGAAAGTCTGCCGAGTTCGCATGTTAACTTGGTTCGGTTTGAAAACGGGCGCGTTGCGCGCATCGGAGTGAGGCCCAATAAATCCATTGCGCGGTGCTTGGAACGTTAAGTATGGGTCTCAAAATGCTTTTCCATCGTTCTGTCCGTTTGGCAGCTATTATATTAGCGGTGGTGCCGCTACTCGCACTTTCCCCACCCTGGGAGAGCGGACGTCGACGCGGGGAACTATTCGTTCCCAGGTCTGCTGATGACGCGCTTTTGAGAACGCGAATCATGGCACTCTCTCCCAGTGTTAGTCCGGACGAGGCCCGGCGAGTGGCCTATACCGCCTACATGACCGGCGTAGAACTGCGTCGTGAGTGGCGCGTGGTGTGGTTGCCCGGCGTTCAGAACCTGCTCGTCAATATGAAAGCGAGACAAGGGGGACTCTGTTTTCAGTGGGCAACGGAGCTTCTCCTTCGATTGGATGCGCTGAAGCTGGAAACGCTCGAGCTCCACTGGGCCGAGTCTTTTGCCAACACCAGTGGCGAGCATAACGTCATCGTAGTTACGGCCAGAGGCCAATCATTCGAACAAGGTATTCTCCTCGATAACTGGCGTCATTCGGGACATCTGGTTTGGACACAAGTCGCTACAGACCCGGAATATCATTGGACGGAAAACAAATTAGAACTCGCCCGCAGATTGGGGAGAACAAGCAAGAATTAAGCAGGAAGAAGGAAGAAATTCGGATCGTGGATTGCGGATCGTGGAATGCTGGCGAGCACAGACAGCGAAGCTCAAACGTCAGAGTAACATGATTCTGAGAACGGTTGGTGGAATTCGAGCTCATCGCTTGTTTTGAAGCAGCCGACCTTGATAAGCTGAAATGCGTGAAGCAAGGTGGGTGCTCTCAGCCTGCCGCCGTCAAACGTTAGGCCATTCTCGTATGCCACCAACACTCCGCGCGCTTCACGGCGATATCACGTCGCTTTCGGTGGATGCCGTCGTCAATGCGGCGAATTCCTCGCTTCTGGGCGGCGGTGGCGTCGACGGTGCTATTCATCGCGCCGCCGGACCCGACCTGCTGCAGGATTGCCGCCTCCTCGGAGGGTGCAAAACAGGCCACGCTAAGATCACCAAGGGTTACCGATTGCCAGCCAAGCACATCATTCACACTGTCGGCCCGGTCTGGCGCGGCGGTAGCTCGGGCGAGCCGGAGCTACTGGCATCGTGCTATCGGTCCGCCATGGAGCTGGCTGCCGGGAATGGTCTTGCCACGCTCGCGTTTCCAAGCATTAGCACAGGGATCTATGGATACCCTATCGAACTCGCAGCCAAAGTCGCCGTCAAAACGGTTCGATTTTCTCTGCAGACGATTCCAAGCATTCGGGAGGTTATCTTTTGCTGCTTTTCATTGAGCGATCTTCAAGTCTATGAGGCCGTTCTGGGTGGATAAGCGGCCTGATCCAAACCCAGTAGGATCAGGGTTTCGATGGAACTCCGCGGGATTGGTCCTCCGCCCTGCCAGCCATGATGAACTCGACGCGCATGACAGGCTCCTACAGATCTTCAAGATTGCGATCTAGATCCAATTGTTCTGGTTGAATCTGTGATTTAACGAATGCAATTCGGTAGATATATCGTAATGACATATATGGATCTGCCACTACTCGATCGCGAGTTGAAAAAGGGCAGCGCTGAGCTGTTGATCTTGTCGTTACTGAACGATCGCTCTCGCGTGAACCCCGATTATCGCATCAGAGCGAATAGCCTGGTTCGCTTCAGACGTTGTAATCGCCTCGCTCAGCCGAGGTGTTTCTATCGCGGTGAAGTACGGCTTCGGACCTCAGGCTCCGGCGTAGACTAATTTCGTGAAGACGTCGCCCGTAAGAAAGGAAGTAGCCCATTTGCTATCGTAGGCTGCGGTTGGTTTCGCTGCGATCGTTTCCTCCAACGATTTGCCTTCTTTTTTGAGCGCGGCCACACGGTCGTGAATTGTGACGAGCATATCGCGGTATTCGGTCAACTCTGGTTTACTCGCGATCTTGCCGTGCCCGGGAATGACGATGGTCTTTTCCGTTACTCTAGCCAGGTTCGCTTCCGCCGCCTTGATCATTCCTTTGATATTGCCACCGGTGGAATAATCGATGAACGGGTAGTGACCGTTCCACCAGGTATCTCCGCAGTGAAAGACATCTGCCTCGACAAAGTAAGCGGAGATATCGCCATCAGTGTGGGCCGGTCCGTAGTAGGCGAGCGCGATATCGGTATCATTAAGATGTAATGTTTTCTCACGGTCGAAGACATCGGCTGGGATTGCACCCGCTGGCGATGGCGGAAAGGTGAAATCCCAGGCGTCCACCCGCGTCGTCGTGGAAAGATGTTTGCGCGTATTGTCGTGGGCCAGGATAGTCGCGCCCTCGGAATGCATCCACTCGTTGCCGTCGCAATGATCGAAATGCCAGTGAGTGTTGACGAGATGTTTAATTGGTTCCCGACTTAATTTAAGCAGGGCTTCGGTGATCTTGTCGCGCGAGGTTGAGTAACCGGAATCGATAATCAGTTTTCCGTCGGGGCCAGTCAGGACCGCAATGTTTCCGCCCGAGCCGATCAGTGCACTCACATTTCCGCGAAGGTTTTGTACTGTGATGGCAGCGGTCTCAGCGCGCTTCCGGGCGGTCAGCACCATATTTTCACTCTCCGCGAAAAGGCGTTGCGGAGAAAGCGATAGACCCGCCAGCAAAACTCCGGAAGAGGCGATGAAATGGCGACGTGAAAAAGGAGGGCAATGGTCTGGCTGATTCTCTTGAGACATGCGTTTCTCCTTTTGTAACGAGCCCTGCCACTTTGCAAGTGGGATTCCGGCGCGAGGAATTCATGACGGAAGTGAGCGAATAGGTTTGTTCCGTCAACTCTGTATATTTCAAGGGCGACCGATCGGAGCGCAGATAGATGAATCGAAAGGGAAATCATCATGAATTGGTATGACTACATCGCTTGTTTCTTTGCCGGGATCTTTCTCGCGAATGCCGTACCGCATTTCGTGCATGGCATTTCCGGTGACCGTTTTCCAACCCCATTCGCTCGCCCTCCCGGAAAAGGATTGTCATCGCCGACGATCAACGTTGCCTGGGCGCTGTTCAATCTGCTGGTGGGCTATATCCTGGTTCGAATCGAAAAAGTCTGGAGCGGTGATTATGCAGTTCTTGTTGTGTTCTTCGCGGGCGTGGTTGCCATAAGCATATGGTTGAGCGTCCACTTTACGAAAAAGAATCAGCGATAGAATTTTGGCAATCTATCGCGGTTTTTTATCAGACCCGCTTTTCTCAATGAGTAGAGCGTTTATCCGCGAAGATGTCGATCCTCCGGAGCGATCGGGGCGAGTGCGTTCGATATCGGGCTTGCCGCCGGGGGCGACAAACTACATCACGGCGCGTGGTGCGCGTCGGCTCGGTGCGGAACTGAATGAATTGCGGCGCGCGAACTCCGAACCCGCGCGGATTGCGGAGTTGGAAGCCGTGCTTGCATCGGCAACAGTGGTCGAACCGCCAGAGAAGACGTCCACCAGTATTGCTTTCGGGGCGATGGTTACGACGAAACAGAACGGTCATATTCAGACATATACTGTCGTTGGCGTGGATGAGCTGGGGTTCTATCCCGATGCCGTCAGTTGGATTTCGCCCCTCGGCAAAGCATTTCTTGCCGCGGAGCTGGGCGATAAGGTCAAGCTGGAAGATGGCCGCACCGCGACGATCGTGAAGATCGAGTACAGCGGCGATTAAAGGGAATCATCAAGCCCGGTGCGAGCGCCAATCGGCGGAGGAAGGTTAAGTAATCCAACAGTGTCTTTGTTCGGTCAATGGGCCGCGATTCTCGGTTGTCAGTTCAGGGCGCTATCTCCAAGATCGAGAGCATGAGATTGACCAAAAACATCGGCATGATTTTGCTCGCCATTTACTTGATCGTGGATGGTTTGTTAGGGTTTGGTTTGAACATCGGTCCAGCCATCTTCCTGCTTTATATCGTGGCATTGGCCGCGGGCATCTTCATTCTCATCGGCAAATAGGTCCGAGACGGACTGGCAATAGCCGCAAAATTAGGAAGGCAGAAGTTGGACTTAAGAGACAGGATGATTCGTAAAGGGTGGGACGCCGGCAGAACACGATCCGGCAGATGTCCGCAATCGGTTTGGGGCGAAAAAGAGAGGTAGGAAACGTGGGGCGCTTGACAACCTTCTGCGCGGTGGCTAACTGGACCGCGACCTCATGGGCGCGAGCAAGCTCGAAAAATATTTGACCCGCCAGTTCGAGCAGCACGTTTCACGCGATAGCGTCGAGCGCGAACAGAAGTATCGGGTCGGCAACGTCGACACGATTCGCAAACGCCTTCTGAAGCTTGGCGCCGAGATCCATGCCACCGGCTTTGAACGCAACGAACTTTTTGATCACGACGATCGCCTTGGCCGGCAGGGCCTGAAACTTCGCCTCCGCTGCCATGGCGGAAAAATCGCGGTGCTAACTCTTAAGGGGCCTCGCCGGAACAGCCATCAAAAAACCCGGATGGAAGTGGAAACTGCCGTCGAATACCAGGCGGCCAAGCGCATTCTTGAACTGCTCGATTTCCGCGTCAAAGAGACTTACTCCAAACGCCGTGAAGAGTATCGACTGGAAGGAATGCCGGTTTGTCTTGATCACATTCCGAGCACGGGTTGGTTTGTCGAAATCGAAGGCTCGCCTGGAAAAATCAGCGCCCTGGCGCGACGTCTCGGCCTGCGGCCGGCAGACCGCGAACACCGTTCCTACCGCAAACTGATCAAGGAAGCAGCATTGTTGAACCTGTCTCCTGCGGCATGAAATTGTTGATCGTCGATGACGAGCCGGATCTCTGCCAGTTGTTGCAGGAACATTTTGAAGAGCATTTCGAGGGGGATGTTTTGACGGCCACCACGCCTGGCGAAGCGTTGCGGTTGCTCGAGGAACTGCAGCCCGAGGGTATGCTCCTGGATATCAATTTGCGTTCCAGGCTCGATGGCTTCGATGTTCTCGCCCGAGCGAGCGAGATCAGCCCGAGCACAAAAATCATCATGGTCACCGGCAACAATGATTTTGAGAGCGTCGAAAGAGCGTTAATGCTCGGAGCCGTGGACTATATTACCAAACCGTTCACGGTTGGGTATCTGGAAGAAACAGTAGACGCCAAGATCGCCCGGCATTTGATCTATGCCTGAGCAGCTAAGAATTAAGAATTAAGAATTAGGAAGTAGGAAAGTAGCAAAGTAGCAAAGTAGCAAAGTAGGAGCTACTTCAGGTATTTGTCGAACCAGGCGACCGTTTGGTCGCGGCGACCGGCCTGATTCTCCGGCTTAAGAAAGAGGTGGCCT